>NZ_JBEZWU010000004.1:0-446738 GCF_040637655.1 Streptomyces sp. NPDC028722
TTTGGCACGCTGTTGAGTTCTCAAGGAACGGTCGCTTCCTTTGTACTCACCCTCTCGGGCTTTCCTCCGGGCGCTTCCCTTCGGTCTTGCGTTTCAAACTCTACCAGGGTTTTTCCCTCTCCCTGACCACTCCCCTGCGAGCACGCAGAAGGAGATCCAGGGATAGGATCTGACGAGTTTGGGTTCTGCCAGGTGAGGACACTGTTGCGCGCCGCTCCGTCCCGAGCAGGGTTACGACTGTACACGGAGCCTTGGAGCAGGGGCAAATCTCCCGGGTTGGTGGTCTAGACCACTAGCTGCTAGCTTCCATACGGAACCACCACTTCACATGACATACCCTGCTGCTCAACGCGCCGTTCGGGAGTACCGGTGACGGCCCGCGAGTAGCTCCACTCCTGGGAGGCTTCCCATGATCACCGTGACGTCCCCTCTCTCTGGACGGGCCATCGGACTGGCCGCAGTGCCGGATCCGGTCTTCTCCGGGGCCATGGTCGGCCCGGGTACCGCGATCGACCCCGTGCGCGAGCCCTCCGAGGCCGTCGCGCCCGTGGACGGCGTCATCGTTTCCCTGCACCCGCACGCGTTCGTCGTGGTCGACGAGAGCGGGCGCGGCGTGCTCACGCATCTCGGCATCGACACCGTCCAGCTCAACGGCGAGGGCTTCGAGCTGCTCGTCGACAAGGGCGACACCGTGCGGCGCGGCCAGAGCATCGTCCGCTGGAACCCCGCGTCGGTCGAGGCCGCCGGCAAGTCGCCGGTGTGCCCGGTCGTCGCGCTCGAAGCCACCGCCGAGTCCCTCTCCGACCTCCGTGACAGCGGTGACGTGAAGACCGGCGACGGCCTCTTCTCCTGGAACTGACGGCAGTGCCGTCGCAGGACGGCCGACAGCACAACCACCGCGGCGGGACCTGCCGCACTATCGGAGACGGGTGAGATGGAGACAACGCTGCGAGGCGTCGGCGTGAGCCATGGTGTGGCGATCGGCGAGGTTCGGCACATGGGTACGGCGGTGCTGGAGCCGCCGGCCAAGCAGATCCCCCCGCAGGACGCGGAGCGGGAGCAGGGTCGCGCCCGTCAGGCCGTGGACGCGGTCGCCGCCGACCTGACGGCACGCGGCAACCTGGCGGGAGGTGAGGCGCAGGCCGTGCTGGAGGCACAGGCCATGATGGCGCAGGACCCCGAACTGATGGCGGACGTCGACCGGCGGATCGCCGTCGGCAGCACGGCCGAGCGTGCCGTGTACGACGCCTTCGCGGCGTACCGGGAGCTGCTGGCCGGTGCGGGTGAGTACCTCGCCGGCCGCGTGGCCGACCTGGATGACGTGCGCAACCGGATCGTCGCCCGTCTGCTGGGCGTTCCGATGCCGGGTGTCCCGGACAGTGACCGGCCTTATGTGCTGGTGGCCCGGGACCTGGCTCCCGCGGACACGGCGTTGCTGGACCCGTCTCTGGTGCTCGGTTTCGTGACCGAGGAGGGCGGGCCGACCAGTCACAGCGCGATCCTGGCGCGGGCGCTGGGTGTACCGGCCGTCGTGGCGCTGCCGGGTGCCGGTGAGCTGGCCGAGGGCACGGTGGTGGCCGTGGACGGCAGCACCGGCGATGTCTTCGTGAACCCCAGTGACGAGAAGAAGGCCGCGCTGGAGGCCTCGGCCGCCGAGCGCAGGGCCGCGCTGTCCGCGTCGACCGGGCCCGGTGCGACGGCGGACGGGCACAAGGTGCCGCTGCTGGCGAACGTGGGCGGGCCCGCGGACGTGCCGGCGGCAGTGGAGGCCGGGGCCGAGGGTGTCGGCCTGTTCCGTACCGAGTTCCTGTTCCTGGACGACAGCAAGAACGCTCCTTCCGAGGAGAAGCAGGTGGAGGCCTACCGGCAGGTGCTGGAGGCGTTCCCCGAGGGCCGTGTGGTCGTGCGTGTGCTGGACGCGGGCGCCGACAAGCCGCTGGACTTCCTGACGCCGGCCGATGAGCCGAACCCGGCGCTGGGCGTGCGGGGCCTGCGGACGCTGCTGGACCACCCCGAGGTGCTGCGCACGCAGTTGACCGCGCTGGCGCGGGCCGCGGAGGGGCTGCCCGTCTATCTCGAGGTCATGGCGCCCATGGTGGCGGACCGCAGGGACGCCAAGGCGTTCGCGGACGCCTGCCGGGAGGCGGGGCTGCGGGCGAAGTTCGGCGCGATGGTGGAGATCCCGTCGGCCGCGCTGCGGGCGCGTTCGATCCTTCAGGAGGTCGAGTTCCTGTCGCTGGGCACCAACGATCTGGCGCAGTACACGTTCGCCGCGGACCGGCAGGTGGGTGCGGTGTCGCGGCTCCAGGACCCGTGGCAGCCGGCGCTGCTCGACCTGGTGGCGCTGTCGGCCGAGTCGGCCAGGGCCGAGGGCAAGAGCTGCGGGGTGTGCGGTGAGGCCGCGTCCGATCCGCTGCTGGCGTGTGTGCTGACCGGTCTGGGTGTCACCTCCCTGTCCATGGGTGCGGCGTCGATCCCTTACGTCCGGGCCACGCTGGCGAAGTACACGCTGGCGCAGTGCGAGCGGGCCGCGGCGGCGGCGCGTGCGACGGACAGTGCCGAGGAGGCGCGCGGCGCGGCTCAGGCGGTGCTGTCCGGCGAGTAGCGGTACCGGCGCGCCTCCGGCGTGCGGGGTCAGGGGCGTCCTGCCTTCGGGTGGGGCGCCCCTCGGTGTCTGTCCGGCCGTCGCCGGGTCTCAGTGGCGGTGGTCCGGTGCCGTGCTGTCCGCTCCGAGGTCGGGGGGTTCGCGGTAGTCGACGTTGGACTCCGGGGAGATCAGGTCACCGGTGTCGACGTCCGTGCAGTAGGCGTCGAAGACCTCGGACGCGGTCAGGGGTTCCAGGGCGCCGGTGCGCAGTCGCCAGCCGTAGACCTGGTCGGCCGTGCCGGGGGCGGTGGTGCGGATGACGAGTCCGCCGGGGCTGCGGGTCGCGAGGCCGAGGGCGAGGACGCCGGTGAACTCGAGGGCCTCGGCCTCGTCCAGGCGGGACGCGCCGTGGGGGTCCTGGTCGCCGTGCAGGACGACGGCGAGGGTGTCCGGGGCCGCGGAGACGGTGCAGACCAGGTGCCGGTCACCGGGCGGTGCGGTGTCGAGGATGCGGACCACCAGGTCGGCGGCGCGGGTGAAGGCCGCCCTGCCGATGTCCTCGCCGCAGGTGGGGCAGGGGCCGAGGCGGGTCAGGAGGGTGGTGGTGTACTCCCAGGTGGCCTGGCGTACGGCTTCGTCGACGAGGGCCGGCAGGAGGTCGGCGAGGGGTCGGCCGTCGTAGGGGACGGTGGGGCCGGTGGCCGCGAGTTCCGCGGTGAACCGGGTGCGGCTGGCCGGGGCTTCCGGGTCCAGGCCGGTGTCCGCGCAGTAGGCGGCGTAGTCCTCGGGGTCGAACAGGGCGAGGGTGGTGTGGCTGCCCTGGGCGGCGCGGGTGCGCAGGACGGTCTCCATCTGCTGGAGGTAGGCCGTGTGGTCGTCGAAGGTGAAGCTGCGGTAGCGCCGCATGACGCGGAAGTCGTGTTCGTCGGTGAGCACGCCGATGGTGCCGGCGATCTCGCGGCGCAGGACGCGTCGCATGGTCTGGTGGTCGGTGTGCGCCATGTTTCCCCCTGGTGCGCGGTCGATCAATGCTCACTCACCGTAACCGACGGCACTGACAACGGCGGTGCCGCCGGTGGTCGAGGATCGGCGATGGGAGCGTCTGCGCAGGTCAGGGGCGCTCTCTGCGGCGTGGACGCGGATGCGGAGGGTGATGCTCCAGTGGGTCAGGCGCGTTTGCGGGCGAGGTCCTCGTAGAAGCCGAGCAGGGCGAGGTTGTCGATGGAGCCGGGGTTGACCGCCTTCTCCAGGGGGGTTCCTTGCAGCAGGCGTTTGACCGGGACCTCGATGCGCTTGCCGGTAAGGGTGTGCGGGATGCCGGGCACCTCGATGATCTCGTCGGGGATGTGGCGGGGTGAGAGCTGTTCGCGGATGGATCGCTTGATCCGGTCCAGGAGTGGCTCGTCGAGGGTGGCTCCCGGTGCGAGGTGCACGAACAGCGGCATCCAGTAGCCGCCGTCGGGTTGTTCGATGCCGATGACGAGGGACTCCCTGATCTCCGGCAGGCGTTCGACGACCTCGTAGATGTCGGCCGAGCCCATGCGGACGCCCTGGCGGTTGAGGGTGGAGTCGGAGCGGCCGTGGATGATCACGGTCCCGCGCGAGGTGAGGGTGATCCAGTCGCCGTGGCGCCAGACGCCGGGGTAGGTGCCGAAATAGCTGTCGTGGTAGCGGCTGCCGTCGGGGTCGTTCCAGAAGTGGATCGGCATGGAGGGCATGGGGTTGGTGACGACCAGCTCGCCGACCTCGTCGACCAGGTGCTTGCCGCTCGGATCCCAGGACTGGAGGTCTGTGCCGAGGCCGGGTGCCTGGAGTTCGCCGGTGTACACGGGGAGGGTGGGTACGGCTCCGGCGAAGCAGGAGCAGACGTCGGTGCCGCCGCTGACGGAGGCGATCCACAGGTCGTCGCGGACCTCGTCGTGCAGCCAGCGGAAGCCGTCGGGGGGCAGCGGGGAGCCGGTGGTCGCGACGCACTTCACCCTGGACAGGTCGTGGTCGCGGGCGGGGTGGACGCCGGCCTTGCGGCAGGCCATGACGTAGGCGGCGGAGGTGCCGTAGAGGGTGGCTCCGGTACGTTCGGCGATCCGCCACTGGGCGCCCGTGTCGGGGTAGCCGGGGCTGCCGTCGTACAGGACGATCGTGGTGCCCGTGAGCAGGCCGGAGACGAGGAAGTTCCACATCATCCAGCCGGTCGAGGTGTACCAGAAGAATCGGTCCTCGGGGCCGAGGTCGCAGTGCAGGCCGAGTTGTTTGAGGTGTTCGACCAGGATGCCGCCCTGCGACTGGACGATGGCCTTGGGCAGGCCGGTCGTGCCGGAGGAGTACAGGACCCACAGCGGATGGTCGAACGGGACCTGTTCGAAGACCGGCTCGGTGTCCCCGGTCGTCAGTGCCGCCCACTCCAGGGCGCCTTCGGGTGCCTCGGTGCCCAGCAGCGGGATGTGGACGACGGCGCGCAGGGTGGGCAGTTCGCGGCGCAGCTCGGCGACGGTCTCCCGGCGGTCGTGCTCCTTGCCGCCGTAGCGGTAGCCGTCGACGGTGAACAGGACGACGGGTTCGACCTGCTGGAACCGGTCGAGGACGCTGCGGGCGCCGAAGTCGGGGGCGCAGGAGGTCCACACGGCGCCGACGGCGGCCGTGGCGAGGAGCGCGACGACGGCCTGCGGGATGTTGGGGAGGTAGCCGCTGACCCGGTCGCCGGGGCGTACGCCGAGGGTCCGCAGCGCGGCGGCGAGGGAGCCGACCTCGCGGCGCAGCTCCGACCAGCTCACCGGGCGTGGTTCGTGGGTCTCGTCGACGTACAGGAGGGCGGGTTCGTCGGCGCGGTCGGCCGCGGCGCGCAGGGCGTGTTCGGCGTAGTTGAGGGTGGCTCCGGGGAACCAGTGGGCGCCGGGCATGGCGCGGTCGCCGAGCACGCGCGCGTAGGGCGTGGAGAACCGCACGTCGAACCACTCGGTGACGGCTGCCCAGAAGGTGTCCGGCTGGTCGACGGACCAGCGGTGCAGGGCCGGGTAGCCGCCGTCGGCGGGGGCGCCGTGGTGTGCGGCGGCCCATGCCTGGAACTGGGTGATGCGGGCCTGGGCGATCCGCTGGGGATCGGGCTGCCAGAGCGGCTGGGGGTTCGCGGTCGACATGGGGTGGCTCCCGGGCTGTGCGCGTCGTGGGCGTCGGTCCGCGCACGGGCTGGGGTGTGCGCGTGACGCGGCTGACAGGGACGATGCCATGTGATCGATTTCCGCACCAGGGTGTCCCCCACATAGTCCGTGTCATGAAGATGTGGTGCCGGCACGGGTGAACGGCAGTTGAACGCCGCACGCGCGTGGGTCGCTCAGTGGCAGGGTGAGCAGCATGGACGGTCGTGACCTGGTGCGTTCGGTGAATGTGGTCGGTTCAGGGTGGGCTGCTCGGGGGTTGCGTACCGTACGGGCCGCCTGGCGCGGGAGGCGTGTCGACGCCGCCGGGCCGGCACCTCGGGGGCCTGAGCGGGCCCGTGTGCCGGGGCAGGTGCAGGGCGTGGAGCCGGGCCCCGGGGGCGGTCTGATCCGGTTCGGCCGCTCGGAGCTGCGGATCGTCGTGGCGGTGAACGGGGCGGTCTTCTGGGGATGGGACGGCTCCGGTCCGCAGCCGTCGTACGCGCTCGTGGGCAGCGGTCCCGAGCCGGATCCGCGGGCGGTGCTGGAGCCGGACAAGGACGGCGGCTGGCGGGTGGTGGCCGAGCGGATGACGGTCGTCGTCTCGCGGTACGGCGCGGTGGAGGTGTGCACGCCGGGCGGGGTGACCCTGCGGCGGGATCTGCCGCCGCGCTGGTGGGAGCCGGTCGGCGGGGGTGCGGCCCGGTGGGTGCAGCGTGCGGAGGTGGCGGCGGACGCCCGGTTCTTCGGCCTGGGTGGGCGCGCGTGCGGGCCCCGGCTCCGGGACGGCGTGTACCGGCTGGGGAACGCCGCTCCCGGCCGCGCGTCCGGGGCGGGTGACGAACGGCTGGATCCGACGATGCCGGTGCAACTGGTGGTGGCCGACGCCGGCACGCATCTGGTGTTCCACGACACCACCTGGGACGGGACCGTGGTGCTTCGGGAGGGAGAGGAGGGGGCCGGGTCCGGGCACGACCGGGCGGGGCACTGCGAGCTGCGGATGGACGGCGGTCCGCTGCGCTGCTGGGTCGTGGTGGGCACTCCCGCGCGCGTGCTGCACGCGTGGGCCGCGCTGACCGGGGCGCCCCCGCTGCCGCCGGCGTGGGCGCTGGGCCACCAGCACGCGCGGTGGGGCCCGGACGGTGAGCAGGAGGTGCGCCGGGTCGTCGCGGGGTATCAGGAACGGGGGCTGCCGCTGGACGCCGTACACCTCGATGTCGGTCGTGACGACGGCCGGGTGTCCGCTGTCGACGAGGAGCGTTTTCCCAAGCTGTCGGTGCTGGCGGAGGAGCTGCGCCGGGACGGGATCCGGCTGGTGTCGGTCGTCGGCGCGGCGGTCCGGGCGGAACCGGGCGACGCCGGGCACGACATCGGTCCGGCCGTGGACGTGTTCGTACGGGACGCGGGGGACCGCACGGTGCGGGGTGCGGCGCGGGCCGGCGAGACGGACGCGTGGTGGGGCGGTCCGTACGCGGAGCGGCTGGGGCAGGGCTTCGCCGGATTCTGGCAGGACGGGCACGAGCCAATGCCGTGCGGCGTCCGGTACGCCTTGGACGGGCGGGGCGACGATCAGGGGGAAGCGCACAACCTGTACGGGCTGTGCATGGCGCGGGCGGGCTACGAGGCGCTGCGCGCGTCGTCGCCCCGGGAGCGGCCGTTCCAGTTCTCGCGCTCGGGCTGGGCGGGGTCACAGCGGTACGGCGGCATCTGGTCGGGGGACGTGGCGCCTGGCTGGCCGGGGCTGCGGGCGGCGCTGTCGCAGGTGCTCGGGCTGGGACTGTGCGGGGTGCCGTACTCGGGTCCGGACGTCGGCGGTCGGGACGGCGGTCCGTCACCGGAGCTGTATCTGCGGTGGTTGCAGCTCGGAGCGTATCTGCCGCTGTTCCGTACGCACACGCATCCGCGGGCGGGGCGCGGGGACCCCTGGGACTTCGGTGCCGACGTGCTGGAGCACGCGCGCGTGGCGCTGCTCGAACGGCGGCGGCTGCTGCCGTACTTCCTGACCCTCGCGCATCTGGCGCGGCGGACCGGTGCGCCCTATGTGCGGCCGCTGTGGTGGGCGGCGCCGGAGGACCGGGCGCTGCGCGACTGCGAGGACGCGTTCCTGCTGGGCGACGGCCTGCTGGTCGCCCCGGTCCTGGATTCCGGGACCGGCCGGCGCGCGGTGCGGCTGCCGCGGGGCCGCTGGTACGACACGGTGACGGAGGAGGTCTACGAGGGCCCGGCACAGGTCCGCGTGGAGGCGCCGCTGTCACGCATACCCGTGTTCGCGCGCGCGGGGGCGGTGCTGCCGGTGCGGGGCGCCGGCGGCGGGCTGGAGCTGGAGGTCTGGGCGCCCGCGCCCGGGCGCACGGGGGGCGGGCTGGTCGTGCCGGACGCGGACGACGGGTGGGACGACCCGGAGATCGAACGCTACGTCGCCCGCCGACAGGGCGACCGGGTGGTGGTCACCCGGGACCGGGAGGGCGGCGGGGGTGAGCCGCCCTGGCCGGTGCGCGTACGGGGGCTCGGCTGAGGCGCCCGGGTCGGACTCAGCGGGGCCCGGGGGCTCGGCTGCGGCCCCCGCTCAGACATGGCGGCCCCGGGGGCTCGGCTGTGGCGCCCGCTCAGACATGGCGGCCCCGGCGGCTCGGCTGCGGCGCCCCGTTCAGACGTAGCGGCCCTCGAACCACGCCTGCACCGCGGCGGTGTGCAGCGGGAAGGCGAGTTTCTCCGGCCTGCGCAGCAGGTGCCGGCCGTCCGTCTCGGTCGTGGGCACGAAGGGCGGGAGTCCGTCGGCCGGGCGTTCGGGCAGGGCCCCGAACAGCAGCAGGTGCCCGTCGGACGAGCTCATGGCGTCCACGAGCCGCACGTCCCGGGCGGCTGCGTCGATGCCGGTCTCCTCCCCGAGTTCGCGTACGACGGCCTGCTTCCAGTCCTCGCCGTCGTCGATGTAGCCGCCGGGCAGGGCCGTGCCTCCGCGCGCGGGGGCGACGGTCCGGGTGATGACGACCAGGGCGGCGCCCTTCGTGTCGTACACGGGCTGGAGCGCGACGGCGACCGGCAGCGGGTTGTGGTAGGCGACGGTTCCGCAGCACGGGCAGGTGCGGGGCCAGCCGGAAATGCCCTCTCCGTAGGGCGCTCCGCAGCTCGAACAGTGTGAATTCGGCGCGGAGTTGACAGTCGGATGCTGAGTTTCGGACACGCGCGGACTGTATCCGATCAGGGGACGGACGTCTTCCGCCGGTGATGTACCGGGAATGAGCGAAACAGAAAGGGTGGCCGGAATCACCCCCGTCGATCCCGGCCACCCTTCCTCTACCACGACGCCGTACGGGGCCGTTCGGTTCACGTGAACCGGCCTGCGGCCCGGTCTTCTTCCCACGCGGGGACATCCGCTGCCGCGACTTGGGGCGCCCACGCTGTGTGACCGGCCCGGAATGCCGCGTGAACGTCTCATGAACTGGGCTTGGGCGTGCGCGGGCGGCGCCAGGATGCTGCCGTGCACTCCTGGACGGATACTCTGCGCTTCGCCTTCCAGCCGGTGGTCAACCTGAGGACGGGCGCGGTCGCGGCGCTGGAGACGCTCGCCCGCCCGGAGAGCGGTGATGTCCTCGCCGAGGCCCGCCGCGATCCGGAGCTGGACGGCAGGCTGGCCGTGCTGGCGTTCCGTGCCGCGGCGCGCAAGGAGACGCTGCTGCCGCTGCACCTGAACGTGTTCGCGGCGACGCTCGCCGACCTCGGCGGCCTCACACCGCTGCACGACGCCGTGCGCGCGGCGGGGCGGCTGCCGTGGGAGGTGACGGTCGACATCGTCCCGCCCTGCACGCACGTGCCGCAGCGGGCCCTGCTGGAGGCGGTGGCCTCGCTGCGCGAGCAGGGATTCCGGATCAGCGCGGACGGCATCGGTGACGGCGACGTGCCGCTCAGGCTGCTCACCGACCTCTCCCCCGATCTGGTCAAGCTCGACGCGTGCCTGCTGGCGCGGCCGGCCGCGGTGCGGGCGATGCGGACGCTGTGCGAGGAACTGGGCGCCCTGGTGGCGGTGGAGGGCGTGGAGACCGAACGGCAGTACGCCGTGGCGCTGTCGGCCGGCGCGCAGCTGGCCCAGGGCGAGCTGTTCGCGCCGCCGGCCCGGATCCCCGTCGCGGACGTGTACGTTCCGCCGCAGGTTCCCGGTGCCCCGGCCGCCCCGCGCTCCGGGCCGTCGGTGCGGGAGTTCGTGCGCCCCGCTGCCATGCTGCCGGTGACCGCGTCGGCGGGGCAGGTGCGGGCGCTGCTCACCGGGTCCCCGGACGTCTCCGGAGTCCTGCTGGTGGACCGCGCCGGGCGGCCCGTGCGGTCGGTGCACCGCTCGCGCTTCCTGCTGTCGATGTCCGGCCGTTACGGGCACGCCCTGTACGCCGACCGGCCGGCCGTCAAGCTGGGGGACGCGCCTCGCACGGTCGGCGCCGGCGCGACGGCCTGGGAGGTGCTGGACGTGGTGGCGGTCGGCGGCCGGGACCGGACCTCCGACGACGTGGCGGTGGTCGACGAGGGCGGCCGGTGCGTGGGAGTCGTACGGCTGGCGGACCTCGTGCGGGCGCTGGCCGAGAGCCGGGTGGAGGAGGCGGCCGGGCTCAACCCGCTGACCCGGCTGCCCGGTTCGGACGCCATCGTCGGCGAGGTGGACCGGCGGATCTCCGACGGGCGGCCGTTCGCGCTCAGCTGGCTGGACATCGACCACTTCAAACAGGTCAACGACGGCGCGGGTTTCGCCGCGGGGGACGAGCTGATCCGCGCGGTGGGCCGGGCGCTCCAGCAGGCGGTGCCGGGGCACGCGCGCGTGGGGCACATCGGCGGGGACGACTTCCTGGTGCTGGCCGACGAGGAGGCGCTCCGCCCGCTGGTCGCCGCGGTGCTCGACAGCGCCTCCTGGTCGGCGGGCGGCCGGCCGGTCACGCTCTCCCTGGCGACCGTCGTCTGCGGAGCGGGCAGCGTGCGCGACCACCACCAGGCCGCCGCCCAGCTCGCCCCGCTGAAGAAGGCCGCCAAGTCGCTGAACGGTGCGAGCTGGGTGCTCGGGCGCGCCGGGTTCCCCGGCCACGAGATCCGGCGCGGGAGCCCGGGACCGGCCCCGGCGCAGGCCGGGTACGCCACTGCCGACCCGGGATGGTGAACCGCCCTCCCGCGCGCGTGGGTCGACACCTGCCCGCACCGCCGGACCCGGTGGGTACGCCGGTGTCACCGTTGCCGTCGGCAACCTTGACGCCCCGGGGGCGCCGGTGAACACTTCCCGGTGTCAGCCGACATCGCCGTACGTTCTCGGTCTATCAGGCCCTTCGGCAGAGGTCTGTCCTGCGCCACGACCCGTCCCTCCGGGCGGTGCGGCTGCGACGGCACGCCCGGCATGGGCGCCGGGTGGGGCGGCGGGGACCGGCCCCGCCTCCGGCGGACGTGGCCACGGGCGGCGTCCGGTACGGAAGCGCCGGTTCCGATCGCCTCGTGGCGGCGCCGAGGGAAGCGCGTGGGCGCGTCCCACAGGACCGCGGCCCGTACCCCGGTCGGCGGGGGTACGGGCCGCGCCTGCCGCTCCGTGACGGGGGTGGACGCGGTCAGCCGGTGATGGCCTGGCGGCGGTCGGCCGCGTAGTCCATGGCGTGCCGTACGACGCCGATGAGCACCTCCTTGACCGACTCCCGGTCCCGGGCGTCGCACAGCAGGACGGGTACGTCCTCGTCCAGGTCGAGGGCCTGACGGACGGTCTCGGCCGGGTAGCGGGCGGCGCTCTCGAAGCAGTTGACGCTGACCAGGAAAGGGATGGAGCGCCGCTCGAAGTAGTCGACGGCGGCGAAACAGTCCTCCAGGCGGCGCGTGTCGGCGAGGACCACCGCGCCGAGCGCGCCCTCGGACAGCTCGTCCCACATGAACCAGAACCGCTCCTGCCCCGGTGTGCCGAAGAGGTACAGCACCAGGTCCTCGCGCAGGGTGATGCGGCCGAAGTCCATGGCCACCGTGGTCGTGTGCTTGCCTTCGACACCGCTGGTGTCGTCGACCGGCCGCCCGGCCTCGGTGAGCAGTTCCTCGGTGCGCAGCGGTCTGATCTCGCTGACCGCGCCGACGAGGGTCGTCTTGCCCACGCCGAAGCCGCCGGCCACGAGGATCTTGAGCGTGACGGGCTCGACCGGAGGCTTGCCGCGCTCAGAACGCCCGAAGATCATCGATCTCTTCTCCTGCTTGATGGGGGTCGGGTGCCGGCCGGCCGCGGCCGCCGGCACCACTGGAGGGCTGGACGAACGCGCCGCCCCCGACGGGGCGGCCGATCCGTCTGCCGGTCACGTCACTGCCCCGCTCCCGCGCCGGTCACAGCGCCCGGAGGCCGTTGATCACATCGCGCAGGATGCTCTCGTCCGGCAGCTCGGCCGGGGGCACGGGGCGCGTCACATGGACGAGTTCGGCGTGCACGAGGTCGCCGATGAGAACGCGGACCACGCCGATGGGCAGGTCGAGTTCCGCGGCCAGCTCGGCGACCGACTGCGGTGTGTCCCGGCAGAGCCCGACGATCTCCACATGCTCCGGCGACAGGGTCGGATCGGCTTCCGGGTCCCCGGTGCCGGGCTCGGTGACGACCACCGCGATCACGTCGAGGCGGTGCTGGGCCGTACTCGTGGTGCGGCCACGCGTCATGGCGTACGGACGGACGACCGGTCCGGCCTCGTCGTCGAACCAGTGGTTTCCTGCCTGACCGTCTGCGCTCATGTCATCCCACTACCCGCCCGCGGACAGGTCGGTGCGCGGGGCGGTGCCCAGATGCACGCCGACCCGCTTGACGAGCAGGGTCATCTCGTAGGCGACCTGTCCGACGTCGGAGTCGGCGTCCGAGAGGACGGCGAGACAGCTGCCGTCCCCGGCGGCCGTGACGAACAGGAAGGCCTCGTCCAGCTCGACCACCGTCTGGCGGACGCTGCCCGCGTCGAAGTGGCGGCCCACGCCCTTGGCGAGGCTGTGGAAACCGGAAGCCACGGCGGCCAGGTGCTCGCCGTCCTCCCGGGTGAGGTCCTTGGACACGCCCGTCGCCAGTCCGTCGCCGGACAGGACGACGGCCTTGCGGATACTGGCGACCCGGTCGACGAGGTCGTCCAGGAGCCAGTTCAACTCCTTCTGGTTCGTCGCCGTGTGGCCGGTCGCCTTCGGTGCGGTCATCGACCGTCCCCCTTAGTCGTTCCTGGTGCTGTGCCGTTCCGGGCGTCGTCGCCCGAGGCGTTCTCCTCGCGGCCACGCTGCCAGCCGCGCTGGAGCGAGGCCATCCGGCTGCGGACCTCGTCGGCGTCGCGGTCGGCGGGCTCCCCCGCGCGCTCGGCCGGCCGCTCGGTGGCCCGCTTGAGCTGGGGGGCCAGGCTGGCCTGGCGTACGCGCCGGGGCAGCGGCCCGGTGTCCGGTTCCGCGGACGGGTCACCCGCGGGTGCGGCGGTGCTGTCGTGCGGCGGTGCCGTGTCGCCGGGGCCGCCGGGGCCGGCCGCGCCGGTCCGGGTCCGCCTGGGCAGTTCCGGCACCCCGGGCGTCCCGTCGGCGTCAGCTGCCCGGTACGCCTCGGGTGCTTCGGCGGGGTCGGTGGGGCGCAGCGGGCCCGTACCGCGGCGGCGGGCCGGCAGCGGGGCCGGGCCGCCCGTGTCGGAGCGGCGCGGCGCGGCGGCGGGCTGCTGGTCCGGTTCGCCGCGGCGGGACCGCTGCTCGGTGACGGGTCTGCCGTGCGAACTGACGAGCTTGGGCGTCTGCCGCCGGGGCAGCGGTACGGCGTCGCCGGTCCCGTCGTGCGGGGGCCGGCCGGTCGGCGGGGCGGCCACCTCGTCGTCGGGGGCCGGACGGGGACGGCGGTGGCGGAACAGGCCGCCGCGCTCGCTGTCCTCGTCCGCGAGGACGCCGGGGAAGCCGTCGAGGGCGTCGAGGGCGTCGAGGTCGACGGGTGCCTCCAGTTCGACCGGGCCGTCCAGCAGGGAGGTCGGCAGGCCGGGCAGCTGGAGCGGTGCCGGGGAGTGTCCGGCGGCACGGCCCACCGCCTGTTCGGCGCCCTTGGCCGGGCGGTCCCGGTCCAGCCGGAAGCCGACGCCGTTGGTGTCCGGGACGTCCTCGGTCAGCAGCGCGTCGGGGAGGAGGACCACGGCGGTGGTGCCGCCGTAGGGTGACGGCTGGAGGGAGACGCGGACGTTCTGACGCTGGGCGAGGCGGCTGACCACGAACAGGCCGAGCCGGTCGGTGTCGGAGAGTTCGAACTCGGGGGTCTCGGCGAGCCGCAGGTTGGCGTCCAGGAGCGCTTCGGCCGTCATGCCGAGCCCCCGGTCGTGGATCTCGAGGGTGAAGCCGTTGGCGACCCGCTCGCCGAGGACCTGTACGGCGGTGTGCGGGGGCGAGAACACCGTGGCGTTCTCCAGGAGTTCGGCCACGAGGTGGGTGAGGTCGGCGACGGCGGGGCCGGTGACGGCGACCCGTGGCAGCCGCCGGACCTCGATGCGTTCGTAGTCCTCCACCTCGGCGACGGCGGCGCGGACGATGTCCATCAGCTGCACGGGTCTGCGCCACTGCCGGGACGGTGCGGCGCCGGAGAGGATCACCAGACCCTCGGCGTGCCGGCGCATACGGGTGGTGAGGTGGTCCAGGCGGAAGAGGTCGGCGAGTTCGTCGGTGTCCTCGGTCCGCCGTTCCATGCTGTCGAGCAGGGTGAGCTGCTTGTGCAGCAGCACCTGGCTGCGGCGGGCGAGGTTCACGAAGACCTCGGAGACACCGGACCGCAGCTCGGCCTGTTTGACCGCGGCTTCGACGGCGGCGCGCTGGAGGGTGTTGAGGGCCTGGCCGACCTCGCCGATCTCGTTCTTGTCGTACTCCAGGCGCGGCACTTCGGTCTCGACGTCGACCTGTTCGCCCGCGGACAGGCGGCGCATCACGCTGGGCAGCCGGACGCCGGACGCCTCGTGCGCCTCCATGCGCAGCTGGCGCAGGTCACGGATGAGGCGACGGCCGATCCGTACGGAGAGGACGACCGAGAACAGCAGGGCGGCCAGTCCGAGGAAGCCCGAGACGGCGGCCTGGAGGATGACGCCGACGGCGACGGGGTGCGTACGGTCCTGGAGGCGGTCACCGACCTGGTCGTCGAGGGTGCCGAGTTGGTCCAGGGCGGAGGCCGCGGCGGCGTCCCAGCTCTTGGCGGTGACACCGCGGGGGGTGCCGGACTCCGTGCCGGAGACGGTCTGTTCGGTCATGCGCAACGGAGCCGTGGTGGCACTTTTCCAGACCCGTTCATAGCGCTCGCACTCGTCGGAGGGCAGCAGCGGCAGACTGATCTGGTACAGCAGGGTGCGCTGGGCGACGAGGTCGGAGATGTCGCGGCTCTCCTCGCCGGTGATCCGGCCGACCACGAGGGCGGAGCCGAGCAGGGCGTCCTCGCGGGAGAGCAGCTCGCGCGCGCGAAGGACGTTGACCAGGGCACGGGCCTGCTTGTCGAGTTCCACGTCGTCGATGCCGTCGAGGTTGGCGAGCAGCACGAAGCAGGGGTCGACGAGCCGGTTGTAGGCGTCGAGGGCCTGGGCCCGGGTGACGGTGCCCTCCTGGACGCCGCGGCGCAGGGGGTCGAGGCCCCCGAAGGCGTCCAGCACGTTGGTCAGGACGTCCCTGTCATCGGCGTCCATGCCGTCGCGCAGGTCGCGGTCCCTGGCGTTCTTCCGGATTTTGGCGATCGCCCGGTCGGTGGCGGTGCGGGTGCGGTGCAGCCCCGTGAGGGCCTCGGCGGCCCGGGGGTCGGCGAGGTAGACGAGAGTCTGACGGCGCTCCTGCTGGAGGACGCGGACGGTGTCCTCGGTGGGGTAGCCGATGTCCTCCACGACGTCCGACACGCGGAACAGGTGGGCGACCTCGCGTCCCGTGAGTACCGTGGCGAAGCCCCAGACGACGGTCAGGGACAACAGCGGCACGAGAAGCAGCGCCACGATCTTCCGGCGGATCGACTTCCCGCGAAAGCGCATGGCCTCCCCCAGCTCGACCCCCGCCGGCCGGGGGCGCACATATCCGTCAACAAACGGCGCGAGCCTACTACCGCGGCACCGTTAACTCGAAGACATGTCCGGAGGGCGAACTTCCGCACCGCAGGCGAGAGATGACGAGTTGTCCGGGCATTGCGGGAGATTGCCACCGCCCTGCGGGCACCCGTGGTGCACAGGACCGCGGCTCCAGGACCGGGGGTTGGCTGAAACTTTTCGCCGGGCGGGAATCTTCGGGCGGTCTCGTTCGTCCTCCTCTACGGGAATTGGGGGCGGAATGGGTCACGGGAGTCGTGTCCCGCACCCCGGCGGCGTAAAGCAGCGCAAGCCGGGCAGGCCCTGGGTAGCGGTGTCTTCGGACGTCGGGGCGAGCGGTCTGCTGGCGGTGGGGAGTGACGCGGTGATGGGCACGGTGGAGCGGCGCGAGGCGCCCGAGGAGAGCGCGGCGGTGCGCTCACGGACGAGGGGGCGGCAGGAGGGTTCGGATCCCGACATTCCGGCGCAGCGGCGCCTCGGTGAGGCCGCCGGTGACGATCAGCAGCAGTATTACCGGCCGTTGTGGATCGAGGAGCCCGCGCGCCGGCACCCGACGCCCGACCCGGTGCGGGCGGCGGCGGTGCGGGCGGTCCTCGTCATATCGGTGACGCTCATCCAGGCGATGGTGGCGTTCCTGTGCACGATGGCCGGCTCCTGGCCGGCGTTCCCCATGGTGATCAGCAGTGTGGCGAGCACCGTGGCCGCCACCTGGGCCGTGGTGGACGTGTGGGTGACCCGCCAGGTGTGGAACCAGCGGCACGGCGTGGTCTCCGAGCCGAGCAGCACCGCCCGGACCCTCCGCCGTGAGCGGCGCGCCCGCCGCCGTCAGGAGCGGACGGCTCCGCGGGACCGGATAGCCCCGCGGGGCGGCACCGGCCGGCTGTCCCACTCCTGACCCGGCCGGACGGATCCGCGGCGCCGGGGCGGCGGGCGGTACGGCCACCCCGGGCCGGCGTGGATCAGCTCGTGGCCGGTGCCGGCTTCCGGAACATCCGGGTCGCCGTGATCTCGCTGTGCACCGTCTCTCCTGCCTGGGGCTGGGGTGGCAGTCCCGGCCGCAGGTGCTCCTCCACGCTGATGTACTTCAGGCCCGCCCGGAGGTCCGCGTCGTTGCGCAGCCGGATGACCAGCGGGAACTCGGCGAGGGCGGTCGTGTCGAACAGGCCGGTGGTGTACAGCAGCTGCACGCCCAGCGCGTCGGAGACCGCGCGCTGGAGCTCCAGCAGGTAGGTCGCGTTGGCGCGGCCGATCGGGTTGTCGAGGAACAGGGTGCCCGCGTGCCGGTGCTTGTCCCGGCCACGGTCGTTCGAGCGCAGCGCGGCCATCGTGCAGTACAGGGCGATGGCGGCGGTCAGCAGCTGACCGCCCGAGAAGACGTCACCCATCTGGCCGACCGGGACGCGTTCGGCGCGCAGTACGGCGTCCGGCTTGAGGATCTCGACGGCCACGCCCTTGGGCTGGAGTGCCGCCGCCACTCCGCGCAGCAGCAGGGACATGCCGTCGCGGCGCAGGTCGGAGTTCTTCTTCACGGCCGCGCGGGTGGCCTCGTCGATGACCTCGCCGAGCCGTTCGGTGAGGACGGCCTGGTCGGGCTCCTCGAAGCGGATGCGCAGGAACTCCTGCCCGGACCACTCGCCGAGCCCCTCCGGCAGCCGGGAGAGCCGCTGGGCGGACCTCAGCGTCGCCAGGGCCGACTCCACGAGTCCGCGCAGCCGGTCCACGATCGAGTCGCGGTTGCGTTCCAGCTGGGCCAGCTCGTCCGTCAGGACGCGCAGCCGGGGGGCGAAGGCGTCCGCCCACTTCTGGGCGTGCTCGGGCAGCGCGGCGGCGGGCAGTTCGCGGATCTGCTGCCGGGCGGGGGTGCGGACCTGCTCGTAGCGCGTGGAGTTGGCGTGCCGGACGAGGATGTCGCTCGCCTCGCGTACGGCCGTCTCGGCGGCGGAGAGGTCGCCGGCGCAGCCGCGCAGCGAGCGGCGGGTCTCGGCGGCGGAGTTCCGGGCCTCCTCCAGCGTGCCGGGGTACGGCTCCGGTTCCTCCTGCTCCTCGTCGGGGGTGTGTTCGCGCAGCAGGTCGCGGAGCATGGCGGCGATCTCGTCGAAGCCGCCGGCCGCGTCCTCGGCGGCGCGGTGGGTCTCCAGCAGTTCCGCGTGCGCCTCGCGGGCCCCGGCCAGGGCCTCGGTGCGGGCGGAGAGTTCGGCCGTGGCGGTGCGCAGCAGGGCCTGGGCGTGCTCGGCGTCGCGCGGGACGAGTTCCTCGGCCAGTCCGGTGTGCGTCCCGCCGTCCTCGGGCGCGTGCCGCTCGGCCTCGCCGCGCAGCCGGCCGAGCTGCTCGCTCGCGGTCGACACGCGGGTCTCCAGGAGTTGCACCAGTTCCTCCGCGCGCGCGGCGGCGGCCTGCCGGGAGGGCCCGTCGGCGCCGTCGGGTGACTGCAACAGCTGCTCGGCGCGGGTGCGGACCTTGTTGCTGAGCCGGTCGAGTTCGGTGCGGGCGGCGCTCTCGTCGCTCTCCGCGCGGGCCTGTTCGGCGCGCAGGTCGGCGCCGACACCGACCTTCTCGTAGACCTGGGAGGCGGCCCGGTACGCCTCGCGCAGGGCGGGCAGGGACGCCTTGGGCGCGTCCGCGTCCTCGGCCGGTACGTCGTCGGGGGCGCCGGCGATCTCCGCGCGCTCGGCGCGCAGGGCACGCGCGGTGCGGCGGGCGTCGTCGGCGGCGCGCTGGGCGGCGCGGCGGTCCTCGTCGGCGGCCCGGGCGCGCTCCAGGCAGGCCTGGGCGCGGGCCTCGGACTCGGTGGCCTCGTCGGCGAGTTCGCGCAGCTTCGCCTGCCAGCCGGCGCGCTCGCGGAGCCGGAAGGCGAGGCCGGCGAGGGCGTCGGCGGCGCGGCGGGCCTTCTGGGCGGCTTCCTGCCGCTCGTCGCGGACCTGCACGGCCTCGGCGGCGGCCTCGTCGGCCTCCGCGCGCACGGTCCGCGCCTCGGCGAGTGCTGCCTCGCTCTCCTCGGCGGTCGCGCGGGCTTCCTCGGCGGTCCGGGCGAGTTCGGTGAGGCGTCCGGCGGGGCAGCCGGTGCGCCAGGAGGCGAGCCGGGCGGCCAGTTCGCGGTCCTTGCCGAGCCGGGCGGCGAGGGTCCGGATCTCCTCGTCGCGCATGGTGGCCCGGGCGCGCAGGGTCTGCCGTTCCTCGTCGGCGGCGTACTCGTCGTGCATGGCCGGGTTCGGCGGCACGAGGAAGACGTCGTCCGGGGCGGCGGCGGGGGTCGGGGCGAGCAGCGCGGCGGCGGTGCCGACGGCCACCGCGGAACGCGGCAGGAGGGCGGCGGCGTTCAGTGCCTCGCGGGCACGTGCGTGCGTGTCGGGGTCGGTGATGATGACACCGTCGACCAGTTCGGGGCGGGCGGCCAGCACGCGCGCGTGGTCGACGGGGTCGACGGCCTGCGCGAGGTAGCGCCAGCCGGGCAGCGCTGGGATGCCGTGCTCACCGAGGAACTCCACGGTGGCGAGCACGTCGGGTCCGGGCGGCAGCAGTCCGCCGTCGCCGAGGGCGCCGAGGATGCGGGCGTCGTCGGCGGCGGCCGTACGGAGGTCGAAGAGGTGCCGTTCGGCCCTCGACACGGCGTCGTCGAGGAGTTCGCGCAACTCGTCGGCGAAACGGTCGAGTTCGACGGCGGTGAGCGGACCGTCACCGTGGGCGCGGGAGGTGTCCCCGGGGGCCGCCGGGGTGCCGTCGTCGGAGCCCCTCCTGGGGCCCGGTACACCCGCGCGTGCCGCTCCCGGCGTGCCCGGCAGGCTCAGCAGCTCCGCGAGGCGTTCCTCGGCGGCCAGCGACTCGGCCAGGCGCCGCTCCGCCTCGTACGCCCGTTCGGCGGCGGTCGCCGCGTCGGCCGCGCGGGCCGCGGTCAGCTCCGCGCGGGACTCGGAGGCAGCCGCCTCGCGCGCGTGCTCGGTGGCCTTGCGGGCGGCCTCGCGGGCCGTGTCCCAGGCGGCCACGGCGGTCTTCTCGGCGTCGCTGGCGGCGAGCGCGGCCCGGGCCGGGTCGGCGTCCGGGGCGCTGTCGTCGAGCCAGCCGGCGCGGACCGCCTCGGCGGTCTCCTGCTCGACCTCGGCCAGCCGCTGGCGCAGGTGCCCGGTCTCGCTGCGGGCGCGCTGCGCCTCGGTGGCGGCGGCGGTGGAGTCCCGGTAGGCGGTGTCGCTGACCTCCTGGAGAGCGGCGGAGCGCTCCTCCTCCTCGTTGGCGAGGGCCTCCGCGCTCGCGGCGGCCCCGTGCAGGGCGCGCACGAGGTCCACGGCGGCCCTGGCGCGGGCGGCGAGGGCGGGGGCCGCGTCCCGTTCGGCCTCCTGGATGGCGGCGGAGACGCGGGCGACGCGGTCGGCGGCGGCGCGGTGGCGCAGCACGGCCTCCGCGCCCTGCCAGGCCGCGTGCAGGGTGCGGGCGTCGGCCAGCTCGCGTTTCTGCGCCGCGGCGGACTTCTCGGCGGCGGCGAGGGCCAGGGAGGCGTGCCGGTAGGCGAGTTCGGCGGCGATCAGGGCGCTGCGCTCCCGCGCGCCCTCGGTGTGCGTGACGGCGTACGCGGCGGCGGTGACCCGCTGGGCGAGGTCGGCGGCCCGGACCCGTTCGCGCACGGCCCGCGCCGACAGCCGCCGGGCCAGGGTGCGGGTACGGCGCTCGGCGCCGGTGTGGATGTCCCGCGCGCGTGAGCGGGCTTCGGCGGCCTCCACGATCCGGCCGAGCAGGTCGGCCGAGCCGGCGGTGAAGTCGCGTTCGGCGATCAGTTCGGCGCGCCGGCCCAGTTTGCTGCCGAAGCCGCTGACGAGGTCGGCGAGGCCGTCGGTGTCGCGGGTGTCGGTGACCGCGCGCAGCAGCAGGTCGGTGAAGTCGGAGTCCTTCTTCACCGCGAAGAGACCGGCCGCCTCGCCCTCGTCGGCGTTCATCTCCCGCTGGTAGCGGAAGAGTTCGGGGTCCAGACCGAGGTCGCCGAGGTGTTCGTTCCAGCGGTCGTGGATCTCCTCCCAGTGCACCTCCAGGTGCGGGTAGGCCTTGCCGGCCTCCATGAGCGCGTCACGGAAGCCCTTCATGGTGCGGCGGCGTCCCTGTGCGCCGGAGCTGCCCTCCACGGGCGGCCGTACGGCGGTGGACTCGGCAACGGGCAGGTTGTCCAGGCTCAGTCCGGGGCCGGGCCGGAAGGAGTACCAGGCCTCGGCGAACTTGCGCGGGTCGTTGGAGACCTGCCGGCCGCGCCACTCGCTGACCTTGCCGACGACGACGCACTCGCCGGTGAGCACGTGCTGCCATTCCAGGGCCACGTGGCCGCAGTCGTCGGCGAGGAGGAACTTGCGCAGCACACCGGAGCTGGCGCCGCCGAGCGTGTTGCGGTGGCCCGGCAGCATCACCGAGAAGATCAGTTTCAGGAGTACGGACTTGCCGCCGCCGTTCTCCAGGAACAGCACGCCGGCGGGCGCGGGCCGGCGCGGCGGGCCGGACGGCTCCTCCTGGAAGAACTCCGCCTGCATGGGCGCCGGGTCGGGCACGGGCTCGCCGACACCCCGCAGGTCAAGCACGGTGTCGGCGTAGCGCGCACCGGCGGGACCGATGGAGTAGAGGCGGACCCGGGACAGCTCGTACATGGCGGACTCTCGTCAGTCTTCTGGCGGTTCGGTGAGGTGGTCAGGGGTGCGAGGGGGCGTGGAACGGCAGGCCGGCGTCGGCCACCAGGTCCAGGTCGTCCGTGTCCTCCGCGGGCAGCAGGCTGGCCGTGCCGTCGGTCACCGGGACGACGCCCAGTTCGAGCAGTTCGGCCAGGGCGGCGCTGCCGGCCAGGTCACGGACCTGGAGCTGGTAGCGGGCGGTGGTGCGGTAGGTGCCGCCGTGGTCGTCGCCGGTGCGCTGGAGGAAACCCGAGTCGGTGAGGAAGGCGAGGGCCTTCGCCACGATGCCGGTGGTGGAGGCGGCCGGCCGGCGGGCGTCCTTGGTGGCGCCGGTGGCGCTGCGTCTGGCCCAGATCCGCCAGGCGGCCTCCAGGCCGGGCGCGTCGGTCACCGGGTCGGTGTTCTCGCCCTGCTCCTCGGCGCGTTCCTCCAGGCGGCGGCAGGCCTGCCGGACGAAGGCGTCGACGCCGTTGACCGTGACCCGGCCGATGTAGGCGTCGTCGGCGAGGTCCTCCGGGCGCGGGAACGCCAGCGCGGCGGCGGCGAGATGGGCGAGTCCGTGCAGGAAGCGGTCGCCGGAGTCGGCGGCGGTGCGACGCGCGTAGTCACCCATGCGGACGGCGAAGACGGAGTCCTCGGCGGCCGTCACGGCCATCCCCGCACGCGGGGACACCTCCAGGACGACGAGGCCGAGACCGGCGGCGACGGCGTCCGCGAGCCGCGCGAACGGCGGGTCGTCGCGGTAGCGGCGCAGCAGCTCGGTGTACTCCTGGTCGCGCGCCGGCTGGAGCCTGGGCTGGAGTCCGAAGGCGACGAGCCGCGCCGCGTCGGCGGCGTCGGCGGGGGTGACTGCGGCACCGGCCGGCGCGGCGGCGGGCTCGGGCTCACTCCGGTCGGCGGGCTCGGTCACGGGTTCTGCTCCTTGTCGCGGTCGTGCTCACTCATGCTGCTTCCGTCCGGTCCGCGGCCATTCCGGCCGAGTCGAGCAGGGCGGTGCCGACGATCAGGTCCGCCCCGCCGAACTCGGGATCGTCCAGCTCGGTCCCGTCGTCCACGGCGAACAGCAGTTTCTGCTCGCCCTGCCGGTAGGCGGTGCCGACGGGCGGGCTGGCGGCGTGGACCGCCAGCAGCGCCACGAGGTAGGCGAGGTCCGGGTCACCGGTCCGGCGGGCCTCGGCCAGCAGTCCCGACAGTCTCCTGGGGGCGTCCGCCGGCAGGTCGAGCAGCTCCGTCGCCGTGGCGAGCTGCTCCTCGCTGAACCGGCTGTCGTCCGGGGTGGCGATCAGATCGGGCTCGGGCATCTCGGCGCCCAGGTGCTCGCGCTCCACGGGCGGTGTCAGCAGGATGTCCACCAGGTCACCGACCCGGACGGACACCGGCGTCCTGAGCCCCGTGCCGTGCGCGAAGAAGGCGTCCGTGACCCGGATCGCCCGCTCCAGGGGCAGCGGCAGGACGGGGGCGAGGAGGTGGCCGTAGAGGTCCGTCCCGGAGGTCGCCGCCGGGGTGGCGAAGGCCTGCCGGTCCTGTTCGGCGCGGAACAGCGGGCCGGCCTCCAGCAGGCGCGCCTGGAGCTGGGTGTGGCGCCGGATGCAGTCCTTGACGATGTCGACCAGTTCGGCGGCACGGCGCTTGTGCTCGGTGTCCTCGGTCTCGTCGCGGGCCTTGCGGATGTTGGTGAGGATGGCGTTCTCGTGGCGGTAGCGCTCGGCCACGTGGTCGAGGGCCTCGGCGATCATGTCGGGGACGGCGTTGAGCCAGTCGACCGCGCGGACGTTGCGCCGGGTGGCGTCAAGGGCGCGGCGGAGCGTCTCGGAGTACTGCACCGTGCGGTAGCGGGCCTGCTCGGCGGCGAGCTGCGCGTCGGCGAGCCGGCCGCGGTTGATCAGCACCTCAAGCTTGACCTCGGCGGCGATCTGGGCGCTGGTGACGTCCGTGTCGAGCGCGCCGACGAGGACGTTGACCGCCTCGTCCGTCGTCCGCAGGTAGACCGTGCCGCCGGGGCCGGGGACCTCCTCGATCAGCTTGAAGTCGTAGTCGCGGCGGACGTACGTGCCGTCGGGCGCGAAGGTGCCGTACACCGCGCGGAAACCGCGGTCCACGCTGCCGACGTTGATCAGGTTCTCCAGGACCCAGCGGGCCACCCGTTCGTGCTCGCCGGCGTCCCGCCGGGGGGCCTGGGCGGCGATGCGCGGGACGAGCCGGGCGACGATCTGCTCGTGGTCGGCGCCGGTGTCGAAGTCCATGTTCAGCGTGACGAGGTCGATGGCGGCCAGGGCCACCTCGGCCATCCCGTACACCGAGTACTCGCCGGCCAGATTGGCCTTGCGGGCGTCGAGGTCGTGCAGCGGCGCGGTGCAGGCGAGCGCGCGCAGCCGGCGCGCCAGCCCCTCGTCGGCGGCCGGGCCCGGAGCCGGGCGCGGCCCCGCGCTGAGCTGGGGCGGAACACGGTCCGTCGATGCAGGCGAAGTCACGGTGCACAGACTAGGTCCTCGGTCTGACATCGACCCAAACGACGCAGAAGCCACGGCCGTCACGGAGGCTCGACACGACCGTCACGGCGACTCGGCACGACCGTCACGGAGGCTCGGCACGACCGTCACCGCATTCAGCGAGGAGGGGAGGTTCAGAAGGTCTCCGTGCCGTCCTCGCCCACCCGTCGCCGGTACACCTCGACGACCCGCTCCAGGGAGTCCGCCAGATAGGTCGCCAGCAGCCGTCCCGCGCCGCTCCGGTCCCCGGCCTCCAGGGTGCGCAGGATCCGGCGGTTGCGGGCGAGGTACGGCTCGTGCAGCCGGTGCGGGTCGTCCACGACGTGGAAGGCCAGCCGCAGTTCGGCGAAGACGCTGCGCATCAGTTCGTCGGTGCGCTCGCTGCCGGCGAGGGCGACCAGTTCCCGGTGGAAGTGGATATTGGCCGTACCCACCGCTTTCCAGTCACCCGCGACGGCCGCCCGCTCGCCCTCGGCGACCGCCTCGGCCAGCTCCTGGAGCGGGTACGGCGGCTCGCCCAGGCCGCGGACGACGGCGCACTCGACGAGGGCGCGCGTGCGGTAGATGTCCTCCACGTCCTCGACGGTCAGGACGCGGACGAACACGCCCCGGTTCAGCTCGTGGACCAGCAGACGCTCGTGCGTGAGCAGCCGGAACGCCTCGCGCAGGGTGTTGCGGGAGACCCCGAGCGCCCCGCCGATGCTGTCCTCCGACAGCCGGGTGCCGGGCGGGAAGTACCCGTCGGCTATGCGGCTCCTGAGGATGTCCGCGACCCGCTCCGCCGTACTCGTACGCCCCAGGAGGGCGCGGTCGTCGGCCAGTCCCGCCAGCTGCTCTGCCATGCCGGGATTCAATCGCAGACCCGGGGACGAGACAACGTGGGTATTGAAGGATCGTTGAACGATCCTCTACGGTGCTCTCCTGGCGCGGCATTCGTACGGCGCGACGTACGCGCCTCCTCCCCATCGCAGCGCCTCCGTACCGCTCACGTCCCGCACCCTCCGTCCCCCTCTGCGAGGTGCCCATGAGCACGACCCCACCGCCGCCCCGGTCCGCGCCCCCCTCCGGCGTCCACCCGGGGACCGAAGACGCCGCCGATGACGGCGCGCTCGGCTGGCTGCGCGCCCTCGGCCCGGGCGGCCGGCGCGCGTTCACCGGAGCTTTCGGCGGATACGCCCTGGATTCGTACGACTACTTCACCCTGCCGCTGAGCATGGTGGCGCTCTCCGCCTATTTCGGTCTCAGCAGCGGCCAGACCGGTCTGTTCACCACCGTCACGCTCGTGGTCTCGGCGGTCGGCGGCGCCGCGGCGGGTGTGATCGCGGACCGGATGGGCCGGGTCCGGGCCCTGATGATCACCGTGCTCACGTACGCGGTCTTCACGGTCGCCTGCGGCTTCGCGCCCACCTACGAGACGCTGCTGGTCTTCCGCGCTCTCCAGGGCCTCGGTTTCGGCGGCGAGTGGGCGGTCGGGGCCATCCTGGTCGCCGAGTACGCGAGTGCGCGCCACCGGGGCCGTACGCTCGGCGCGGTCCAGAGCGCCTGGGCGGTCGGCTGGGCGCTGGCGGCGGTCGTCTACACGTTGGTGTTCTCCTTCGCCGGTGACGATCTGGCCTGGCGGATCATGTTCTGGACCGGTGCGCTGCCCGCGCTGTTCGTGGTGTGGTTGCGCCGCCGGGTGCACGACGCCCCCACGGCGACGGCGGCACGCGAGCAGGACCCGGGGCGGGGTTCCTTCGCGGCGATCTTCCGGCCGGGCCGGGACGGCGCCCCGGGGCTGCTGCGCACCACGGTCTTCGCGAGCCTGCTGTCCACGGGCGTGCAGGGCGGCTACTACACGCTGGCCACCTGGGTGCCGACGTACCTGAAGTCCGAGCGCGGCCTGTCGGTCGTCGGCACCGGCGGCTACCTGGCCTTCCTCATCTCGGGCGCGTTCCTCGGCTACCTGACCGGCGGCCACCTCACCGACCGGCTCGGCCGGCGCACCAACATCTGGCTGTTCGCACTGCTGTCGGCGCTGTGCATCCTGGTGTACGCGAACATCCCGCAGGGCGCCGGCACCCTGCTGCTGGTGCTCGGCTTTCCGCTCGGCTTCTGCATGTCGGCCATCTTCAGCGGCTTCGGCTCCTACCTGAGCGAGCTGTACCCGACGGCGGTGCGCGGCACCGGGCAGGGCTTCACGTACAACACGGGCCGCGCGGTGGGCGCGGTGTTCCCGACGCTGGTGGGCTTCCTCGCGGACAGTTGGGGGGTGGGCGGCGCGCTGGTCTTCGGCGCGATCGGTTACGGCCTGGCGGCACTGGCACTGCTGGGGCTGCCGGAGACGCGCGGGAAGGAGCTGGCGTGACGCGGGTGGACGGCAGCGGGGAGCGCCCCGTCACCACGGTCGACGAGCACGCGTGCGCGTACCGGCGGGACGACTTGGTGTCGGTCCCGCTCGGGTACGGGTTCACCGCCGAGTGCACGCCTGGCCGGGCGGGCGTGCCGATCCGGCATGTCGAACAGGGCCGCGAGGTGCCGATGTACGTCGGCGACGAACCGGAAGGCACCGGAACACCATGACCGCGATCGATCTGAACGCCGACCTCGGCGAGGGCTTCGGCCGCTGGCGGCTGACCGACGACGAGCAGCTGCTGTCCGTCGTCACCAGTGCGAACGTGGCCTGCGGGTTCCATGCCGGGGACCCGGCCACCATGCGCCGGGTGTGCGATCTCGCGGTCGCGCGCGGGGTGACGATCGGCGCGCAGGTCTCCTACCGGGACCTCGCCGGGTTCGGGCGGCGCGCGATGGACGTGCCGCCCGCCGAGCTGGCGGCCGAAGTGGCCTACCAGATCGGCGCCCTGGAGGTGTTCGCCCGGGCGGCGGGAGCGCGCGTGGCGTACGTCAAACCGCACGGCGCGCTCTACAACCGGGTCGTGCACGACGCCGAGCAGGCCCACGCGGTCGTCGAGGGTGTGCTCCTCGCCGACGCGGCCCTGCCGGTGCTGGGCCTGCCCGGCTCGCGGCTGCTGGAACTGGCCGCGCGCGCGGGGTTGCCGGCCGTCACGGAGGCGTTCGCGGACCGCGCCTACACCGACGAGGGCACGCTGGTGCCGCGCGGCCGGGACGGTGCCGTGGTCACCGACCCGGAGGCCGTCGTGGAGCGCTCGGTGAGCCTCGCGTGCTCCGGCTCGGTCACCGCGCACTCCGGCGCGCGCATCCAGGTGCGCGCCCGGTCGCTGTGCCTGCACGGTGACACGCCCGGCGCCGTGGAGCTGGCCCGCCGGGTGCGCGAGCGGCTCGTGGCGGCGGGCGTGCGGCTGGAGGCGTTCGCATGAGGGCGCTCCCCGTCGGCGACGACGCCCTGCTGGTCGAGGTGGCTTCCGGGGAGGAGGCGCAGGCCCTGCACGCGGAGCTGCTCCGGTGCCGCGAGGAGGGCGCGCTCACCGTCCGTGAGATCGTCCCGGCGGCCCGGACGGTCCTGCTGGACGGACTGGCCGACCGGGCCCGCTGGGCGGCCGAGCTGGCGGCCCGCGACGTGCCCGCGGCGCCGCCACGCGCGCGTGAGCTGGTCGAACTGCCCGTGCGCTACGACGGCCCGGACCTCGCGGAGGTCGCCGCGCACTGGCAGGTGCCCGAGCCGGAGGTGGCCCGGATCCACGCGGGCACCGAGTTCACGGTGGCCTTCTGCGGGTTCGCCCCCGGCTTCGGCTATCTCACCGGCCTCCCGGCCCGCTACCACGTCCCGCGGCGCGCCACCCCGCGCACGGCGGTCCCGGCCGGTGCCGTGGCGCTGGCCGGGCCGTACACGGGCGTGTACCCACGCTCCTCGCCGGGCGGCTGGCAGCTGATCGGCACGACGGACGCCGTCCTGTGGGACCCGACCCGGGTACCGGCCGCGCTGCTGGCCCCGGGGACACGGGTGCGGTTCGTTCCGGTGGACGGGCCATGACCGGGGCGCCCGGAGGAGGGAACGCGACCGGGGCGCCCGGTGACGGGGCCGTGGCCCGGACGCTCGGTAGCGGGGCCGTGGGCCGGACGCTCGGTGACGGGGCCGTGGCCCGGACGCTCGTGGGCGGGCCGAGCGGTGGCGCGGCCGGCGGGACGCGCACGGCCGCTCCCGCCCGTGGGCACGCCGTACCCGGCGCCGGGTCAGCGAGGGGACTCCCCACCGGCGGTGCGCGCCAGCGTCACAGGTGCGGGGTGGGCGCATGAGTGACCGTGTGCTCTCGGTGGTGCGTGCCGGGGCGCTGACCACCGTGCAGGACCGTGGGCGGCCGGGGTACGCGCATCTCGGTGTGCCGCCGTCCGGGGTGCTCGACCCGCCCGCGGCGGCGCTCGTGAACCGGCTCGTCGGCAATCCGCCGGATGCCGCCGTCCTGGAGACCACGCTCAACGGCTGTGCCGTGCGTCCCCGCGCCACGGTGACCGTCGCGGTCGGCGGCGCGCCCTGTCCGGTGTCGGTGGACGGCCGGCCGGCGGCGTGGGGCGTCCCGGTCGCCGTGCCGGCCGGGACGCTGCTGGAGGTGGGTGCGGCCACGGCCGGGGTGCGCAGCTATGTCGCGGTCGACGGGGGCATCACCGTCGAGCCGGTGCTCGGCAGCCGGGCCACCGACCTGCTGTCCGGCCTGGGCCCGGCCCCGCTCGCGGAGGGCATGACGCTGCCGCTCGGCGCTCCGGCAGGTCCCCCCGCGCGCGTGGACGGCGCTCCGCTGCCGTGTCCGCCGGCCGAACTCGTGCTGCGTGTGACGCCGGGCCCGCGCGACGACTGGTTCACGGCGCGGGCGCTCCGGGACCTCACCACGCGCGCGTACCGCGTCTCCGCGGCGAGCAACCGTATCGGCCTGCGCACCGAGGGACCCGCGCTGGAGCGGGCCCGGACCGGGGAGCTCCCCAGCGAGGGCCTGGTCCTCGGCGCGGTCCAGGTGCCGCCGGACGGGCGCCCGGTGGTCTTCCTCGCCGACCACCCGACCACGGGGGGCTACCCGGTGATCGCCGTGGTCCGCGCCGCCGACCTCCCGGCCGCCGCCCAGGCACTGCCGGGCATCCCGGTCCGCTTCGTACCGGTACGCCGCCGCTGACCCTCGTAGCGTCGGCAACCGAGCAGTACTGCCGCGGGGGCCCGGGCGCCCCACAGCCGAGCCGCGCCCGCCCAGCACGGCCCGCCCGTGGCCCTGCGCCCGTACGGGACGGACGGCCTGCGGCAGTACCGGCGTGGCCGACGCCCAGGGTCAGCCACGCCACCCCGGCCCGGCCCTCCACAGCCGAACTGCACCCGCCCCGGTACGGCGCCGGCCCCGGCCCTCCACAGCGGAACTGCGCCCGCCTCGGTGAAGCCCCGCGCGGACCCCGCGCCGCACCGGACCGTCTGCCGCAGAACCGCCGTAGCCGGCGCCCGGGGTCAGGCGGCGTCGCCCGGCAGGGTGGGGCGGGGCCCGGCGTGGTGGTGGGCCTCCGCGTCGTGGGCCGCCAGGAACGCCTCCACGGCCGCTCCCCAGCCGAAGCACTCGGCACGCGCGCGTGCCGCGTCCCGCCGCTCGGGCTCACCGCGTTCCAGGAGCAGTTCCACGGCGTCGGCGAACGCCTTCCCTCCGCCGGCCGCGACGGTCCCGGCGGACCCGATGACCTCGGGCAGCGCGGAGGACGCGCTCGCGACGACGGGCGTACCGCACGCCATGGCCTCCAGGGCCGCGAGGCCGAACGTCTCGGCTGGTCCGGGCGCGAGGCAGACGTCGGCGGACGCCTGGAGCGCGCCGAGGACGGCCCGGTCGGAGACGTGCCCGAGGAAGGTCACCGGCAGCCCGCGCTGCCGGACACGCTGCTCCAGCCGGGCCCGCAGCGGCCCGTCCCCGGCCACCACGAGCACCGCCCGCCACCCGCGCCGCAGCAGCACCTCCAGGGCGTCCAGGGCCGTACCGGGCCGTTTCTCCACGGACAGCCGGGAGCACATCAGGAGCAGCGCCTCGTCGCCGCGCGCGTGCCGTGCGCGCAGTCCGGGGTCGCGCAGCGCGGGATGCCGTTCCTCCAGGTCGACGCCCAGTGGGGCGCGTACGACGTTGCGCGCGCCGATGCGCACGAACTCGCGCTCGGCGTACTCCGTCGTGCACACCACCCGCGAGTAGACGTGCGCGGTGCGGGTGTTGAGGCCGTCGGCGGCGCGCCGGGCGAGGTTCCCGGGCAGACCCCAGGTGCGCAGCACGCCGTCGGCGGTCTCGTGGGAGACCATCACGGCGGGGACCCGCGCGCGGCGGGCCCAGCGGCCGGTCCAGCGCAACGTGGTCCGGTCGGAGACCTCCAGGCGGTCCGGGGCCAGTCCCTCCAGGACGGCGGCCACGCGCTGTCTGTCGGCGAGGACCCGGTAGCCGCCGGTGCCGGGCAGCAGCGGGCCGGGCAGGGTGATGACGCGGCCCTGCTCGGTGTCGCGGTCGGTGTGCCGGTCGCCGGGCACGATCAGGACCGGTTCGTGGCCCGCGGTCCGGAAGCCCTTGCCGAGTTCCCTCAGGGCGGTGCGCAGGCCGCCGGACGCGGGGGTGACGAAGTTGGCGAGTCGCACGATGCGCAGGGGCCGGCCGGTCATGCCGCCACCACCGTCCTCCGGGCCGCGAGCACGTCGTCGTAGTGGGCGATCAGCTGATCACCGACGGCGGCCCAGGTGCGGCCCCCGACCTTCGCGCGGGCAGCGGCGCCGTACGCGGCCCGCCGTCCCGGATCGGCGGCCAGGGCATGGACGGCCTGCTGGACGGCCTGGGCGTCGTGCGGCGAGACGAGCAGGCCGGTGCGGCCGTGGGCGACCAGGTCGAGCGGGCCGCCGGCGGCGGGCGCGACGACCGGGACACCGCTGGCCATGGCCTCCTGGACGGTCTGGCAGAACGTCTCGAAGGGGCCGGTGTGCACGAACACGTCCAGTGAGGCGAAGATCCGGGCGAGGTCGTCTCCGGTGCGGCGGCCCAGGAAGACGGCGCCCGGCAGGGCCTCGGTCAGATGCGCCTGGCTGGGTCCGTCGCCGACGAGCACGAGCCGCACACCCGCCAGTGCCCGGACCCCGGCGAGGAGTTCGAGGTGCTTCTCGGGGGCGAGCCGGCCGACGTAGCCGACGATCACTTCACCGTCCGGGGCGAGCGTGCGCCGCAGCGCCTCGTCCCGGCGCTGCGGCCGGAAACGTACGGCGTCCACGCCGCGCGGCCACAGCCGCACCCGGGGTACGCCGTGCGTCTCCAGGTCGGCCAGGGCGGCGCTGGAGGGGGCCAGGGTGCGGTCGGCTGCGGCGTGCACTGCGCGGATCCGCCGCCAGGCGGCGGACTCTCCTGCGCCCATGTAGGTGCGGGCGTATCCGGCCAGGTCGGTCTGGTAGACGGCGACGGCGGGGACGCGGAGCCGGGCGGCGGCGGCCATGCCGCGGGCGCCGAGGACGAAGGGGCTGGCGAGGTGGACCACGTCGGGGCGGTGTGCGACGAGGGCCGCGGCCAGGCGCCGGCTGGGCAGGGCGACGCGTACCTGGGGGTAGCCGGGGAGCGGCAGGGAGGGCACCCGGACGACCGGGCAGGGGGCCTCCGCGTCCGAACCGCTGCCGGGTGCGGGGGCGGGGGCGACGACGAGCGGATGGTGACCGCGATCCACGAGGTGCCGGGCGGTCTGGAGCGCGCAGTGGGCCACGCCGTTCACGTCGGGGGGAAAGGATTCGGTCACGATGACGACACGCATACGGGTGTTGTCGCCACGCTGGGCGTGCCCGCGTCAACTTCGATCTGTCGGCGCGGGAAACGTCCCATGAGCGTTCGCCCGCACGCACCCGCACGCAGGACCGCGCCGGCCCGCCGCCATGACCGCCCGCCCCACGGGGTCACCCATGGTCCCCGGGCGAGGCGACCGTCCCCCGGGCAGGGAGCGAGGGGAGCCTTCGAAGGGCGTGCGGCTCGGCAGAGCGCGGGCCTCGGGAGGTGTGCGGCTCGGCCGGCGTGCCCGGGGCCTCAGCCGAGCGTCGCGTCGGGGCCGAAGCGGCTGCGGACCGCTGTCTGCACCTCCGCCTCCTCGGCCGGGTCGGCGGCCAGGCGGCGCAGTCGCTCGACGACACGGGCGTCACCGGTCTCGGCGTGCCGGGCGGCGAGTTCGCGGGTGGTCTCCTCGCAGTCCCACAGGCATTCGACGGCGAAGCCGGTGGCGAAGGAGGGGTCGGTGGCGGCCAGCGCGCGGGCGGCCCGGCCGCGGAGGTGGGAGGAGGCCGTCTCGCGGTAGATGTGGCGCAGCACGGGGGCCGCGCAGGCGATACCGAGGCGTCCGGCACCGTCGACGAGGGTCCACAGGGTGGGTGCGTCCGGGCCCTCGCCGCGTACGGCCTCGCGGAGGGCACCGAGGACGAGGTCGCTGTCCCGGGCGGCGCCGCGGCAGGCGAGCATGCGGCCGGCGGCGGCACCGAGCGCGTCGGGACGCTGGGCCCAGCCGCGCGCGCGGTCGACGGCGGCGATGCTGCGCATCCGTTCGAAGGCGTCGACGGCGGCCTCCACGACGGCCGGCGTGCCGTCGGCGACCGCGGCCTCGATCAGGTCGAGGGCGCCGGGATCGTTGCCGTCGGCGAGGTAGCGCAGTGCGGTGCAGCGGGCTCCGTCGATGCCGTCGCGCGCGGCCCGCAGGATCTCGGGCCGGTCCTCGGGGCCGGCCACGGCGACCAGGCAGCGGGCGGCGGGCACGTACAGGGCGGCGCCGCGCTCCATGCCCTGCTGGGCCCACTCGAAGACGGCGCGGACGCTCCACCCCGGGCGCGGGCCGGTGGGGCGCATCTGGCGCTGCCAGCGGTCGAAACAGCCGGTTTCCTGGGCGGCACGCACGCGCGTGGCGATCGACGGCCGCGGATCGTCGGCCCACAGCCGCCAGGGCCGGGGCTCGAAGGCGTCGCGCACGGCGGCGGCCAGCTCGGCCTCGCCCTCGGGGTCGGTGGTGAAGCGGGCCAGGACGGGGGCGGCGAGGGCGCGCAGGCCCGCGTCGTCGTCCCGCAGGGCCAGCTCGTCCAGCGCCCAGGCCCAGTTGGTTCCCTGGGCGGCGTACCTGCGCAGCAGTTCGAGGGCGTCCCGGCGGCCGTAGGAGGCGAGGTGCCCGAGGACGGCCAGGGCGAGGCCGGTACGGGACTCGTCGGTGTCGAGGATGTCGTCCGCGCCGAAGAGGTGCGCCTCCAGGGCGTCCAGCTCGCCGTTCAGGTCGAGATGGAGGCGGGCGTAGTACAGGGAGCGGTTCTCCACCTGCCAGTCGTGGCGGGGATCGCGCAGCACACAGTGGTTCAGGGCCGCGAGCGCCTCGGCCCGCGGGGCGGTGAGCGCGTGCAGCGTGCCGTCGCCACGGCCGCGCTGGAGCAGCCCGAGCAGCGTACCGCTGGGCGCTATGACCGGATCGAACATGGGAAACAGCCTCACATCAAGCGTCGACGCAACCGGGAACCACGCATTACCTGGCCGCGTGACACAACGTCGGAGTGCCCGCCGTCTTCTGCTTGCTGTAGACCATCTCTCTCTGCCTCTCGTCGGTGGCCCATGCGGACCTCATCACGGCCCGCGCGGTGCGGCATCACCTGCCCGTCCATCACGTCCGTGAATCACGTCGTCATGATGACCCGCGGTGTGTCCTGCCGCGACCGTATTTCCGGCGGCCTGCTACCGCCTCCCCCGTTTTGCGTGTCGTTTCTGGTCGGGACGCCGCCGTCAGCGGACGCCGAACAGCTCCAGCAGTTCCGTCTTGCCGAACATCCGGGCCGTGTCGACGGCCGACGGCGTTCCCGCGGAAGGGTCGGCCCCGCCCTCCAGAAGGGCCTTGATCACGTCCGTCTCGCCCTTGAAGACGGCGCCGGCGAGCGGGGTCTGGCCCCGGTCGTTGATCTGGTCCGCCGCCGCACCGCGGGCGAGCAGCGCGCGGACCGCGTCGGCGTGGCCGTGGTAGGCGGCGAGCATCACCAGGGAGTCGCCGCGGTCGTTGGTGAGGTTGGCCGGCACGCCCGCGTCGACGTACGCCACGAGCGCCTCGGTCTGCCCCTGCCGGGCCAGATCGAAGATCTTGGTCGCCAGCTCCACGACCTCGGGATCGGGGGCTTCACTCATCGGCCGGACCGCCTCTCCTTGCGCATGCGGGAACTGCTCGGGGACTGCTCGGGGCCCGCTTTCGGGGCCCGCTCGGGGCCCGCTTCGGACCGAGCGAGCGTACGGCAGCGAGCGGAGCGCGGCCGTACGAGTGAATCGCCAGCGTACTGGCTCCTGCGGCACATGACCCGATGTGCCCGAGGTAAAGATCGCCAACAGCGCCCGCCGGACGCAACCGGCCTGGTCAACGGGGCAGGAACGGCTCCGCCACGTGGGGGAAATGAGCCCGATTTCACCCAGTTGCACCTTTAATAGTATGGATACATCCTGTGATCCTGGAAGGACTCATGGTGACTGTCCCTCACCCTCGACACCAGGAGGCCCGAAATGATCCTTTCCCTGTCAGGCGTGTTCCTGCTCGGCACCATCGTGTTCCTCTTCTTCCGCAAGGACGGACTGAAGGGCTCGCACGCCGCGGTCACGGCCCTGTTCGGCTTCTACCTGTCGAGCACGGCCATCGCCCCGAGCATCAAGGCCGGCGGAGAGAGCCTGGCAAGCCTCCTCGGCGGCATCAAGTTCTGACCCGGCCCGTCCCGCCCGTACGCACGATCAGGAGACAGCAGTGGCCCGGCGCCCTCTCCCCCGCATTCTGAGCAAAGACAGCGCGCAGATCGCCCGGACGCAGATCGCCCGGAGCCGGGAGCTGGCCCGGACGGCGGCCGACAGCGCCACCGACGTCCTCCACCCGCTGATCACCGTCTCGCGCGGACTGCGCCGGCTGGCCTCGGCCGGGCGGCGCAGATGGGCGGACACCCCCAAGGACAAACGCGGGCCACTGCTGTTCCTGGTGGCCTCCCTGGTCCTCCTCGTGGCCCTGGTACCGTACGGGCCGCTGCTCACCGTCATCACCGTGATGGGGGCGGCGGCCTGGCAGGGCCGCGACCGCACCTCGGTGCCCGACGGGCCCGACGAGTCCCAGGCCGAACGGCTCCAGGCGCTGTACGAGGCCCTGGTGCCGTACTTCTCCGGCCCCGACGACCCGGCGCCGCTGTACGCGCACGGCGGGACCTGGGAGAGCGCCTTCACGGACCACGAGTTCGACGACGCCGGCCGCGTCGGTCACCTCGTCGTCCGCTACCCCGCCTATTTCCCGGACGGCGAGCCCGCGGCCCGCGCGCGGATCGAGCAGCTGCTCACCGTGAAGGCCGGCCGGGGCCGCGAGTACCACTTCGCGTGGGACGAGGAGGGCAACCGGCTCACCGTCACCGTGCTCGCCCCGCTGCCCGCCGACGTCCCGGCCCAGCGCTTCGTCACCGCCCCGGGAGAGACCGTCCTCGGCTTCACCGACCCGAGCGAGGTCCAGCGCACGCTCCCCCTCTCCTACGGCGAGGAACGGATCGACGTCCCGCCCATCGTCTGGCGCACCGGCATCCGCTCCACCGAGCCGCACCTGCTGGCCATGGGCCATCCCGGCAGCGGCACCTCCACCCTGCTGCGCTCCATCGCCCTCCAGGCCCTGGAGTACGGCGACGTCCTGATCGTCGACGGCGGCGGCACCGGCGAGTACGCGTGCCTGACCGGCCGGGACGGCGTACTCGCCGTGGAGTGCGCCCTCGCCGGGGCGCTAGCCAGCCTGGAGTGGGCCGCGCAGGAGACCGAGCGCCGGCTCATCGCGATCAACCTGGCCCGGCAGGCGGGCGAGCCGCCGCCCGAGGACACCCGGCGCCCGCTGTGGATCCTGCTCGACCGGCCGGGCGTCTTCGCCCACCTCGCGGGGACGGAGGGCCGCAAGGACCCGCAGGCGCTGCTCCAGGTGCCGTTGCGGCACGGCCGCGCGGCGAACGTCACCGTGGTCGTCGCCGAGCAGTTCGAGAGCGGGGAGGCGCTGAGCGAGGCGGTACGGCAGCACACACGCGCGCGTGTCGTGCTCGGTGCCGCGGCACCGCAGCAGGTGGAAGCGGTGCTGGGCGTGCCCCCGCACACGACGCCGCTCGTGCACATGCCGCCCGGGCGGGGGTACGCCCGGCTGGGGTCCGGTCCGGTGCACCGGCTCCAGGTCCCGCGGACACCGGATCCGTACGACGACGCCACGAGCGACGCCGACCGGCAGGCGGTGATGGCACTGCTGCCCGCGCGGAGCACCCCCGGGGACGCGGAGGCTCCGGCACCGCCGGACATGACGAAGCCGGTGGAACCGGTCGGGCCGACGGAGCCGACGGAGTCGGCGGTCGAGCGGACACCGCGGACCGCGGAGACCGTGGGCGCCGAGACCGCCTGAGTCGTGCCGTCGCACTCCCGTCTCCGGACCAGGCACGTCCCACGCCAGGCCCACCGCGCGGGCCCACCACGCCACGAGCGCCCAGCCCCACGCCTACGCCACCAGCGCCCCTACGCCACCAGCGTCCGCGGTGACTCCCCCGCTCCCGGCGCGCCCGATTCCACCAGCCGGGCCGCGGCGGCGAGCCGGGCCGCCGCCTCGTCCGCCACCGCTCCCCCGACGGTGAACGGAAGCCGGACGTAGCCCTCGAACGCGCCGTCGACGCCGAAGCGGGGGCCGGACGGGACGCGGACGCCGGTGCGTTCGCCCGCTTCGGCGAGGCGGGAGCCGGAGAGGCCGCCGGCGCGGACCCAGAGGGTCAGGCCGCCGCGCGGCACCTCGAACTCCCAGCTGGGCAGTTCCCGGCGGAGCGCGGCGACCAGGGCGTCCCGGTTCTCGCGGGCCTGGGCGCGGCGCAGGTCGACCGCCTGCTGCCAGCCCCCGGTGCTGAACAGCCAGTTCACGGCCAGCTGTTCCAGCACCGGTGTGCCCAGGTCGGCGTACGCGCGGGCGGCGACCAGGCTGCGGATGACGTCCGGTGCCGCCCGTACCCAGCCGATGCGCATGCCCGCCCAGAACGCCTTGCTGGCGGAGCCGACCGTGATCACCGTGGAGCCGGCCGGGTCGAAGCCGCACACCGGCCGGGGCATGCCGGCGGTCCGGACCTCCTCGTCGAGCCACAGCTCGGTCATCGTCTCGTCGGCGACGAGGACCGTGCCGGCCGAGCGGGCCGCGTCCACCAGCCGGCGGCGCTGGTCCTCGTCGGCGAGCGCCCCGGTGGGGTTGTGGAAGTCGGCGACGACATAGGCGATGCGGGGTGCGGCCTCGCGCAGGACCTGGCGCCAGCGGTCCATGTCCCAGCCGGAGAGCCCCTCGGCCATCGCGACGGGGACGAGCCGGGCGCCCGTCTCCCGCATGAGCTGGAGGATGTTGGCGTAGGACGGGGACTCCACGGCGATGCGCTCGCCGCGGCCCGCGAAGAGATGACAGATGGCGTCGATGGCGCCCATCGCGCCGGTCGTCACCATGATCTGCTCGGGCATGGTGGGGATGCCGCCGGCGGTGTACCGCTCGGCGATCATCGAGCGCAGGGCGGGCAGCCCGGCCGGGTAGTCGCCGTGGGTGTGGGCGTACGGCGGCAGTTCCTCCAGGGCGCCCCGCACGGCCCGGGTGAGCCACGGCTCGGGCGCCGGGAGCGAGGCGCAGCCCAGGTCGATCACCGAGCCGAGGGCCTCCGGGGGCAGCGGCTCCAGGCCCCGGGCGGGAACCGGGTTGCCGGCCGGTACGGCGGTCCAGCTGCCGGCTCCGCGCCGGGACTCCAGGAAGCCCTCGCCGCGCAGCGCCTCGTAGGCCGCCGCGACGGTCGTACGGCTCACGGAGAGGGACACGGCGAGTTCGCGTTCCGCGGGAAGGCGGGCGGCCACCGGGACACGGCCCTCGAGCACCAGCAGCCGGATGCCGTCGGCGAGGGCACGATAGGCGGGGGGACGGCGGGTGCCGGGGCCGGCCGGGCGGTCCTGCTGGGAGTTGAGGAGCCGGGCGAGCTGTGCGGCTCCCACCGCCGAGGTCCACTGCGCCATGAAGATCAGTCCACCTTCCCCGGATTGGCCATGGATGACATTCCATCCCGAGCCACAGAGTGACATGTGCCAGTCCAGTTCCACTACCCAGGGGGGGTATGTCGTGTCCGCTCCCGGCCGCCATGTCGGACGTCGGTTGATCCAGCTCTACGCCGGGCTCGTGCTCTACGGCGCGAGTTCCGCGCTGCTCGTGGCGGCGGACCTGGGGCTGGAGCCCTGGAACGTGCTGCACCAGGGGCTCGCGGAACTGACCGGGCTGAGCATCGGCGTCGTGTCGATCATCGTGGGCGCGGTGGTGCTGCTGCTGTGGATCCCGCTGCGCCAGCGGCCCGGGCTCGGCACGGTCTCCAACGTCTTCGTGGTCGGCCTCGCCATGGACGGCACGCTCGCGCTCGTCCCGGACGTCCGTTCCCTCGCCGTACGCGTCCCGCTGCTGCTGGCGGGGGTCGTGCTGAACGGCGTGGCGACCGGTCTGTACATCGCGGCGAGCTTCGGTCCGGGCCCGCGCGACGGGCTGATGACGGGTCTGCACCGGCGCACCGGCCGGTCGGTCCGGCTGATGCGGACAGCCGTGGAGGTGACGGTGGTGGTCACCGGGTTCGCCCTTGGCGGCACCATCGGCCTGGGCACCCTGCTGTACGCCGTGGCCATCGGCCCGCTGGTCCAGCTGTTCCTGCGGATGTTCGCCGTGCGGCCGGCACCGGCCGGCAGGGCGGTCGTCGCCACGGTGACACCGGAGGGGGTCATACTGCGTCCGTGAGCCTCACGACACCGGCCCCGCGCCACCCGTACCTGGACCATCCCGGCCCGATCGCCTTCGCCCACCGGGGCGGTGCCGCCGACGGTCTGGAGAACACCGTGGCGCAGTTCCACCGCGCGGTGGAACTGGGCTACCGGTACATCGAGACCGATGTGCACGCCTCGGCGGACGGCCGGCTGGTCGCCTTCCACGACGCGACCCTGGACCGGGTCACCGACGGGGCGGGCCGGATCGCCGACCTGCCGTGGGCGGAGATACGGCACGCGCGCGTGGGCGGCCGGGAACCGGTGCCGCTGTTCGAGGACCTGCTGGACACCTTCCCCGAGGTGCGCTGGAACGTCGACGTCAAGGCGGAGCCCGCGCTGCGGCCCCTGCTGGGGCTGATCGAGCGCGCGGACGCCTGGGACCGGGTGTGCGTGGGCTCCTTCTCGGAGGCGCGTGTGCTGCGGGCCCAGCGGCTGGGCGGGCCGCGCCTGGCCACCTCCTTCGGGACGCGCGGGGTGCTCAACCTGCGGCTGCGCTCCTGGGGGCTGCCGGGCGCGGTGCGCCGGTCGGCCGTGGCCGCGCAGGTGCCCGAGGCGCAGTCGGGCGTGCCCGTGGTGGACCAGCGCTTCGTGCGCGCCGCCCACGCGCGCGGGCTGCACGTGCACGTGTGGACGGTCAACGAGCCCCGGCGCGTGCACCGGCTCCTGGATCTCGGGGTTGATGGCATCATGACCGATCACATCGACATGCTGCGCAAGGTCATGGAGGACCGCGGCGTCTGGGTCTGACCGCCCGGACCGGCCGGTCCGCGCCTTCGCACGGCACTGCGGGGGAGGCGAGGGCACGGGTGGGCACGGAGACCGTGCGGGCACCGGTGGCGGACGAGGCCGCCGGACTCAGGCGCGAGCGGCACGGCTGGTACGTGTACGACTGGGCGTGCTCGGTGTACTCGACCAGCGTCCTCACGGTCTTCCTCGGCCCGTACCTCACCGCGGTCGCCGAGCGGGCGGCGGACGCCGGCGGCTATGTGCACCCGCTGGGCGTCCCGGTCCGGGCGGGCTCCTTCTTCGCCTACTCGGTGTCCCTGTCGGTGATCGTGGCGGTCGTCGTGATGCCCCTGGTGGGCAGCGCGGCCGACCGCACGGGCCGCCGGAAGCCGCTGCTCGCCGCGGCGGCGTACACCGGGGCGGCGGCCACCACGGGCATGTTCCTGCTGGACGGCGACCGGTATCTGCTCGGCGGGGTGCTGCTCGTCGTGGCCAACGCGGCGCAGTCCGTCGGGATGATGCTCTACAACTCCTATCTGCCGCAGATCGCGCCGCCCGAGCAGCGCGACGCCGTCTCCTCGCGCGGCTGGGCCTTCGGCTATGCGGCCGGCTCCCTGGTCCTCGTCGCCGACCTGGTCCTGTACTCGGCGCACGACTCCTTCGGGCTGACCGAGTCGGCAGCGGTCCGGGTGTGCCTGGCGTCGGCGGGCCTGTGGTGGGGCGCGTTCACGCTCGTACCGCTGCGCAGGCTCCGCGACCGCCACGCGCGCGTGGCGGGGTCGGCGGCGCCCGGGGCACGGCAGCTGGCGGCGACGGTCCGGGACATGCGCCGGCACCCGCTGACGCTGGCGTTCCTGCTGGCGTACCTCGTGTACAACGACGGGATCCAGACGGTGATCTCGCAGGCCTCGGTCTACGGCTCCGAGGAGCTGGGGCTCGGGCAGTCGACGCTCATCGGGGCCGTGCTGCTGGTGCAGGTGCTGGCCGTGGCCGGGGCGCTGGCGATGGGGCGGCTGGCGCGGGCGTACGGCGCGCAGCGGACGATCCTCGGCTCGCTGGTGGCGTGGACGGTCACGCTCGCCGCCGGCTACTTCCTGCCTGCGAGGGCCCCGGTGTGGTTCTTCGTGCTGGCCGCCGGGATCGGCCTGGTCCTCGGCGGCAGTCAGGCGCTGTCCCGGTCGCTGTTCTCGCACCTGGTGCCGCCGGGCAAGGAGGCCGAGTACTTCTCCGCGTACGAGCTGAGCGACCGCGGGATGAGCTGGCTCGGCCCGCTGCTGTTCGGCGTGACGTACCAGCTGACCGGAAGCTACCGGTCCGCGATCGTGTCGCTGGTGGCCTTCTTCGTGATCGGTTTCGTCCTGCTCGCACGGGTACCTGTGCGGCGTGCGATCGGCGAGGCGGGGAACCCGGTACCGGAAAGGATCTAGCGTCGATTTAGCACTCGGCGCCAAAGGGCGGTAGTGTACGCGTTTGGCCTGCCAGGCGTACCGTTACTGCGCGTCAAAGAAGCAGAAGCGCTGGGTCACATCTGCTAGCAGATGTGACAAACCGGGCACCTGTGGGTAGAACAAGGGGCGGCTACGACGGCGACGCACGACCCGGAACGGGACTCGGAACGGGAATCTTTACCGCCGACCGGACGTTGACCGGATGACGACGACAGCGACACCTGTCCTGTGGGCGACAAAGCCCGGGAGGCACGATTCATGAGTGAGCGAGCTCTTCGCGGTACGCGCCTCGTGGTGACCAGCTACGAGACGGACCGCGGCATCGACCTGGCCCCGCGCCAGGCCGTGGAGTACGCATGTGAGAGGGGCCATCGTTTCGAGATGCCCTTCTCGGTCGAGGCGGAGATCCCGCCGGAGTGGGAGTGCAAGGTCTGCGGGGCCCCGGCACTCCTGGTGGACGGCGACGGCCCGGAAGAGAAGAAGGCCAAGCCCGCGCGTACCCATTGGGACATGTTGATGGAGCGACGCACCCGCGAGGAACTCGAAGAGGTCCTCGAGGAGCGTCTGGCGGTTCTCCGGTCGGGGGCGATGAACATCGCCGTTCACCCCAGGGACAGCCGCAAGAGCGCATAACGCGAGACAAGCACCAGTAACCGCGGGCGCCGTACGTGAAGACGTACGGCGCCCGCGGTTTCGCGCTGTCCGGACGGCGGTGCCGCCCCCGGACGCGCCCTGGGTCAGCGCGTCAGCGGAGGGCGCTGCTCCTCCGGCCCGGTCCGGTTCTCCCTGATGACCTCGCCCTGCACCACCCTGCCGTCGGGCCGGTGGGTGCGGGCCTGCTGGAAGGCGTGGCCCAGACCTCCCGGGGCGGCCTTGCGGAGCCCGCGCTCCAGGGCGTTCTCGGTGCGGCGGCTCACGGCCCTCTGGACCGGCGGGAGCAGCAGGAGCAGGCCCACGGCGTCCGAGACCAGGCCGGGGATCATCAGCAGCAGGCCGCCGAGCATCGTCAGGCCGTTGCCGCCGCCGCGCGCCGGCGAGCCGCCCCGCTGGAGTGCCTCGCTGAGGTTCTTGAAGGCGCGGCGGCCCGCCCGCTTGATGATCACGGAGCCGGCCACGACGCCCGCGATGAGCAGCAGGAGCACGCTGAGGCCCCCTGCCGCACCCGCGACCAGGGTCAGCAGCCAGATCTCCAGCACCAGCCACCCGGCGAGGCCCAGCGGCAGATACCTGCGCAGCCGGGAGCGCCGGGGCCGGGCGGTGTACGGGGAGGGCGGAGCGCCAGTCGTCATGCTTCCAGTGTGCCTGGGCGTGGCTCAGCGCGGGATAAGGGAGTGATCAGCCGGGGCCGTGAAGGGACCGGTCAGGCCTGCTTGTCCTTGCCGGTGAGCTTGCCGATGCGGTCGCCGACCCCCCAGGCGGTGACCCGCCACAGCGCCTCGACCACGATGTCGCGGCTCATCTTGGAGTCGCCCAGTTCGCGCTCGACGAAGGTGATGGGGACCTCGACGACGTGGTAACCGGCCTTCACCGCGCGGCGGGCGAGGTCGACCTGGAAGCAGTAACCCTGCGAGGAGACCTCGGCGAGCCCCAGGCCCTCCAGGGTCTCGCGGCGGAAGGCCCGGAAACCGCCGGTCACGTCACGGATCGGCACGTCGAGCAGGAACCGCGAGTAGGTCGAGCCGCCGCGGGAGAGGAACTCCCGGGACTTGGGCCAGTTCACCACCCGGCCGCCGGGCACCCAGCGGGAGCCGAGGACGAGGTCGGCGCCCTTGAGGGCGGTGAGCAGCCGGGGCAGTTCCTCGGGCTGGTGGGAGCCGTCGGCGTCCATCTCGATCAGCACGCCGTAGTCCCGCTCCAGGCCCCAGCGGAAACCCGCGAGGTAGGCGGCGCCGAGGCCCTCCTTGCCCTTGCGGTGCAGCACCTGGACGTGGTCGTCCCCGGCGGCCAGCTCGTCGGCGAGCTTGCCGGTGCCGTCGGGGCTGTTGTCGTCCGCGATCAGCACGTGCGCCTCGGGGACGGCCTCGCGTACCCGGCCGACGATGGTCCTGATGTTCTCCGCCTCGTTGTAGGTCGGGATGATCACCAAGGCCGTGCCGAGCGGGCCGAACCGCCGCTCCTGGGCCTTGGCCGCGAGGGTTCCGTCGCCGTCGTTCACTGCTGCCCCTTCATGTCGTACGCAGGGAACCACCATAGTGGCCCCGGCCTGGGAGGACGTGACGGCTCGTGCGTCCGGTGGTGTCGATTGCACAAGAACGGGGTAAGAACCCGTTTTTCGGCCCTCTCACCTTACGTCCGCGCCGCCTCTCGCGTGGCACGGCGGATGGGGGCCCGGCGCCCTTCGGGCCGACCTGGGACCCGCTGGCTGCGGATCGACCGAAAGCCGTTGTCTACTGAGCGCCCGGGCCCCACCCGGGTCACACCTGGCCGACCAGCCGGCCGTTCCCCCGTCGGCGCGGGCGCTGACCCTGGCTCCCGGCGACGGTGCCCGGTGCGGCACACCGTCCCTGACCCAGCGGCGCTGCGACCGTGTCCGAACGCTCCTCGGTCGGACGTCCGGTGGTGGACTCGGCCGAACCTACCGGCCCTCCGCCGCTGACTGTCAACAGCCGCCTGAGCTGCGAAGACCGGCGAAGCGGCCGAGTCGGCGGGGAGGATGCGCAGGTGGGGCGGCGGGCCCGCGGCGGCCGGGGCCCGCCACGCCACCCCGGAGATCACTCGCCCGGCCGTACGAACACCGTCCGGCCGCCCACGACGGTGCGCAGGCAGACCGGCAGGTCGCGGCCGGGACCGAGGTCGGGCAGGCCGGGGGTGCCGGAGCGCGGGTCGGTGGACCAGCGGGCGACCCGGTCGTCGGGTGCCTGGACGATCAGCTCGTCGGTCCGCCAGACGGCGTAGTCCGCGGGCGCGCCCGGGACGAGCACCCCGGCGTCGTCGCGGCCGACGGCCCGCCAGCCGCCCCGCGTGTGCGCGGTGAACGCGGCGCGGACGGAGATCCGGTGCTCGGGGGTGCGGTGGAAGGCGGCGGCGCGGACCGTGCCCCACGGGTCGAGCGGGGTGACCGGGCTGTCGGAGCCGAACGCGAGCGGTACACCGGAGCGCAGCAGCGCGGCGTACGGATTGAGGGTGCGGGCCCGCTCGGCGCCCAGCCGCCGGGCGTACATGCCGTCCCCGCCGCCCCACAGCGCGTCGAAGGCGGGCTGGACGGAGGCGATCAGGCCCAGCTCGGCGAAGCCGGCGATGGTCTCGGGGGTGAGCATCTCGGCGTGCTCGACACGGTGCCGGGCGGCGCGGATCCGGGCGAGGCCCGCCTTCTCGGCGGCGGCGCGCACGCCGTCGACCACGGCGGACACGGCGGCGTCGCCGATGGCGTGGAAACCGGCCTGGAGTCCGGCCTCCGTGCAGCCCAGGACGTGAGCGGCGACGGCGTCGGCGTCCAGGTGGGCGGTGCCGGTGTGGCCGGCGTCGGCGTAGGGCTCGTGCAGGCACGCGGTGTGCGAGCCGAGGGCGCCGTCGGCGAAGAGGTCGCCCGCGGCGCCGACCGCGCCCAGCTCGCGGGCCTTCGCCGGGTCCTGTTCCGCCCAGTAGCCGACCACGCGGGGGCCCGGCGTGCCGGCGGCGAGCTCCAGCAGGGCGGTGAAGTCGTCCTCGGAGGAGATCTGCGGGCCGCCGCACTCGTGGACGGTGCCGATGCCCAGGGAGGCCGCGTGGGCCAGGACGGTGCGCTGGGCCTCGGCACGCTGGGCCGGGGTGACGGCGGCGAGGGCCGCCTCGCGTACCGCGTGGTGGGCGTCGCCGGTGAGCGGGGCGTCCTCGCGGGGCACGCGGCCGGGGACCAGGTCCAGCAGGGCGGTGGTGACGACCGCCGAGTGCACGTCGATGCGGGACAGGTACAGCGGGCGTCCGCCGGTGGCGTCGTCCAGCTCCGCACGGGCCGGCGGGCGTCCGCCGGGCCAGCGGGCGGCGTCCCAGCCGTGTCCCAGCAGGACCCGGTCACCGGGGCGGGCGGCGGCGAACTCGCGGATCCGGGCGAGAGCCGCCTCCAGGGAGGGGGCGCCGGACAGGTCCAGGCCGGTCAGGGCGAGGCCCGTGGCGGTGGTGTGCACATGGGCGTCGGTGAAGGCCGGGGTGACGAGGGCGCCGTCGAGGTCGAGCACCTCGTCCACGCCGTCGGCGAAGGCGTCGGCCGCGCCCTCGGAGCCGACCCAGGCGATCTGGCCGCGCTCCACGACCATCGCGGTGGCGAAGGGGTCGGCGGGGCTGTGCACCTCCCCCCGGCGCAGGAGGACGGTCTGGGCGGGCTCGGCGGACTGCTCACTCATGACGCACAGTCTCTCGCGTGCGCGGCCTTCACCGGGCACCGGGGCGGGCCGGTCAGATCTTCGGGGCGCGCGCCTCGTACGGGGTCGACAGCACCACGGTGGTGCGCGTGGAGACGCCGGCGAGGCTGCGCACCCGGGCCAGCAGTTCCTCCAGTTCGTGCGGGGTGGCGACGCGCACCTTGAGGATGTAGTTCTCGTCGCCGGCCACGCTGTGGCATGCCTCGATCTCGGGAACGCCGGCGAGGCGCTCCGCGATGTCGTCGGGGGCGCTGGGATCGAACGGTTTCACCGAGATGAACGCGGTGAGCGGCAGCCCGACGGCCTCGGGGTCGACCACCGCGGCGTAACCGCGGATGACGCCACGCTGTTCCAGCCGGCGCACCCGCTGGTGCACGGCCGACGTGGACAGGCCCGTGGCCTTGCCCAGGTCTGTGTAGCTCATCCGCCCGTCGACGACGAGCAGCTGCACGATCTGACGGTCCAGCTCCTCCATGCCGCCAAAACCTACAGTGCGTCTGATCTCCTCGGATACCTCGGAGGCCCAGGTCATTCCCTGTGGGGCGGAAAAGGTACCGGGACGGGCATCTGCGCGCGGCATGTGACCAAGGCCACACGTCCGGTGCGGGCTCCGTGATGTTCTCGTGATTACCGCAGGGACGGGACGGGAAGTGCTTGCTGTGGTCGAGACCGCAGTGCCGTCACGGCCCAGTCCTAGGGGGAGAAACCCATGCAGAGTGTCAGCCACCCTGATCGTTCCGCGTCCGCACGGCGGCAGCCGGTCCTCGAGCCCGAGCCGGAGGGCGTCGAACCCGACGACCTCTTCGACGAGGAACTGGACGCCTACGACACCTTCGAGATGTACCGGGTGATCTGCCCGGACTGCGCGCAGCCGATCGCGCTGCTGGCGGACGAGGAGGTCCTGCCGGAGCACGCGCTGTGCGCCTCGCCGTGGAACCCGTTCGGGCTGACGGTGTGCGCGGGCACGGGCCGCGCGGCGGCCGACGCCCGCCCCGCGGACGAGTCCTGCGAACCCCAGGAGCAGGACACCGCTCTGCTGCTGACGCTCCCCCAGGGTCTGGACTGGCGGACACAGCCCTTCTCGCACGTCGGGGGCCCGGGCTCGCGCCCGATGCGCGTACCGGCGATGCGCCGCGAGGCCGCCTGACACACCCGGGTACCGGCCCGTCCCCTCCCCGCACCCGCACCGCGCACGGCGCGCGGGCCGTCGTGGTGCGGGGAGCGGGGTGGCCGGGACGGCGGTCTTCGCGGCGTACGCAGGCGGCGGTGGGGGCAACCGGACGCGCGGGAACTGAAGCCCGAATCCGCCGGGCGGTGACCTGTCCGGCCGCCACCGCGTTGGCCGGGTATGAGCCTCATGGACTCGGCGACCGGATATCAGCGCCGCATGTTCGTCCCGCGCCCCGCGGAATCGGTTCCGTCAGCGGTGCCGCAGGACCCGCCCATCTACCGTGATCTGCTGCGGACCTGGGCCGACCGGGGCCGGACCCTGCCCGGCCGCCATGACCCGGAGTGGACCAGGCTCGCGGCCCCGACGGTCCTGCGGGGGCAGTTCAGCGACCCTCGGGTCCCGCCACGTGACGGGCGATGACCATGCGCTGGATCTGGTTGGTGCCCTCGACGATCTGGAGGACCTTGGCCTCGCGCATATAGCGCTCGGCCGGGAAGTCGGCGGTGTAGCCGTAGCCGCCGAGGATCTGCACGACGTCGGTGGTGACCTTCATCGCCGTGTCGGTGCAGTGCAGCTTGGCCATGGCGGCCTGCTTGGCGAACGGCCGGCCCGTGTCGCGCAGGCGGGCCGCGGCGAGGTAGAGCGCGCGGCCGGCCTCGATCTGGGTGGCCATGTCGGCGAGCATGAAGCGCAGGCCCTGGAAGTCGGCGATGGGCCGGCCGAACTGCCGGCGCTGCGTGGCGTAGCCGACCGCCTCGTCCAGGGCGGCCTGGGCGAGGCCGATCGCACACGCCGCGATGCCGAGCCGGCCGGAGTCGAGGGCGGCCAGGGCGATGGCGAAGCCCTGGCCCTCCTCGCCGATCCGCCGCTCGTCGGGGACCCGGACGCCGTCGAAGTGGACCTGGGCGGTGGGCGAGCCCTTCATGCCCATCTTCTTCTCGGGCGCGGCACCGCTCAGTCCGGGAGCGTCGCCGGGCACGAGGAAGGCGGTGATGCCGCGGGGGCCGTCCTCGCCGGTGCGGGCCATCACGGTGTAGAAGTCGGCGATGCCGCCGTGCGTGATCCAGGCCTTGGTGCCGTCGATCACCCAGGTGTCGCCGTCCCGGGCGGCCCTGGTGCGCAGGGAGGCCGCGTCGGAGCCGGAGGACGGCTCGGAGAGGCAGTACGCGCCGAGGAGGCCGCCGCCGAGCATCGCGGGCAGGTGCTCGACCTGCTGCTGCTTGGCACCGTACGTGGCGAGGGCGTAGGAGGCGAGAGTGTGGACGCTGACGCCGAGGCCGACGGTGAGCCGGGCCGCGGCCAGCTCCTCCAGGACCTGGAGGTAGACCTCGTAGGGCTGGTCGCCGCCGCCGTGCTCGGCGGCGTACGGCAGGCCCAGCAGGCCGGACTCGGAGAGCAGGGTGAAGATCTCGCGCGGGAAGCGGCCCTCGTCCTCCTCCTGCGCGGCCTGCGGGGCGATCTCACGCCGGGCGATGTCCCGGACGAGGGCGAGCAGATCCCTCGCCTCGTCCGTGGGCAGTTGACGCTCCACCGGCTGCGGGTCGCGGTCGGACATGGCGTCGGCTCCTCCCTGTTCGGGCACCGGCGGTCCGGCCCGGGGGTGGGGGCGGCTCCGCCTGTTCGTCGCGCTGGCCGGTGGCGCCCGCTCCCGGGTCTCGGAAGCTGCTGACCAGCGGCATGCGCTGTGAGTATGCCCGATCGGCGACCTCCCGTCACCAGTTAACGACCGCTTACTTCGGACCGCCTCCCGGGAGGTCGTCCGAGGCGGAAATTGGTCCGAACCATTGACCCGACTGGTCTAGTCCTCCTACTGTGCATGACCAACGCTTTACCGCGTTCATGCCAATCGGCGCGCGATCCCCTCTTCCCCCACGAGGAGACACCCGATGCACACTCCCCACCGCTCCGTCCTGCGGGCGCTCGTCTCGGCCGCGTGTACCGCCGCCCTCGGCGCGGGCCTGCTGGCCGGCTCGGGCACGGCGACCGCGGCGGCCCCGGGCGCCCCGCAGGCCGCGGCCGGCTCCTCCAAGGTCGTCGGCTACTTCACCGAATGGGGCACCTACGACCGCAAGTACTACGTCAAGAACGTCGAGACCTCCGGTTCCGCGGCGAAGCTCACCCACATCAACTACGCCTTCGGCAACGTCACCGGCGGCAAGTGCGCGATGGGCGACTCCTACGCGGCCACCGACCGCGCCTACACCGCCGCCGAGTCCGTCGACGGCGTCGCGGACACCTGGGACCAGCCGCTGCGCGGCAACTTCAACCAGCTGCTGAAGCTGAAGAAGAAGCACCCGGGTCTGAAGGTGCTGTGGTCCTTCGGCGGCTGGACCTGGTCCGGCGGGTTCGGCGAGGCCGCGAAGAACCCGGCCGCCTTCGCCCAGTCCTGCTACGACCTGGTGAAGAACTCCAAGTGGGCGGGCGTCTTCGACGGGATCGACATCGACTGGGAGTACCCGAACGCCTGCGGCGACACCTGCGACACCAGCGGCCGGGACGCGTTCAGGAACGTCATGGCCGCCCTGCGGTCGAAGTTCGGCTCCAGCGGCCTGGTCACCGCCGCGATCACCGCGGACGCCACCAGCGGCGGCAAGATCGACGCCGCGGACTACGGGGGCGCCGCCCAGTACGTCGACTGGTACAACCCGATGACGTACGACTACTTCGGCGCCTGGGACGCGAAGGGTCCGACCGCCCCGCACTCCCCGCTGAACTCCTACTCCGGCATCCCGAAGGCCGGTTACTACACCTCGGCGACCATCGCCAAGCTCAAGGGCCTCGGCGTCCCGGCCTCGAAGCTGCTGCTCGGCATCGGCTTCTACGGGCGCGGCTGGACCGGGGTCACCCAGGCGGCGCCCGGCGGTACGGCCACGGGCCCGGCGGCCGGAACGTACGAGCAGGGCATCGACGACTACAAGGTGCTCAAGTCCAAGTGCCCCGCGACGGGCACGGTGGCCGGCACGGCGTACGCCAAGTGCGGGAGCGACTGGTGGAGTTACGACACCCCGTCGACCATCGCCACGAAGATGACGTACAAGAACCAGCAGGGACTCGGCGGCACCTTCTTCTGGGAGCTGAGCGGCGACACCGCGAACGGTGAGCTGATCAACGCCATCAACTAGCCCCGCACCAGGGGGAGACGGGAGCGGGGGACCACGAGCCTCCGCTCCCGTTCCGTTCTCCGGCCTCTCCCCGGCGTTCTCCGGGTCAGCCGTCCCGGCGGGCGGGCGGCGGGGCCGGGCAGGCGGGGTCCAGTTCCTCGATGGCGCGCAGGGTCCCGCCGAGCGTCCGCACCAGCAGCTCGCGCATCGTGTCCCGGGGCAGCCCGGGGCGGTCGATCCACTCCAGGGTGGCGCCCTCCACGCTGCACACCCAGCCGAGCAGGCCCATCCGGGCCACCGGGGGGATTTCGCCGTTGCCGTAGGCGCCTTCGGCGATGGTGGTGACGATGACCTCGCGCACGCCGTCCCGGATCGCGTGCACCTCGGTGTCGAAGCCGACGCCGCCGCTGACGATGGTGCGGTAGGCGGCCTGGTGGCTCTCGGCGTAGCGCAGATAGCCGTCGACGGTGCGGTGCACGCGGTCCACGGCGGGCAGCCCGACGCCGTCGGCCGCGGAGGTGACCAGAGCGGCGACGGAGTCCTGGACGATCGCCAGGTAATAGCCGCGCTTGGACCGGAAGTAGTAGTAGATGAGCCCCTTGGCGACCCGCGCCTGTCGGGCGATGTCGTCCATGGACAGCGCGTCGTAGGACGTGTCGGCGAACAACTTCCGCCCGATGGCGATGAGTTCGGCGCGACGCGTCGCGGAGCGCTCGGTGCCGCGCACCGGTGTGGCGGCACGCTGCTGCGGCAAGTTCAAGGTCGACCCTGGTCTAGGCGGCCGGCGGGACTCCCGCAGTATGTCAGAACATGCCGTGCCTGCGGCCGGTCGTTCAGAGCAGTCCGAGCTGGGTCACGAGCATCGCGAACACCACGACGAGGACCCAGCCCATGACGTGCTCGACGATGTCCGGGCCGTCTTCCTTGGGGCCGCCGGTGGCGGCACGGGGGGCGGTGGCCGGGAATGCGGTCATGGTGATTACTCACAGAGGTCGGATGAAAGGGCGAGACTTCCCCGTCCTTCGTCCACCATGCCACCCGTGTCGGTATTTGCGGCCATGAGCTTGGTCACACGCCTCAGTGCACCCCCACCGCGGCGAGGGCCCTGCGCTGGTGGGAGGTGGGGTGGGCCGGGAAGTACAGGTAACAGACCCCTCCGGTGCCGGAGACGACCTTGCCGGAGGCGTTGTACCGCTTGGTGCGCAGCCAGATGTTCTCGAACTCCCGGCGCAGATAGACCCGCCGTACCGCCTCGTCGTCCGGCGAGGCCGGGTCGTTGGCGATCACGTCGCCGTCGGCCGTGAAGCCGATCACCGTCATCAGGTGCCCCGAGGTGCCGTAACCGGCGCCGGTCAGCTCGGTCTTCAGGAAGGACTGGGACGTTATGGCCGGGATGCCGGCCGCGATCAGCGTCTCCAGGTCGGTGAGGGAGGCGAGCCGGGTGACCACGCCCTGGATGCCCTCGAAGGTGGCGGCGTACGCGGCGTTGAAGGGCCAGTTGCCGCAGCCCTGGTACTGGTGGTCGTAGGTGGCCCGGGCCGCGTTGTCCACCTGCGGGTCGGCGTAGGACGGGTCGACCCAGGACAGCTGCTCCGCGGTGAGCCGGCCGCCCCAGTACTCGATGATCATCTGCGAGGAGGTGGGGCTGCACCAGGCCTCGCCGCCGTTGTCGTACTCCGGGTACTGGCCCTTGTGGATCTCCTGCGAGTAGCGGGGGACGGCCAGCTCCTGGGCCAGTCCGGGGGTGGAGGCCGGGACGGTGAAGCGGTCGGGGACGTCGGAGCCCATCGCGCCGAGCCGCCGGACGGCCGGGGTGAGACGCGTGCCGGGCCGGCGGTAGAGGGTGAGCCGCAGCCGGTACGACGCCAGGCGCAGCCCGGTGCTCGCGTCGTCGACGGCGAACGTGTCGGTCCAGACGCTGCTCCTGCCGTCGGTCTGCCCGTCCACCGACGTCCGTTTGATGTCCTGGTCGCCGGCCGCCCAGCGCCCCATCACGTACCAGGGCGTGCCGGTGCCGTCGGAGTACGTGCCCTGGAGCTCGACCTGGAGCCAGGTCCCGTCGGGGGTGTGCGCGTTCCAGGAGGCGACGACCTCGGTCGCGGGTGTGGTGAGGCGGTGGACCGGGGAGGTCCAGGTGGCGTACTCCCAGGTGGCGGTGGTGCCGGTGTGCGGGTCGGTGTAGTCGGTGCGGCCGGCGGGGACGCCGATCACCACACCGGGGCGCCGGCCGGAGACGGCCCGGGTGCCCTCGGCGGTGCCGGAACGCCAGTCGGCGTACGTGGTCCAGGCGCGGTAGTCGATCGGGCGGGGCCGCGCCCGGCCGGGCGCGTCGGCGGCGGCTGCCGGTGCGGCGGCGGCCGCGGGGGCCGCCGTACCGGTCACCGCCGCGGCGACGGCGACGGCCAGGACGGTTCTGCGGGACGGCTGTTGGGCTTGGCTCATGGGTGCGACGACCCCCAGGTGTCCGAGTAGGGCAGGTCCGGTGCACGGTTGTGCGCCAACTATGGGGCAGGCCGGATCGCCCTGCCAGCACTTGCGCGCATGCCGCGGCACCAATATTGGTCTGGTCCGCCGAAAGGGTTCGCCGCGGGCACGGGACGGCCCCGGCGCGGGAGGGGTGCGCCGGGGCCGTGCGGCCGGCCGGATCAGACCAGGTCCATCGCGGCGACCTCGTCGGGGCGGCCGTAGCTGACCGGGCCCTGGAAACGGCGGCGGGCGGTGGCGAACCACCACACCGTGGCCACCAGCAGGACGACGGCGAGCGCGACCGGCGCGTAGTTGAAGGAGTCGACGGTGATCGGCGAGGCCTGCGGCAGCATGAACAGGACGCTGCTGAGCAGGATCCACACCACCGCGAGCCAGCCGATCGGCCTGCCCCAGCGGCCCAGGTGCCAGGGCCCGGGCTGGAAGGCGTCCCCGAGCCGCAGCCGCAGGAAGATCGGCACGGCGTAGGCGAGGAAGAGCCCGACCACGTTGACGCTGACGATCGCGGTGAACGCCGTGTGCGACCACCAGCCCGGCACCACCAGGGCCAGCGAGCAGCCCACCGCGAACCACACGGCCTTGACGGGTGTCCGGGTGCGCGGCGAGACCGAGTGCCACCAGCGGGAGCCGGGCATGGCGCCGTCCCGCGAGAAGGCGAAGATCTGCCGGGTGTTGCTGGTGAGGTTGGCGAGACCGCAGAAGAGCATGGCGCCGATGACGATGAGGAGCATCACCTTGGCGACGCCGAGACCGAGGCCGTCGATGAGGATCTGGACGGGCGGCGCGGCGGAACCGGCGACCGTGTCGTAGTCACCAATGCTGTAGACCAGTGCCAGCATCAGAAGCAGGCCGGTGATCGCGGAAAAGGCGATGGCGCGGGTGATCCCCTTGGGGGCGCTCACCGTCGCGCGGACCGTTTCCTCGGACATGTGGAAGCTGCCGTCGAACCCGGTGAAGGTCCAACTGGTGACCAGCAGGCCGAGCATGCCGCCGTAAAGCCCGTTCGTGAACCCGGTGTTGTTCTCGAAATGCGTCACGAAGGACGCGGACTGGTGCTGATCGGGCATCACGATGAGTGCGCCCACGATCACGACGAGTCCGATGAGGAGCCACCACACGGAAATACGGTTGAGCAACGCGACGAGCTGGACGGTGTAGGTGTTCGCCAGTCCCTGGAGAACGATCACCAGGGCCGTGATCAGCACCGTCTGGTGCGCGGTCGGCCGGTACGAGGGCCACTGAAGCTGCACGAAGACCTGGATGAAGGTGGCGGCCGCGTAACCGGTGGCAGCGGTGCCGCCGATCTGGCCCACGAAGTTCAGCCAGCCCGTGAACCAGGACCAGGCGCCCTTGTGCCGCTTGGCGAGTTTACCGGCCGAGAAATACAGGGCGCCGCTCGTCGGAAAGGCGGAGGCGACTTCCGCCATGGCCGCGCCGATGAGCAGCACCATGACGGAGACGCCGATCCAGCCGAACACGAGAATGCGCGGTCCGCCCGCGTTCATACCGAATCCGAAGGACGAGAAGATACCCGAGAGGATATTGATGATGGTGAAAGAGATCGCGAAATTGTCGAACGCCTGGAAGCGCCGGGTGAGTTTCCGCGGATAACCCATCGCGTGCAGGGTCGCGTCGTCGTCGAGCACGACGGAGTCCACCGCGCGCGTCCGCGCCCGGGGAGTCGACATCTGTTCCGACACAGATCGGCCTTTCTCTCGATGGGGCAGGAGGACGAGGGGCAGGGGGGCGAGCCGGGTCAGGCGGGCGCCGGAACGGGCAGGCCGCAGGCGCGCCGGGCCCGGGAGAGCTGCTCGGCGGGGTCACCGAAGGCGCTCCAGGGCATGCGCGAGGCGTACGGACCCATGGCCGTGAACACCGCCCGGGCCTCGAACTCGCACTGGGCCATCACCAGCGCGTGCGCGAGGTAGGCGAGGTCGAGCACCGGGGTGAAGCGGTAGCCGGCCAGCGCGGGCAGCCAGTTCTGGTAGACCGCGAGCGCGGTGGAGCGCCACTGGGGCTCCTCCCAGATCCGGTCGGCGAGCAGCCGGGTGGGGTTGTAGCTCTCCACGAGGGCCACCAGGGGCAGCAGCCGGAGCGCGGAGTCCGCGGGCGCCCGCTGACTGAGGAAGGCGGCCACGTCCCAGGCCGCGTTGACCGAGCCGCCGTGGCGCGTGAAGAAGAAGGACAGGAAGCGGTGGTGGGCCTCGCGGTGCCAGGGGTCGAGGGACAGGATGTGCGCGAACAGCCGCCAGGGGCCGGGCGGCGCGGTGAGCAGGCCCTGCGGGGCCGGATCGCGCAGCCGGTGCAGCCGGGCCATGGAGAGCCTGGCGACCCAGGGGGTGGGGTCCCGGGGGGCTTCGGCGGCGGCCCGGTCGCAGGCGGTCAGCGCGATGCGCTCCAGTCTCTCGGCACGGTCGTCCCGCGCGTCGGCGGCCCGCAGCGCGCGCTGCACCGCCACCCGGGCCCACATCAGCGCCGCCTCGGGCGTCGGCTCCTCGGCGAGCCAGCGCTCGACCAGGTCGGTGCCGGCCGCCTCGGAGGCGAGCACCAGCGAGCGGTGGGCCCGCAGGGCGAAGTCGGTACGTGTCTCGGCGAGGGCCTCGTGCGCGTATCGATAACGTCCGGCGCGCACGTCGACGCATACGCTCGCCAGGACCCGGTCGTCGGCCGCCGGATGCCATACGTAGTGCCCTTCGAATAACTCCGCGGCCATGTCCCCCCTGCCGGTCCCCGCACGTCGCATCACGTTGCGCAGGAGGCACCTTACTCAGCGTCGGGCACACCCGGAACGCCGAATTCGACATATCGGTCAGGGGATTCGGGACGTTTATCGGTGCCATTGACTGGCCGGCAGCCGATGGTTCAAGACGCGACTACACTGTTTCGCAGAAAACATCCCGCACCGCTCCACATCCCGGGAAACGCCATTCACGACCTCGCCGCCCGGCTGCGCGGGCTCCCCCCGTCCCTCGGACCGGTCCGGCTGATCGGCGTCGACGGGCACGCCGGTTCCGGCAAGTCCACCTTCGCCGCGCGGCTGGCCCTTGCGCTGGGCGGGGCTCCGGTGCTCCACCTCGACGACATCGCCAGCCACGAGCGGCTCTTCGCCTGGACGGACCGGCTCACGGCGCAGGTGATCGACCCACTCGGCCGCGGCGAGAACGCGCACTACACCCCGTACGACTGGCGGGCCCGCGCCTTCGGCGTCCCGCGCCCGCTGGCGCCCGCGCCCGTGGTCCTCCTCGAGGGCGTCGGCGCCGGCCGCCGGGCACTGCGCCCGCACCTGGCGCGGCTGCTGTGGATGGAACTGCCCCCGACGGAGTCCTGGCGGCGCGGCCGGCTGCGGGACGGACCGGAGCAGCGGGAGTTCTGGGACGGCTGGGTCGCGGCGGAGCGCGCGCACTTCGCCGCCGATCCCTCACGCCCCCATGCCGATCTCTTGGTGCTGAGGATTCAGGAGGGGTACGAGGTGCTGCCGGGACCCGGCGCGGCCCCCGCGGCGGACCGGAAGGTCACCGAGCGTGAAGGTCCGCCCGCGATGTGGTGAAGTCGTGAAGAGTCCGGCCGGACAACTTCCGCGAGTGCCCCGAGGTTGCTTGACCCATGGCCGTACAGGTCTTACGTTCTCCGTGTGCGGCCTTTCGGGGCCGCCCACCGACACGAAGCCCCCGGTTGTTCCCCCGTGACCGGGGGCTTCGTTCTGCCCGCGGTCCGCTCCCCGGCCGCCGCGCGCACCGATCCGCTCACCCTCGGTCACGAAACCGCGTGCGCCCCGTCTGCTCCCACCTCGCGGAACGCCTGGTGCGGCACCCTTCGGCGCGCGGTCACCACGCGGGTACGATGCCTTCGGTGCGACCTTCGCGTCTGTCTGGCGCATCGGCAACTCCGGTCCGCGGCCCAGCGGTTAGACCGCGGCGGCCGTCGGGCGACTGCCCGGTGGTGAACCACGGGGGCACGGTCTGTGGGGGGACGTGATGGACTTCGGCACGCGGGGCCCCGAGGCCCCGGCCGACCTTGCCTGGCTGCGGGGCGTGGACGCCTACACGATGGGCGCCTATCCGCAGGCGGAGGAGGAGTTCCGCACCGCGGTGCGGATGGACCCGGGCATGGCCGACGCCTGGCTGGGGCTGCACGCCCTCCGGGTCGACACGACGACCGCGCTGCTGCGCATGTTCCGGCACCGCGAACGCTTCGGGGAACAGCGCACCCGGCACCGCCGGTCCCTGAACTCCTGGTACTGGCTGGGCTGGTGGGTGCAGCCGGTGCTGGAGAGCCCGCGCGATCTGCTGCTGGCGCACGCCTCCCACTGGCTGGACGGACGGCACGTGCCCGAGCTGGACCGGGCCCTGGCCGGGCTCCCCCCGGTCGACACCGACGCGCAGGTCCGCTTCCTGCATGCCTGCCGCGCCTATCTGGTCAAGGACTGGGAGCAGCTGATACGGCACACCGACCCGCTGCTGAGCGACGCCCTGCTCGGCATCGAGGCCGGCCTGTTCGGCGGCATGGCCCGGGTCCGGCTGGAGATGTACGGCCAGGCCGAACCGCTGCTGGCGGCGGCGCTGATGCGCTGCCGCAGCGAGCAGCCGCAGCGCAAGGAGCTGCGGTACTGGCTGGCGCGCGCCCACGAGGGCACCGGCCGCAGCGCCGCCGCGCTCCCCCTGTACCGGGCGGTGCACCGGGCCGACCCCGCCTTCATGGACACCTCCGCCCGGCTCGCCGCGATCGCCGAGGGCGACGGGTACGACGACACGTCCGACCTCGCCGCGATCACACTGACCGGCGCGGGACTGGACACGGTGGACGGACCGGACGGCTTCGACCCGCTGTTCGGCGCGGAGGGCCGGGACCTGCGGCTGCCGGAGCCCGACCTGCCGACCGGGCCGCTGCCGTCGGTGGCCGACCCCTCCGTGCGGGTGAAGAGCGGGGTGTCCGGCCCGCCGGTCCCGGCCGGTCCGACCGACCCCGCGTTACTGGAGGAGGCACTCGCCGAACTGGAGCGCATGGTCGGGCTCGAACCGGTGAAGCGCCAGGTCAAGGCGTTGTCGGCACAGCTGAACATGGCCCGGCTGCGGGCCGGGCAGGGGCTGCCGGTACAGCCGCCGAAACGGCATTTCGTCTTCTCCGGCCCGTCCGGTACGGGCAAGACCACCGTCGCCCGCATCCTGGGCCGGGTCTTCTACGCGCTGGGTCTGCTCGGCGGCGACCATCTGGTGGAGGCCCAGCGGGCCGACCTGGTCGGCGAGTACCTCGGGCAGACGGCCGTGAAGGCCAACGAGCTGATCGACTCCGCTATCGGCGGGGTGCTGTTCGTGGACGAGGCGTACTCCCTGTCCAACTCGGGCTACGGCAAGGGGGACGCATACGGCGACGAGGCGCTCCAGGTGCTGCTGAAGCGGGCCGAGGACAACCGGGACCACCTGGTGGTGATCCTGGCCGGCTATCCGGAGGGCATGGACCGTCTGCTCGCCGCCAACCCCGGGCTCTCCTCCCGCTTCACCACCCGGGTGGACTTCCCCTCCTACCGGCCGCAGGAACTCACCGAGATCGGCAAGGTGCTGGCGGCCGAGAACGGGGACCTGTGGGACGAGGAGGCCCTGGAGGAGCTGCGGTCGATAGCCGGCCACGTGGTCGGCCAGGGCTGGATCGACGAGCTGGGCAACGGCCGCTTCCTGCGGACGCTGTACGAGAAGAGCTGCGCGTACCGGGACCTGAGGCTGTCCGTCTGCCCGGGTGACCTGTCCCGCCAGGACCTGGCGACGCTGCGGCTGCCCGATCTGATGCAGGCGTACGGAGAGGTGCTGTCGGGGCGGGGGCCGCAGGACCCTTCGGCCCCCTAGGTGCGCTGTCCCGGGGGCGCGGGGGCCGTGTGACCAGCCCCCGCGCGCCCGCGCGTCACGTCGGCCTACGTCGTCAGCACGCCTTCCGGCTCTCCGCTCACCCGAGGCTCGGTCAGCCGCACGCCGGCCGGCTCCCGGTGCGCCGGGTCCCTGACCTCGCCCACCAGCAGCTCCAGTACGTCCTCCAGAGCGACCAGGCCCAGCACCTTGCCGGAGGCGTCCGCCACTTGGGCCAGATGCGTGGCCGCCCGGCGCATCACCGTGAGGGCGTCGTCGAGCGGCAGCTCGGCGCGGAGGGTGGCCATCGGGCGCCACACGTGCTGCGGCACCGCCCGGGCCGAGTCCTCCAGGTCGAGCACGTCCTTGACGTGCACATAGCCCATGAAGGGGCCCTTCTCGGCCGCCGCGACCGGGAAGCGGGAGTAGCCCGTGCGGGCGGTCAGCTCCACGATCTGGCCCGGGGTGACCGCCGGGGTCACCGTGACCAGGGACTCACGGCGCAGCAGGACGTCCGTCACCGGGCGGGATCCCAGCTCCAGGGCGTCCTCCAGGCGTTCCTGCTCCTCGGGGTCGAGGAGGCCCGCCTGGCCGGAGTCCTCCAGCAGGCGGTTGAGCTGCTCGGTGGTGACGACCGCCTCCACCTCGTCCCTGGGCTCGACCCGGAACAGCCGCAGGATGCCCCGGGCGCAGGCGCCGAGGGCGGCGGTGATCGGCTTGCAGAGACGGGCGAAGTAGACGAGGCCCGGGCTGAGCCAGAGGGCCGCCTTCTCGGGTGCGGCCATCGCGAGGTTCTTCGGCACCATCTCGCCGATGACCAGGTGGAAGAAGACCACGGCGGCCAGGGCGATGACGTAACCGAGGGGGTGGATCACGCCGTCGGGGAGGTGGATCCCCTCGAACAGGGGTTCCAGCAGGTGCGCCACCGTGGGCTCGGCGACCGCGCCGAGCGTCAGGGAGCAGACGGTGATGCCGAACTGGGCGGCGGCCATCATCTGGGGCAGGCGCTCCAGGCCGTACAGCACCTGGCGGGCGCGGGCCGTGCCGAGCGGCTCGATCTGGCTGCGGCGGACGGAGACGAGCGCGAACTCGGCGCCGACGAAGAAGCCGTTGGCGAGCACGAGCAGCGCGGCGAAGAGCAGTTGGAGGACGCTCATCGGGCGGCCTCCATCACGTTGACCGCCGGGGCCGTCCTGACCACGCGGACCCGTTCGGCGCGGTAGTGGCCGACCTGGCGGACGGCGAGCCGCCAGCCGGGCAGTTCGGCCCGGTCACCGGGGGCCGGGATCCGGCCGAGCAGGTCGGCGACCAGTCCGGCGACGGTCTCGTACGGTCCCTCGGGCACCTCCAGGCCTATGCGCTGGAGCATGTCGACCCGACAGCTGCCGTCGACATCCCAGGCCGCCCTGCCGTCCTCGGGCGGGGCGGGAGCCAGCTCGGGCACGTCCTGGCCGTCGTGCTCGTCGCGGACCTCGCCGACCAGTTCCTCGACGATGTCCTCCAGGGTGACCACGCCGGCCGTGCCGCCGTACTCGTCGACCACGACGGCGATGGGCTGCTCGCTGCGCAGCCGGGCGAGGAGGGGCTGGACGGGCAGGGTCTCGGGGACGAGGAGCGCCTTGCGGGCGATGCGGCCGACCGGGGTGCGCAGCCGGTCGGCCGCCGGGACCGCGAGGGCGTCCTTGAGGTGGGCCATGCCGACGACCTCGTCGATCTTCTCCCGGTAGACGGGGAAGCGGGACAGGCCGGTGGCGCGGGTGAGGTTGACGACGTCCTCGGCGGTGGCCGAGTCCTGGAGGGCGCTGACCCGCACGCGCGGCGTCATGACGTGCTGCGCGGTCAGCTCGCCCAGGGACAGGGTGCGCACGAACAGGTCGGCCGTGTCCTGCTCCAGGGCGCCGGCCTGCGCGGAGTGCCGGGCCAGGGAGACGAGCTCCCCGGGGGTGCGGGCGGAGGCCAGCTCCTCGGTGGGTTCGACGCCGAGGGCGCGGACCAGCCGGTTGGCGACCGTGTTCAGCGCGGAGATCACCGGGCGGAACAGAAGGGCGAAACGGTGCTGCGGGCCGGCGACGAACCGGGCGACCTGCAACGGCCGGGAGACGGCCCAGTTCTTGGGCACCAGTTCGCCGATCACCATCTGGATCGCCGAGGCCAGCAGCATGCCGACGACCACGGCGACACCGGAGACGGCGCCCCCGGGGATGCCGATCGCGGCGAACGGGCCGTGCAGCAGCCCGGCCAGGGCCGGTTCGGCGAGCATGCCGACGACCAGGGAGGTGATGGTGATGCCGAGCTGGGTGCCGGAGAGCTGGAAGGACAGTTCCTTCAGCGACTCCACGACCGTACGGGCGCGTCTGTCACCGTCGGCGGCGGCCTTCTCGGCTTCGGGGCGTTCGACGGTCACCAGACCGAACTCGGCCGCCACGAAGAAACCGTTGGCCAGAATCAGCAGGAACGCCGCTCCGAGGAGCAGCAGGGGGATGGTCACGCTGCCACCGCCTTCCCGTTGTGTCGGGTCGGGGCGGCGCAGGTACTACAGGACGATCCGTCCATCGCTGGAGGGAGTCACTCCTCGGGTAGCAGGAACCCCTGGGTGCCGGGCGGCGCGCAGGGGCGGAGGCGCGGCGGAAAGGCCTCCGTCACCAGATTAATCAAGATATGGGCGGGTGCGGCAGGGCCGGCACCCCGGAGCGGTCCCTGATTCCGCCCCGAGTCAGCCCTGATCCTCCGCCGCCCTGGCCGTGGCGCGGGCCTCGGCCAGGGCGCGGAGGGTGCCGGCGTCGGCGATGGCCCGCTGCCGGGCGATACCGGGCTGGATGCCGAGCGCGGGCAGGCTGGTGCCGTCGCTGAGGTCGAGGAACACCCAGGGGTCACCCGGTCGGAGGTTCACCCGGAGGATCTCCGCCCAGGCCAGGCGCCGCTTGCTCGCGATGTTGACGACGGTGACGCCCGACTCGTCGGCGACGACCCTGATCCGGGCGAGCTGGGCCGTGGCCCAGAGGATCAGCGCCCCGGTGATGACGAAGCTGAGCCGCGAACCGGGGCCGAGGTGGTCCAGGAGCATCGCGATCCCGGAGAGCACCAGGAAGATCGCGACACCGGCGGTGAGCAGGATGGCCCGGGTGTGACCCGGCCGGAAGGTGACGGGAAGGGCGGGGAGGTCGGACATCTCGGTGCGTGTACCCCTACAGGCGGCAGGCGTGAATGGCCGTGGTCAGGATAGCGCGGGCGCCGATGCCGTAGAGGTCGTCCATGATCCGCTGCGCCTCCTTGGCGGGGACCATGGCGCGCACGGCGACCCAGCCCTCGTTGTGCAGCGGGGAGACGGTCGGGGACTCCAGGCCGGGGGTGAGCGCCACGGCCTTCTCCAGCGCCTCGACCCGGCAGTCGTAGTCCATCATCACGTAGGTCCGGGCGACCAGGACGCCCTGGAGGCGGCGCAGGAACTGCTGGACCTTCGGTTCCTCGCCGTCGGCGCCGGTGCGGCGCACGACGATCGCCTCCGACTTCATGATCGGCTCGCCGAAGACCTCCAGGCCGGCGTTGCGCAGGCTGGTGCCGGTCTCGACCACGTCGGCGATGACCTCGGCGACGCCCAGCTCGACGGCGGTCTCGACGGCGCCGTCCAGGTGGACGACGGAGGCGTCGATGCCGCTGTCGGTGAGGTGCCGGGCGACGATGCCCTCGTAGGAGGTGGCCACCGTGCGGCCCTTGAGGTCCTCGATACCGGCCGCGGTGCCGGGCTTGGCGGCGAAGCGGAAGGTGGAGCGGGCGAAGCCCAGGGGGAGGATCTCCTCGGCGTCGGCGCCCGAGTCGACCAGCAGGTCGCGGCCGGTGATTCCGATGTCGAGGCGGCCGGAGGAGACGTAGATCGCGATGTCGCGCGGGCGGAGGTAGAAGAACTCGACCTCGTTCACCGGGTCGACGATGCGCAGTTCCTTGGACTCGCGGCGCTGCTGGTAGCCGGCCTCATGCAGCATCTCCGCCGCAGGGCCGGACAGGGAACCCTTGTTGGGGACGGCGATGCGCAGCATGAGGTCGGCTTCCTTTGCTCGTTCTCTACGGGTGCGGTGCGGTACGGCTCAGAGGTGGGCGTAGACGTCGTCCAGGGAGATCCCCCGGGCGACCATCATCACCTGGACGTGGTACAGCAGCTGCGAGATCTCCTCGGCGGCCGCCTCCTTGCCCTCGTACTCGGCGGCCATCCAGACCTCGGCGGCCTCCTCGACGACCTTCTTGCCGATGGCATGGACGCCCTTGCCGACCAGCTCGGCGGTGCGGGAGGTGGCGGGATCGCCGTGGGCGGCCTTGTGCTGCAACTCGGTGAAGAGCTGCTCGAACGTCTTCTTGGACATGGTGGCCCCCACCCTACGTGGTCCGCGCGGTGCCTCAGTGCCAGGGCTCGGATACCGAGCGCAGTGTGGCCGCCGTCGCCACCGCGGCCGTCACCGCCTCGTGCCCCTTGTCCTCGTTCGAGCCCTCGATACCGGCCCGGTCCAGGGCCTGCTCCTCGGTGTCGCAGGTGAGCACGCCGAAGCCGACCGGGACGCCGGTCTCGACGGAGACCTGGGTGAGGCCCTGGGCGACGCCCTGGCACACGTAGTCGAAGTGCGGGGTGCCGCCCCGGATGACGACGCCGAGGGCGACCACGGCGTCGTAGCCGCGGCCCGCGAGGACCTTGGCGGCCACCGGCAGTTCGAAGCTGCCGGGGACCCGGATCAGGGTCGGCTCGTCGATGCCCAGGTCGTGCAGGGCGCGCAGTGCGCCGTTCACCAGACCGTCCATCACCTTCTCGTGCCACTGTGCCGCGATGACGGCGACCCGCAGGTCGCTCACGTTGCGTACGGACAGTTCCGGTGCGCCCTTGCCGCTCACGTCTCTCCTCGGTGCTTTCTCTCTTGCTTACTGGTTGCCGCAGGTGGCCGCGGGGGCGGCCTCGGCGGGCGTTTCGAGCCAGGGCAGGTCGTGCCCCATCCGGTCCCGCTTGGTGCGCAGGTAGCGGAGGTTGTGCTCGCCGGCCTGGACGGGCATCGGCTCGCGGCCGGTGACCCGCAGGCCGTGGCGCAGCAGCGCCTCGGTCTTGTCGGGGTTGTTGGTCATCAGGCGGACGCTGCGTACACCGAGGTCGGCGAGGATCTGCGCGCCGGCGCCGTAGTCGCGGGCGTCGGCGGGCAGGCCGAGTTCCAGGTTGGCGTCGAGGGTGTCGTGGCCCTGCTCCTGGAGCGCGTAGGCGCGCAGTTTGGACAGCAGGCCGATGCCGCGCCCCTCGTGTCCGCGCAGGTAGACGACGATGCCCCGGCCCTCTTCCTGGATGCGTCGCAACGCGGTGTCCAGCTGGGGGCCGCAGTCGCAGCGCAGGGAGCCGAAGACGTCGCCGGTGAGGCATTCGGAGTGGACGCGGACCAGGACGTCCTCGCCGTCGCCCGGTTCGCCGTGGACCAGGGCCACGTGTTCGACGCCGTCGACGGTGGACCGGTAGCCGTAGGCGGTGAAGGTGCCGTGCCGGGTGGGCAGGACGGTCTCGGCCTCGCGGCGGACGGTGGGCTCGCTGCCGCGCCGGTAGGCGATCAGGTCCGCGATGGAGATGATCGTCAGGCCGTGCTTGCGGGCGAAGGGGATCAGCTCGGGCAGCCGGAGCATGCGGCCGTCCTCGCCGGCGATCTCCACGATGGCGCCGACGGGGCGCAGCCCGGCGAGCCGGGCGAGGTCGACGGCGGCCTCGGTGTGCCCGTCGCGGACCAGGACGCCGCCGGGCCTCGCGCGCAGCGGGAAGACGTGGCCGGGGCGGACGAAGTCGGTGGGCTGCGCCGTCCCGCCGGCGAGGAGCTGGAGCGTGGTGGCGCGGTCGGCCGCCGAGATGCCGGTGCTCACACCGTGAGCGGCGGAGGCGTCCACGGAGACTGTGAACGCGGTTTTCATCGACTCCGTGTTGTCCTCGACCATCTGCGGCAGCCGCAGCCGGTCCAGCTCCTCGCCTTCCATGGGCGCACAGATCAGGCCCCGGCACTCGCTCATCATGAACGCGACGATCTCGGGGGTGGCCTTCTCGGCGGCGATGACGAGGTCGCCCTCGTTCTCCCGGTCCTCGTCGTCCACGACGACCACCGGGCGGCCGGCGGCGATGTCGGCGACGGCCTGCTCGACCGGGTCGAGCGCGAAGTCCTCGATCGGGTCGGTGCCGTACAGCGGTGGTGCGGAGGTCATGCCGGCGCTCCTTCCAGGACGGGCTGCGCGGCCCTGCGGGAGCGCAGCCACCAGTCGCGCATGCCCCACAGGACGAGCGCGCCGTAGATGACGTAGACGAAGCCGGAGAAGGCGTAGCCGTTGGCGAAGTTGAGGGGCACGCCGACGAGGTCGACGAGCAGCCAGGCGAACCAGAACTCGACCATGCTCTTGGCCTGGGCGTACATGGCGACGATGGTGCCGACGAAGATGTAGGCGTCGGGCCACGGGTCCCAGGACAGGTCGGGGTACGCCTTGAAGAGCAGGGCGACCGCGACCGTGCCCACGGCGGCGGCCGCGAGCATCGCCGCGCGCTCGCGCCAGGTGGCGAAGCGGGGTGCGATGTGGCCGTCCCCGGACCGGTCCTTGCTGCGCTGCCACTGCCACCAGCCGTACAGCGCGACGGCCATGACGACGGCCTGCTTGCCGGCGCTGCCGGTCAGGTGGCCGTAGAAGGCGGCGAAGAGGACGAGTCCGGACAGGAACTGCACGGGCCAGGTCCACAGGGAGCGGCGCCAGCCCAGGGCGAGGGCGATCAGGCCGAGGATGTTGCCGATCATGTCCGACCAGATGATGTGCTGACCGAAGAGGGTGAACGCCTCGGAGTTCATCCAGTTCACTTGCCGGCCCCCTGTCCGGCCGCGAGCAGCCGCTCCACGTACTTGGCGATGACGTCCACCTCGAGGTTGACCGGGTCGCCCGGCTGCTTCACGCCGAGCGTGGTCAGGGCGAGGGTGGTCGGGATGAGGCTCACGGTGAAGTGGTCGGGGCCGGCGTCCACGACCGTGAGGCTGATGCCGTCGACGGTGATGGAGCCCTTCTCCACGACGTACCGGGAGAGGTCCGCGGGGAGGGAGATCTTCACGATCTCCCAGTTGTCGGAGGGCTCGCGCGCCAGGATCTGGCCGGTGCCGTCGACATGGCCCTGCACGATGTGCCCGCCGAGGCGGGCGCCGACGGCGGTGGGGCGTTCGAGGTTGACGCGGGAGCCGGCGGTGAGCGCGCCGAGGCTGGAGCGGTTCAGGGTCTCGGCCATGACGTCGGCGGTGAACTCGTCGCCCTCGTGCTCGACGACCGTGAGACAGACTCCGTTCACGGCGATGGAGTCGCCGTGCTGCGCGCCCTCGGTCACGACGGGGCCGCGGAGCCGGAAGCGCGACGCGTCGCCGAGGTTCTCGACGGCGGTGACCTCACCCAGCTCTTCGACGATTCCGGTGAACACTTCCCGGGTCCTCCTGCCTCTTCGGGCACGGACTCCGGGGCCTGTCGACGAACGACAGAATCTACGGGTGAGCACACCGGGGGCGTCGCCGACGGGGACGCGTCCGCGGACGGACGTGCCCGGTACGGCGGCGCGCACACGGAAAGCGTGCCCGCCCGCCGCGCACTGCCTCCCATCCGGACTTTAACCGTCGGTCCAGGAATTTCACCTGGTCAACCGGCCGCTGGAAGCGACCGGGTCGCGGACTGTAACCGCCGGTTCGGACTTTCACCGACCCCGGAGTGCGCTGCTTCTGGTACAGGGCCAGTGTGCCACGACCGGTGGTCGGCCCGACCGGCGCACGGTGTGGGCTCGCTCACAGTGTGTACAGCACATTTCACGCCGTGCAGGAAAGTCGCCCAACCAGCCGCTTCGCACCGGGCGTTGGGATGGTCCGGACCATTGACCGAGCTGGTCTAGTCCTCTTATGGTGCGGGCGGGCCCGGCGGCGGTGACGACGGCCCTTGCCCGCCGCCGGGCCGCCCAGGAACGCGTGTCACGTTTCCGGGGGGCCGCCCAGGAACGCGTGTCACGTTTCCGGGGGGCTGTTCCGTCCACCTGACGAAGGGCGCTCCGGCCGGAGCGCCCCGGTGTCGGAGGGACGGAACAGCATGACGACGATCCTGGTGACCGGTGGAACCGGAACGCTCGGCCGGCTGGTCACGGAGCGGCTGCGGGCGGACGGGCACGAGGTACGGGTGCTCAGCCGGCACACCCAGCCGTACGCCGTCGACCTGCGCGCGGGCGGTGCCGGGCTGGACGCGGCCCTGGCGGGCGTGCGGACGGTCGTGCACTGCGCCAGTTCTCCCCGGGGCGGCGACGAGCAGGCCGCCCGGAACCTGATCACGGCGGCCCGGCGGGCCGGGGTGGACCATCTCGCGTACATCTCCATCGTCGGCGTCGACCGGGTGCCGTTCGGCTACTACCGGAGCAAGTACGCGGTCGAGCGGCAGATCGAGGAGTCGGGGCTCGGCTGGACCGTGCTGCGCGCGACCCAGTTCCACGACCTGCTGGTCACGCTCTTCCAGGGCCTCGCCAAGCCGCCGGTGCTGGTGGTCCCGGCGGGCGTGCCGGACCAGCCGGTGGAGGTCGCCGAGGTGGCCGGCCGGCTGGCCGCGCTGGCGCTCGGCGCGCCGGCCGGACGCGTACCGGACCTGGGCGGCCCCGAGGTCCGCACGCTGGAGTCCCTCGCCCGCGCCTACCTGCGGGCCACCGGCCGGCGCCGGGCCGTGGCACGCGTACCGCTCTTCGGGAAGACGTACGGCGCCTTCCGCGCGGGCGGCCACCTCGCCACGGACCGGGCAGAGGGCAAGGTCACCTTCGAGGAGCACCTGGCCCGACGGTTCGGGAAGGGTGAGGGCTGAGGGGTTGAGAAGCGGCGGGGCTGAAGGGCGGAGGGGCGGCGTGAGCTGAACGGCGGCGTGGGCTGAAGGCGACGGGGCCGAGGGGCGACGTAGCTGAAGGGCGACGCAGCTGAAGGGCGACGGGGCCGAGGCGCGACGTGGTGGCCTCCGCAAGTCCGCCGAGCCCCCGCCGAGCCCCCGCGGAGGCACGGCGGTCACGGGGTCGGACGCTCGGGCGGTGCGAAGAGTTCGTCCTGCGCCCGGTCCCGGGCGGTGAGCAGCGCGCCCCGCAGCACGGCCGCGCCGCCCAGGCCGCTCGCCCGTACCTCGGTGCGCAGGGGCGACATGGCCCGCAGCCGCTCCTCCACCAGCCCGGCGAGCACCGCTCCCCCGGCCCGGCCGACCTCCCCGCCGAGCACCACGCATCCGGGGTCCAGCACGGCCACGACGGAGGCGACCCCGACGGCGACCCGGTCGGCCAGGACGCGGAGGAAGCGCTGCGAGGCGCTCTCGCCGGTATCGGCGAGCCACTGAGCGGCCGTCCCGGCACCGGCCATCGCCACCGAGCCCGCGCCCCCGCCCCGACGACCGCCCACTGCCGGCTCCACCGGCCCACCCTCCGGCGAGCCCGCGCCCGCCCCCGAAGAAGCCGCCGCCCCAGCCGTTCCCCGCTCCCCCGCAGAGGGAAAGGCCGTCAGCCCGTCCGACCCCTCGGGCGCCCTCGCCGCCGCGGCGCTCGCCGCGGTCGCCCCCGCTTCACCCGTCACCGCGTCCGGCGCGCCGCCCGCCGGCACCGCGCCCCCCGACGTCACCTGTGCCACCGCCTCCCGTACGACCGCCGCGGCCCCAGCTCCGTCCCTCGCCGCCGGTGCCGGCAATCCGCACCGGGCCGCCAAGGACGTGAGGGCCGCCGCCCCCGCCAGGGCATGGAAGCCGCCGCCGCAGTCCCGGGCCGAGGGCAGGGAGTCCGTGCCCGGCACCGGCAGGAAGCCGATCTCGCCGGTGCCGCCGGAGGCACCGCGGCGCAGGGCGCCGTCCAGGACGACCGCGGCGCCGACGCCGTGGCCGAGCCAGAGCAGGACGAAGGTGTCCCGGTCTCGGGCGGCACCCTCGCGCTGTTCGGCCAGGGCGGCCAGGTTGGTCTCGTTCTCGACGGTGACGCGGGCGCCGGGCAGCCGTTCCTGGAGGGCGGTGGCGAGGCTGCGGTGCCAGGCGGGCAGGCCGGCCGAGTCGCGGAGGTCGCCGGTGACCGGGTCGATGAGGCCGGGGGCGCCGATGCCGACGGTGTGCAGACGGTCCGCCCCCGCCTCCCGGGCGGTCCGCTCCACCGCGGCCACCGCCTGCTCCACGGCGGTACCGGTGCCGGCGTCCCCGCGGATCGGCACGGACCCTTCGGCGAGCACCCGCCCGAGGAGGTCGGAGACCAGGACGACGACGCCGGCGGTGCGGACGTCGAGGGCGGCGAGGTGGGCGCGGTCGGCGACGATGCCGTAGAGCCGGGCGTTGGGGCCACGGCGCTGCTCCCCGGACTCGCCGACCACCGTGATCAGTCCGGCGGCGGTGAGCCGGTCGACGAGGTCGGCGACCGTCGGCCGGGACAGTCCGGTCAGCTGCTTCAGCCGACCCGCGGTGAGCGGGCCTTCCTGCTGCAACAGCCGCAGGGCCAGCCGGTCGTTGATGGCCCGGGCGGTGCTGGGTGTTGCGGGCATGACGGGAATCCTCCCAGATGGGCGCGGACCGGCCGCGGCGGCCGGGGGCCGAGGCCCGCTATCTATCAGGCAGGGTCCCTGATAGTTTACGGCGCGTGCGGCGCCAGCGGGGCGGGAACTCCCGGGGAGGGGTGGAGAGATGAGCGACGTGGGCCACGCGCGGGACGAGGTCAGGCGCGCCCGGTACGCCGTGGCGGCCGTCTTCGCCGTGCACGGAGCCGTGACCGGTTCGTTCGCGACGCGCGTGCCGTGGATCCAGGACCACACCTCGATCGGCGCAGGTCAGCTGGGTTTCGCGCTGGCCTTCACCGCGTTCGGCGCGTCCTGCGCGATGCCGCTGGCGGGCCGGATCAGCCACCGCTTCGGCAGCCGCGCGGCCCTGCGCGGGCTGCTGGCGCTGTGGACGCTGTCGCTGGTGCTGCCGTCCCTCGCGCCGAACCTGGTCGCCCTGTGCCTGGCGATGTTCACCTACGGCGCGACCGCAGGCATGGCCGACGTGGCCATGAACGCGCTCGGCGTCGAGGTCGAGCGGCTGCTCGGGAAGTCGATCATGTCGGGACTGCACGGCATGTGGAGCGCGGGCGCCCTGATCGGCTCGGCGGCCGGCACCCTCGCCGCGCATCTCGGTTCGGACGCGCGCCTGCACTTCGTGCTGGCGTCGGCCGTGCTGACCGCGTTCGGCCTGCTGGTCTGCTCCTGGGTGCTGGACCTCCAGCCCGGGGAGGACGAGGAGCCGCCGCCGCGGTTCGCCCTGCCGCCCCGCTCGGCCCTGCTGATCGGCGCGGTCGGCTTCTGCGCGGTGTTCGCGGAAGGCGCGAACCTGGACTGGTCTGCGGTGTTCCTGCGGGACCGGCTGGGCAGTTCGGCCGGTCTGGCGGCTGCCTCGACGACCGCGTTCATGCTGACCATGGCGGTGGCCCGGGTGGCCGGGGACGCGGTGGCGAACCGGTTCGGGGCGGTGCGCACGGTCCGCGCCGGCGGGGTGCTGGCCGTGCTGGGCGGACTGCTCGTCATCCTCGCCGGGCATCCCGCGGTGGCGATGGGCGGGTTCGCGCTCATGGGGCTCGGCATCGCGGTGGTCGTGCCGCTGTGCTTCGCGGCGGCCGGGCACGCCGGGCCGAACCCGAGCCAGGCCATCGCGGGTGTGGCGACCATCACCTACACCTCGGGGCTGATCGCGCCGGGTCTGATCGGCGGGGTGGCCCAGGCGACCAGCCTGGTGGTGTCGTTCTGCGTGGTGACGGTCCTGGCGTCCGGGCTCGCCGTGTTCGCGGGCGTGCTGCGCACCGCCGAGCGCGGGGCTCGTACGGAGGTCAGTCCGCGGGGCGCAGCAGTGCCCGACCCGCGGCCCTGAACGTCTCGCTCCAGGGCGCCGGGCGCATGGTCGCGGCGTCCAGCCGGACCAGCACCCGGGTGCCGTGGGCGTAGGTCTCGGTGCCGTCCGCCGAGCAGAACCGGAAACCGTAGGTGAGGCCGGTGGTGCCGAGTCGTTCCAGCCACAGGTGGACGGCGTACGGGCCGGGGCGGGTCACCGGGGCCTCGTAGGTGATCCGCAGTTCCTTGACCGCGTTGCAGGCGTCCCCGGCCGCCGTCCAGTCACCGTCGAAGCGGATGCCGTGCTCGTTCCACAGCTCGGTCCAGGCCCGCTCGACCATCAGCGGGTAGCGGGCGTTGTGCAGCAGCCCGAGCGCGTCGAGGTCGTCGAAGTGGACGGTGACGGGGACCAGCCGGCCGTGGGAGACGGCGGGGGCGGTCGGGGCCGGTGCGGTCACGGGTGGGGCTCCTGAGGGTGGCTGACGGGGACGGTGGCGGCCCCGGGCGCTCCGGGACCTCTTTACATACTAAGCGACCGCTCAGCGTTCCCGGCGGGGAACCCCCTGGTCAGCAGGCCGGCCGCCGGCGGCCCCGCCGCTCGATGTGGGGGGCCGTGCGCGCGAGCAGCCGTCCGGTCCGCCGACAATGGTGCGGACCCTCTTGACGTACTTGAGAAAGCGGAACCCCACCATGGACCTCGGCGTGCGCTGGAAACTGCACGGTGACGGGCGCACGCCCGCGCCCGGAGCGGTGGTACGCCCCGACGAACGGCTCACCTGGCCCCGGACCGTGGGCCTGGGCGCCCAGCACGTGGTCGCGATGTTCGGCGCCTCCTTCGTGGCGCCCGTGCTGATGGGCCTGGACCCGAACCTCGCGATCATGATGTCGGGCGTGGCGACCGTGATCTTCCTGCTCGCCACGCGCGGCCGGGTGCCGAGCTACCTGGGCTGCTCCCTGTCGTTCGTGGGGGTCGCCGCGGTCATCCGCGCCCAGGGCGGGACGAGCGCGACCGTGACCGGTGCCGTCCTCGTCGTCGGTGCCGCGCTGTTCCTGGTGGGACTCGCCGTGCAGCGCTTCGGCGCCCGGATCATCCACGCGGCCATGCCGCCCATCGTCACCGGCGCCGTCGTGATGCTGATCGGCTTCAACCTCGCCCCGGTGACCGCCTCCACCTACTGGCCGCAGGACCAGTGGACGGCCCTGCTGGTGATGCTGTTCACCGGACTCGCGGTGGTCTGCCTGCGCGGTTTCTGGTCCCGGATCGCGATCTTCCTGGGCCTGGCCTTCGGGTACGGCATCTCCTGGGCGTTCGACCAGGTCTTCGGCAAGATCCACTCGGTGGACGCGAGCGGCAAACTCACCGACCACTGGCGGCTCGACCTCTCCGGCGTCTGGCGCGCCGACTGGATCGGCCTGCCCTCCTTCCACGGACCGTCCTTCCAGTGGTCGGCGGTCCTGGTCGCGCTGCCCGTCGTCATCGCCCTGGTCGCGGAGAACGCGGGGCACGTCAAGGCGGTCGGCGAGATGACCGGCGACCCGCTGGACGACGAGCTGGGCACGGCGATCTCGGCGGACGGGGTCGCCTCCGTCCTGTCGACCGCGGTGGGCGGCCCGCCCAACACCACGTACTCCGAGAACATCGGTGTGATGGCCGCGACCCGCGTCTACTCCACCGCCGCCTACTGGGCCGCCGCCGGTTTCGCCCTGCTCTTCGGCGTCTGCCCCAAGTTCGGCGCGGTCGTCGCCGCCGTCCCGGGCGGCGTCCTCGGCGGCATCACCGTCATCCTGTACGGCATGATCGGCCTGCTCGGCGCCCAGATCTGGAGCCACGCCGAGGTGGACCTGCGCAACCCGCTGAACCTGGTGCCGGCCGCCGCGGGCATCATCATCGGCGTCGGCAACGTCACCATGAAGTTCACCGACACCTTCAGCCTCAGTGGCATCGCGCTCGGCACCCTGGTCGTCATCACCGGCTACCACGCCCTGCGGGCCCTCGCCCCGGCCCACCTGAAGCAACAGGAGCCGCTGCTGGACGAGGGCACGTCCTCCTACGACGCGGAGCGCGGCACCACCGAGCCGTAGGCCGGGAGCGACCTGGGCGCCCCCCGCCGGCGTTCCCCCGTTCCGGCGAAGCACCGGGCCGGGCGGTGCTCCATCCGGCCCGGTGCTGCGACCCTTCCACCATGGCGCAGCTGGAACACCTCACCACCCCCGTCGACGACGTCGTCTCACGGATGCGCGCGCTCGGCGCGGTCCTGCCCGAGCGGGACGGCGTCGGCGTGTTCAACCGGGTCTACCTCGCGGTCACGGAGGAGGTCGGCCGGCGCCTGCACGCCGGGGAGTTCGCGGACCCGCGCGCGGCGGCCACGCTGGACGTGCGGTTCGCCGAGCGCTATCTGACGGCGGTGGACACGGCTGCCGGCGACCGCCGCCCGCCCGCCTGCTGGCGCCCGCTGTTCCAGCTCCGCCACCATCCGGGGGTACGGCCGCTCCAGTTCGCGCTGGCTGGCATCAACGCGCACATCGGGCACGACCTGGCGCTGGCCGTGGTGGACACGTGCCGCGCGCTCGACTGCGAACCCTGCGATCTGGAGGACGAGTTCGACCGGGTGGGCGATCTCCTCGTGTCGCTGGAGGAGCGCATCCGCGAGGACCTGATGCCGGGCCCCGACCTGCTCCAGATCGCCGACCCGCTCACCCACCTGCTGGGCTCCTGGAGCCTGGAGCGGGCCCGGGACGCCACCTGGACGACGGCCCGGGCCCTGTGGGCGCTGCGGCACTGCGCCGACGTCGCCGAGGAGTTCACCGAACGGCTGGACGCGGCGGTGGGCTTCGCGGGACGGATGCTGCTGACGCCGCTGACGGACTGACCCGTCCGCCACGGCCGTGCGCCGACCGGCCGGCACCCGGTCGCGCAGGAGCGGCGGCACGGCGGTCCGGCTCCGTCTCCCCTCCCCGGACCCGGCAGTACCCGGTCGGCAGGGACGTCCCCTGCGTGGCGCGCACCACGGAACGGACCGGCCAGGACAGCCTGGGGATCTTCGGGCGGGCCCGGTACGCCGAGCCCACCGCCCAGGGCCGGTACGGCATCGAGGGCCTGCCCCGACCCGACCCCTACCGCGGTCGCCGCCGAGGTGTTCGACAAGGCGCGGGCGGCCGGAGTCCGGGGCCGGCCGGCCGCGCCTCGGTCGGTGTTCCCGGTCAGTCCTCGGGAAGCTCCACCGGCGCGATCTCGTCGTAGACGTCACCCGGGCCCGGGTTGGTGGCGTCGGTGGTGCCGCCGAAGTGGCGCATGACGCCCCAGACCGCGTTCAGCGCGGTCTGGACGGCGCCCTCGGCCCAGCCGGCCGTCCAGGAGATGTCGTCGCCGGCGAGGAAGATGCCCCGCTTGTCCTCGGGCAGCCGGTCCTGCATGAAGTGGGTGAACAGGCGCCGCTGGTAGCGGTAGTGGCCGGGCAGGTTGGCCTTGAACGCGCCCATGAAGTAGGGCTCGTTCTCCCAGGAGACGGTCACCGGGTTGCCGATGACGTGCTTCCTGATGTCGACCTTGGGGTAGATCTCGCCGAGCGACTTCAGCATGACCTCCATCCGCTCGTTCGCGGACAGCGGCAGCCACTTCAGGCTGTCGTCGCACCAGGTGTAGGACAGGCAGATCACGGCGGGCTTGTCCGGGCCGTCGTCCAGCAGGTAAGTGCCGCGGGTCATGCGGTCGGTGAGCGTCATCGACATGACGTCCCGGCCGGTCTGCTCGTCCTTGTCCAGCCAGAACGGCCGGTCCACCGGGACGAAGAGCTTCGAGGACTCCATGTAGTGGGTGCGCTCGATCGCGGTCCAGTGGTCGATCGGGAAGAGCGAGTCGTCACAGGCGATCTTGGACAGCAGCATCCAGGACTGGGCGGTGAAGATGGCCGCCTGGTAGGTGCGGATGTCGCCGTTGGCGTCCGTCACGGTGATCTGGTTGCCCGCGGTGCGGTGCAGCCGGGTCACGGCCGGGCGCGGCTCGCCGTCCACGTGCAGGGACTTCAGCGAGGTGCCGTACGGCCAGTGGACGATCTTCTCCGGCTCGCGCTCCCACAGGCGCAGCGGCAGCTGCTGGGAGCCGCCGACGATGCCGCGGTGGTGGTCGTCGGCCTCGGTGTAGACGACGCGCAGGATCTCCAGGATGGAGTTCGGGAAGTCGGTGTCCCAGCCGCCGGTGCCGAAGCCGACCTGGCCGAAGATCTCCCGGTGCCGGAAGGACTTGAAGGCGTCGGAGTCGCAGAGGAAGCCGTAGAAGGTCTGGTTGTCGAGCTTCTCGACCAGCTTCGCCCAGATCTCGCGGATGCGCGGCACGTCCCGCTCGCGCATGGCACGGTTCATGTCGGAGAAGTCGGCGCCCTCCTCCAGGCACTTGCCCCAGGCCGCGGCGACGTCCCGGTACACCTGCGGCAGGTCGCCGATCGTCTCGGCGTAGTGCGACTCGCCCTTGAGGTCGACCACGGTCGAGGGGGTCGCCTCGGCCAGCGGGTTGGGGAAGGGACGGGTCTCCAGACCGACCAGGTCGATGTAGTGCTGGAGCGCGGTGGAGGACGGCGGGAAGCGCATGGCGCCCATCTCCGCGGTCAGCGACTCGTCGCAGCCCTCGAAACCGACCGTGCGGAGCCGGCCGCCGATCTGGTCGGCCTCGTAGACGACGGGCTTGAGGCCCATCTTCATCAGCTCGTAGGCGGCGATGATGCCGGACAGGCCGCCGCCGATGACCGCGACCTCGGTGCCGTGCTCGGTGGCCGGTATCTGGCCGAGGCCCGCCGGGTGGGTCAGGAAGTCGTCGTAGGCGTAGGGGAAGTCCGGGCCGAACATGGTGATCGGCGGCTGCTGCTCGTCGGCGTGCTCGACGGCGTTGGGCACCGTGGACGTCATGGGGGTACGGACTCCTTGCGCGAGGTGAAACAGGGGGGAGGCTGGTGCGGCGGGCGACGGCTCAGACGAGGGACCCGTACAGACCGGGGCGGCGGTCGTGCAGGTACGGGTTGACCTCGCGGGAGGCGGCCAGGAAGGCGGGGTCGGCGTCGGCGACCACCAGCTGCTCGGCACGGCCGGCGCGGGCGCGGGCCACACCGTCGGGTCCGGCGAGGACGGACAGCCCGACGAACTCGAACTCCCCTTCCCGGCCGACCCGGTTGACGTAGGCGACGTACATCTGGTTCTCGAAGGCGCGCACCGGGATCATCGACTCGGCGACGAACTGGTACGGGTGCATCTGCGCGGTCGGGACGAGGAGGAGGTCGGTGCCGGCCAGGGCGTGGGCGCGGACGTTCTCCGGGAACTCGACGTCGTAGCAGATCAGCAGGCCGACGGTCAGGCCGTTCAGCTCGGCCTGGACGACGTGCCGCTCGCCCGGCGTGAAGTGGTCGCGTTCGAAGCAGCCGAACAGGTGGGTCTTGCGGTAGTTCGCGAGCCGGGTCCCGTCGGCCGAGATCAGCTGCGCCGAGTTGTACACGGTGTCGCCGTCGCGCTCCGGGTAGCCGTAGGCGAGGGCCAGGCCGTGCCGTGAGGCGATCTCCGCGACCGCGTCGGCGGAGTCGCCGTCGGCGGGCTCGGCGAGGCGGGCGATGTCGTCGCCGATCGCGTAGCCGGTGAGGAACATCTCCGGCGCGGCCAGCAGCCCCGCGCCCGCGGCGGCGGCCCGGCCCGCGGCCTCGTCGAGGACCTTGAGGTTCTCGACGATCGAACCGGGGCGGCCGGAGCCTTGGAGCAGGGCGGTGCGCATGCGGGATCCTCACCGGTACGGGGGGTTTGGGGGCCGAATTAGACGGTACGGTCGGCGCGCTCGGCCGGACAAGCAGGAGCCGTTGCGCGCCGGTGCACGGTTCGTTGCGTCGAGCGCGGTCCGGGCGGCGATTCGTTGCGCACCCCGGCGGAAGACCCTTCCGTTCCCGGCGACGACCTGCGCAAAGGACCTCGCGGCGGCCTGCGGCGAGGGCCTGGTGAGGCACGCCGCCGGGAGACGGGCGGGGCGCCGCCGCGGGCTCCATGAGGGACGGGGCGGGGCGTCGTATGCGCCCGGCTTCCGACGAGGACCGGACCGGCCCGGGTCGCGCGGGGGAGGCGCGGACCCGGGCCGGTTGTGCCGGTCGGTGGTGAGGGGCACGGGCGCCGCTCGGCCACGGGCGCCCGCTCGGCCGTCGAAAGGCCGTGTCCCGTCCGGTGGCCGGTCACCGGACGGGACGCGCCGGGGTCACCCCGGCGCGCCGGAGGAGAACCGTCGCAGCAGCGGCGACAGCACCAGCACCGACTTGGTGCGTTCCACGAAGGGCTCGCCGGCGATCCGCTCCAGCACGCGTTCGAAGTGGCGCATGTCGGAGGCGAACACCTGGGCGATCGCGTCCGCGTCTCCGGTGACGGTCGACGCGGCCACCACCTCCTGGTAGCGCTCCAGACCTCGCTGGATGGTCTCCGGGGAGGTGTTGCTCCGGCAGTAGATCTCGATGTACCCCTCGGTCTCCCAGCCGAGCGCCGCCGGGTCCACCCGGACGGTGAATCCGGTGATGGCCCCGGTGGCGCGCAGCCGGTCCACGCGCCGTTTCACGGCGGGGGCCGACAGACCGACCATCTGCCCGATGTCCGCATAGGAGCGGCGGGCGTCCTCGGCGAGGGCGTGCACGATGCGTTCGTCGAGATCGTTCAGCACAGGGGGTGGTTCACTTCTTCGGTCCGGTCACTTCTCTGCCGTCACCGCGAGGTCCTCGTCGGTCGCGAGACGGGATCGGCGGTAGCCGTACAGGAAGTAGAACACGAGCCCGACAGCCATCCAGACACCGAACACGGTCCAGGTGACGGTGGACAGGCTGCCCATCATCCACACGCAGCAGAGGAAGCCCAGCGCGGGCAGCACCCACGACAGCGGGACGCGGAACGTGCGCTTCATGTCCGGACGGGTCCGGCGCAGGACCACGACCGCGATGTTGACCAGAGCGAAGGCGAACAGCGTGCCGATGCTGGTGGCGTCGGCGAGCTGTCCCAGCGGGATGGCGGCGGCGAGGACGCCGCAGAAGAGGGCCACGATGACCGTGTTGGCACGCGGGACGCCGGTCTTCCGGTGGACCCGGGCGAAGACCTTGGGCACCAGGCCGTCGCGGGACATCGCGAACAGGATGCGGGTCTGGCCGTACAGCACGGTCAGGACGACGCTGGCGATGGCGATGACCGCGCAGAAGGCCAGCAGGGTGCCCCAGAAGCTCTGGCCGGTGACGTCCGTCATGATCTGGGCGAGCGCGGCCTCGGAGTTCGCGAACGTCCGCCAGGGCTTGGCACCGACCGCGACGGCGGCGACCAGCACGTACAAGGCCGTGACGATGACCAGGGAGAGCATGATGGCGCGGGGCAGGTCGCGCTGGGCGTCCTTGGCCTCCTCGCCGGCGGTGGAGGCGGCGTCGAAGCCGATGTAGGAGAAGAACAGCGTGGCACCGGCGGCGCTGACGCCTCCCATGCCGAGCGGCATGAAGTGCGAGTAGTTGCCGGACTTGAAGCCCATGAAGCCGATGGCGCAGAACAGCACCAGCGCGGCGATCTTCACGCACACCATGATGGTGTTGGCGCGCGCGGACTCCTTGGCGCCGCCGAGGAGGAAGGTCATCGCGAGGAGCACGACGATCAGCGCGGGCAGGTTGAACACGCCGCCGTGGACGCCGGGCGGGTTGGCCAGGGCGTCCGGGATGGTGACGCCGAAGACGCCGTCCAGCAGCTCGTTCAGGTACTCGCCCCAGCCGACGGCCACGGCGGCGACCGAGACGCCGTACTCCAGGAGCAGACACCAGCCGCACACCCAGGCGATCAGCTCGCCCATCGTTGCGTATGCGTACGAGTACGAGGACCCGGAGACCGGGATGGTGCCGGCCAGCTCGGCGTAGGAGAGGGCCGAGAACAGCGCGGTGATACCGGCGATCACGAAGGAGAGGATGACGGCCGGGCCAGCCTTGGGGACGGCCTCGCCGAGGACGACGAAAATGCCGGTGCCGAGGGTGGCACCAATGCTGATCATGGTCAGCTGCCACAGTCCGAGGGAGCGCCGCAGCTGCCCTCCCTCACCCTGGCCGCCCTCTGCGACCAGGAGTTCCACGGGCTTGCGACGCATCAGGCGCGCGGCGACGCCCGGGGACGCGGGGGCGGCCGGTTTCTGGTTCTGCGGGGGTGCGCCTTGATCGAGCACGCGTGGGCTCCTTATCGCTGCCGGGGATTGCGAGGCGGGCCGGCATGACCGCCGGCCCTCGTGGGTGGGGACCGGTGGGAGCCTGCGCGGGCAGGAACCGACCGAGCGGGGTCCCCGCCACACCACGTCTAGCGCAGCACCCTACGAGGCGGGCCTTCACGGGCGTAATGCAGCAACCTTGCGCATCCGCGGATGATCATTGCGTCTATCGGCCGGGAATGCCCATTCGTTGCGCACGCGCTGCCGAGCGTTGCACAGCGCCCTCACGGACCGCCTTCCCCGTCCTGCCGGCCGCCGTCCGCCGGCCGTGCCGGGAACGCCGACGGCCCCCGTTCCTCCCGGGCGCGGGTACGACGCGCGGGGGGAGCAACGGGGGCCGTCGGGACGGAGGCGGGGTCGGCTCCGGCTACGGGGGCGGGGTCAGCTCCAGCTGGCGTGCAGCGGCTTGCCCTCGGCGTAGCCGGCCGCGCTCTGGATGCCGACGATGGCCTTCTCGGCGAACTCCTCCAGGGAGGCGGCGCCGGCGTAGGTGCACGAGGAGCGGACGCCCGCGATGATCGAGTCGATCAGGTCCTCGACGCCCGGGCGGGCCGGGTCGAGGAACATGCGGGAGGTGGAGATGCCCTCCTCGAACAGCGCCTTGCGGGCACGGTCGTACGCGGACTCCTCGGACGTGCGGTTGGCCACCGCGCGCGCGGAGGCCATGCCGAACGACTCCTTGTAGAAGCGGCCGTTGGCGTCCTGCTGGAGGTCGCCCGGGGACTCGTAGGTGCCCGCGAACCAGGAGCCGACCATCACGTTGGACGCGCCGGCCGCGAGCGCCATCGCGACGTCGCGCGGGTGGCGGATGCCGCCGTCGGCCCACACGTGCTTGCCGTACTTCTTCGCCTCGGCGGCGCACTCCAGGACCGCGGAGAACTGCGGCCGGCCCACGCCGGTCATCATGCGCGTGGTGCACATGGCGCCGGGGCCGACACCGACCTTGATGATGTCCGCGCCCGCGTCGATCAGGTCCTTGACGCCCTCGGCGGAGACGATGTTGCCCGCCACGATCGGCACCTGGGGGTCGAGCGCGCGCACCACCTGGACGGCGCTGATCATCGACTCCTGGTGGCCGTGCGCGGTGTCGATGACGAGCGTGTCGACGCCCGCGTCCAGCAGCTGCTTGGCCTTGCCCGCCACATCGCCGTTGATGCCCACGGCGGCGGCGATCCGCAGCCTGCCGTTCGCGTCCACGGCCGGGGTGTACAGGGTGGCGCGCAGGGCGCCCTTGCGGGTGAGGATGCCGGCGAGCCTGCCCTCGGCGTCCACGGCCGGGGCGTAGCGGCGGTTGGCCGCGTCCAGCCGGTTGAAGGCCTCGCGCGGGTCGATGTCCGCGTCGAGGAGCAGCAGGTCCCTGGACATGACCACTTCGAGCTGGGTGAAGCGGTCGACGCCGGACAGGTCGGTGTCGGTGACGACACCGACGGGGCGGTGGTTCTCGTCCACGACGACACCGGCGTTGTGCGCCCGCTTGGGCAGCAGCGACAGGGCGTCGGCGACGGTCTGGTGCGGGGCCAGCACGATCGGGGTGTCCAGCACCAGATGGCGGCTCTTCACCCAGGAGACGACATCGGTGACGACGTCGAGGGGGATGTCCTGCGGGATGACCACCAGGCCGCCCCGGCGGGCCATCGTCTCGGCCATGCGGCGGCCGGCTATGGCGGTCATGTTGGCGACGACGAGCGGGATGGTGGTGCCCGTGCCGTCCGGCGAAGCGAGGTCCACGCCCTGACGCGAGCCCACCGCGGAGCGGCTCGGCACCATGAACACGTCGTCGTACGTCAGGTCGTACGCGGGCTGGATGTCATTGAGGAAACGCACGTGCTGCACATCCCAGTCGATCAGAGGTGGCCCCCGGACAGGTGTGCCAGGGGGAAAGAGCACGTACTTCATTCTCCCATGCCCCCACCGCCGTCCCGCCCTCACAGAACGTCCAGGCCGGCCGTGACGGCCTAGGAGGATCCTCCAAGGGCCAGCACGACGGTGAGCGCGGGCGTCTCGTCGGCCGCCTCGGCGAACACGTCCAGCGCGGTGCGCCACGCGTCCGGATCCGCCTCGGCGTACGGCCGCCAGCCCCGTACGACGACCAGCAGTCCCCGCGCGGCGGCTCCCTGGGGCCACCCGGAGTCGTCGGCGAGGGAATCGGCCAGCGCGTCCCAGTTCCGCCCGAACCAGTCGGGCAGGTTCAGCGCCCGGGCGACGCGGTCCATCAGACCCGCCTTGTCCGTGACACCGTCCAGATCCAGGGTGACCGGATACCGGCCGCCCAGGTCTTCCGTCATCTCAGCACCGCCCGGAACGACTCGTAGTGATCATCGGTGTAGTACGTCTCCCCGTCCTGCCCGGTGACGATGCGCCGGGCCCCGCGGTCGTGCGAGCCGGGCGTGCGCACCGTGTACTCGTGGTAGTGGCCGCGCCGCTGCCGGGGCAGGCGTCCTTCGAAGTTCCCGAAGACGGCTCCGTCCCTGGCGTACGGGAAGGGACCGCCCCGGTCGATGAGGGCGAGCGTCCGGCGGGCCTCGGCGGGGAGCCGGGACTCGCGGACGGTGGCCATGCCCCCGGCCCACGCCGGGGCGGACGCGCCCGGTGCCGTCGTGGTGCCCTGGGGGGACGCACAGCCCGTGAGCAGGACGGAGAGGCAGACGAGCAGTCCCGTCAGCGCGACGAGCAGTCCCGCCGACGCACGGAGGACGAGCCGCGGCGGCACGCCGGCGAAACCGCCCCGGCCGTCCGGCCGCCGCGGGAGGACGGCCCGCCGCCGGGGCCGGCCGTCAGTGCCCGTCGGGGTCGGCACGGTTCAGCGCGGACTTCGGCGTGGGTCCCGCGGTCATCAGGTAGTCGGCGGCCGACGTGTCGGTCACCAGGCTGGTGACCAGCCCGGAGCGGAGCACCGCGTCGATCGCCGCCCCCTTGCGCTGCCCGCCCGCGATCGCCACGACCTCCGGGACGCGGCGCAGCTGGTCGGCCTTGACCGTGATGCACCGCTCCCCCAGGTCCCGCCCGATCCGGCGTCCCTCGGCGTCGAAGAGGTGCGCGGACATCTCGGCGGCGACACCGAGCGAGGCGTAGTGCGCGCGCTCCTCGTCGCTGAGCATGTCGTGCACGGTCGAGATGCCCGGCTCCCACGAGCCGATGGAGACGCAGGCGACCGTGACCTTGTCGAAGTACTCGAAGGCCCGGGCGATCCCCGTCTGGTGGCGCAGCGCCACCGCGGTGGCCGCGTCGGGCAGCAGCATCGGCGCGTAGATGGGGTGCGCGTCACCGCCCGACACCTGGGCGGCCCGGCGGACGGCCTCCACCGAGCCGCGCTCGGCGGTCCCGGCGTCGTACACGCCCGTCAGCTGCACCACCGTGCACGGCGGCAGCCGGTCGAGCGCCGCGGCCATGTTGATGGTGGACCGGCCCCACGCCAGCCCGAGGACGTCCCCCTCGTTGACGAGTTCGCCGAGCAGGTCGGCGGCCACCTCCCCGAGGTTCTCGGGGTCGGGACTGTCCTCGGCGTCGGCCGGGGACTCGACCACGACAGCGTGTCTGAGGCCGTAGCGGGCGCGGAGCGCGTCGGAGCGCTCGGCGTCCAGTTCGGCCGGCACCCGGATCTCGATGCGCACGAGATCCCGTTCGAGAGCCGTCTCCAGGACCCTGGCCACCTTGAAGCGGCTGACGCCGAACTCCTCCGCGATCTGGATCTTGGATTTGCCCTCGAGGTAGAAGCGGCGGGCCATGGCCGCCGCCTGCACCAGCTCAGCGGGTCCCATCCGCATGGCTGACCGGCCCGCCGACATACCCGACACGGCGATCTCCTCACTGCTGTTCACACTCTGGATTCGCCGTTCATCCTTGCAGATCCGGCGCTGCTGATCCGCCCTGATGGGCGCCGTTCATTCAAGCGTTCACTTCGCTGTGGCTCAGTGGTCGCATGCCCAGGACGCCTGGGCGGTGACCGTCTCCGCCTGCGTGCGCAGGGCACGTACGGCCGCTGCCGGGTCCTCGGCCCCGTAGACGGCGGAGCCGGCGACGAACACGTCCGCTCCCGCGTCCGCGCACCGCTCGATCGTGGCGGCCGAGACGCCGCCGTCGACCTGGAGCCACAGCTCCAGACCGTGCTTGCCGATCAGTTCACGGGTGCGGCGGATCTTCGGCAGCATGATGTCGAGGAAGGCCTGGCCGCCGAAGCCCGGTTCGACCGTCATGATCAGGAGCATGTCGAGTTCCGGGAGCAGGTCCTCGTACGGCTCGATCGGTGTGGCGGGCTTGAGCGCCATGGACGCGCGGGCACCCTTGGCCCGGATCTCCCGGGCGAGCCGCACGGGGGCGGCGGCGGCCTCCACATGGAAGGTGACGGAGGAGGCGCCCGCCTCGACGTACTGAGGCGCCCAGCGGTCGGCGTCCTCGATCATCAGATGGCAGTCCAGCGGGGTGTCCGTCGCACGGGCCAGGGACTCCACGACCGGCACACCGAGCGTCAGGTTCGGGACGAAGTGGTTGTCCATGACGTCGACATGGAGCCAGTCGGCGCCTTGCACCGCCTTGGCCTCCTCCGCGAGGCGGGCGAAGTCGGCGGAAAGGATGCTGGGATTGATCTGCACGGCCATGCCCCAAGCCTGCCATGCCCGGGGCACTGATGTTCCCCACCGTCCACAGGCAGGTTCGTTCATCGTACTGGTGCGACGATATGTGACTGCCTGTGGACATCACCGACCACAGCGGCACCGCCGGCCCGCGCGGCGGGATCAGCCGGTGCGCCGGATCAGGGCCAGGTACATCGCGTCGGTGCCGTGCAGATGCGGCCACAGCTGCACATCCGGTCCCTCGCCGAGCGCGGGAAGGGCGGGCAGCAGCGGGCGGGCGTCGATCAGCTCCGTCTCCGGCCGCTGCTTGAGCACGTCGGCGACGACCGCCCGGGTCTCCGCGAGGTGCGGGGAACAGGTGGCGTAGCCGACGATCCCGCCGACGCGGACCGAGTCGAGCGCCGTACGCAGCAGCCCGCGCTGGAGCGGCGCGAAGCTGTCCAGGTCCTCGGGGCGCCGGCGCCAGCGCGCCTCCGGACGCCGGCGCAGCGCGCCCAGCCCGGTGCACGGCACGTCCATCAGCACCCGGTCGAAGGAGCCCGGCCGCCACGGCGGCCGCGTCCCGTCGGCGGTGATGACCTGGTACGGCCCGGGGTTGCCGTGCAGCGCCCGGGCGACGAGCCCCGCCCGGTGCGGCAGCTTCTCCGAGGCGAGCAGCGTGGCCCCCCGCTCGGCGGCGAGCGCGGCCAGCAGCGCGGCCTTGCCGCCGGGTCCGGCACACCCGTCCAGCCACCGCGCGTCGGATCCGTCGAGCGGGGCGTTCGCCAGCGCGAGGGCGACCAGCTGGCTGCCCTCGTCCTGCACGCCGGCCCGGCCCTCGCGCACGGCCTCGACCGCGCCCGGCTCGCCGCCCTCGGCGAGCCGCACGGCGTACGGCGACCAGCGTCCGGGTTCGGCGGCGTCCTCCCGCAGCAGCTCCCCGGTGGTCGCGCGCCCGGGGCGGGCGACGAGCGTCACCTCGGGGCGCTCGTTGTCCGCGGCCAGCAGTTCCTCGATGCCGGCCCGGCCGCCGCCGAGGGAGTCCCACAGCGCGGAGACGACCCAGCGGGGGTGCGAGTGCACGACGGCGAGGTGGTCCTCGGGATCGTCGTCGTAGGGCGGCGCGACCTTCTCGATCCACCCCTGGAGGTCGTGCTGCGCGACCTTGCGGAGCACGGCGTTGACGAACTTGGCGCGCCCGTCCCCGAGCACCACCCGGGCCAGTTCCACGGAGGCGGACACCGCGGCGTGCGTCGGGATCCGCGTGCCGAGCAGCTGGTGCGCGCCCAGGCTGAGGACGTCCAGCACCGGCGGGTCGACCTCGCGCAGCGGCCGGTCGACGCAGGCGGCGATGACGGCGTCGTACGTGCCCTGCCGGCGCAGCGTGCCGTACACCAGCTCGGTGGCGAGGGCGGCGTCCCGGGCGTCGAAGTCGCCCTTGTCACGCGCCTTCCTCAGCAGCGGCGGCAGCACGAGGTTGGCGTACGCGTCCCGCTCGTCCACCGCGCGCAGCGCCTCGAAGGCCAGGATGCGGACGGGGTCCTTCTGGGGACGGCGGTAGGGCTTGGCGGGCCCGCGGGGCCGCCGGGACTGCTCGCTCACGAAAAAGGTGCTCCGGATGTGATGAAGGGGATGCGGGTCCCAGCCTACGTCGGCGTGTCCCCGCCGCCGCCGTCCGGGGCGTCAGCCGCCGAGCGTCTCGCCGTCCGCGATGCGCGTCCCGCGCGCCCAGTCGGCCGCCCGCATGGGCTTCTTGCCCTGGGCCTGCACCCACAGCAGCTCGACGGCGTACGAACCGGTGCCCACGTGCACGCTGTTCTTGCCCGCCGCGAGCCGGCCCGGCGCGAGGTCCGTCCGCTCGGGCACGGGCGTGACCTGGATGAGCTTGAGCCGCTCGCCGCGGAAGGTGGTCCAGGCGCCGGGCGCCGGGGTGCAGCCGCGCACGACCCGGTCGACGCGCAGCGCCGGCGCCGCCCAGTCCACCTGGGCGTCCTCCACGGTGATCTTCGGCGCGACGGTGATGCCCTCGGCCGGCTGCGGTACGGCCTTCAGGGTGCCGTCCTCGATACCGTCCATGGTCGCGGCCAGCAGCCCGGCGCCCGCGAAGGCGAGCCGGGTGAGCAGGTCACCACTGGTGTCGGTCGGACGGATCTCCTCGGTCACCGTGCCGTAGACGGGCCCGGAGTCGAGTCCCTCCTCGATGAGGAAGGTGGACGCCCCGGTGATCTCGTCGCCCGCCATGACGGCGTGCTGCACCGGCGCCGCCCCGCGCCAGGCGGGCAGCAGCGAGAAGTGCAGGTTCACCCAGCCGTGGGCCGGGATGTCCAGGGCGGCCCTCGGCAGCAGGGCTCCGTAGGCCACGACCGGGCAGCAGTCCGGCGCGATCACCCTGAGCCGCTCCAGGAACTCCGGGTCGCGGGGCTTGAGCGGCTTGAGCACCTCGATCCCGGCCTCCTCCGCCCGCTCGGCCACGGGCGACGCGACCAGCCTGCGTCCGCGTCCGGCCGGCGCGTCCGGCCGCGTGACGACGGCGGCCACCTCGTGCCGCCCGGAGGCGAGCAGAGCGTCCAGGGCGGGAACGGCGACCTCGGGGGTACCGGCGAAGACGAGCTTCATGGGCGGGATCGGGCCTCTCGGGCGGGGGTCGGGCGGGCAGCGCACCAGTCTATGACCACGGGCGGCGCGCGGGCGGGTGGGCGGCGTACGCGCAGGACCGCGCGCCCCCAGCCCGTGACCAGCGGAGCGTCGGCGCGTTGGTCAAGACAGAGTTGACCACATCGGGCCCCTTTCGCGGCCCGGTTCCTTTCAACGCCGGTTCGGAGAGGCTTGTTCATGGCCGACCATGCAACCCACGACGCCCAGGCCCGGGCCAGCCTGCACTTGCTGGTGCGGGACATCGAGCGGGTCCGCCGGCAGGTGGACGCGCTGCGCACGCTCACCGCCCAGTTGGGCAACGTCTACCGCCCGCGCCGCTCCGGCCCCTCCACGGGCTTCGTCGTCTACGGCCGGGCCCCCGCCCCGACGGTGCGCCTGGCCCAGGAGCTGCGGGACAGCGTCGAAACCCTGGTCACGGCCGCCGTGGACTTCGACCGCTCGCTGGGCTTCTCGTGGGACGCGGTGGGCTCCGCGCTCGGCGTCACCAAGCAGGCGGTGCACCGCCGCTACGGCGCCCGTCGCGCCGCGGCCCAGGCTGCCGCCGAGACCGACCGGGCGACGGAGCCGGCCGGCGCCCGCACGCTCACCCCGAACGCGGGACTGCCCACGGTCCCGGCGGCTCGCTCCATGCCGACCCAGCCGACCGCGGGGAGCCCGGCGCTCCGCGAAGACGCCCGTCCGACGGCCTTCCCCAGCCCGCGCAACGGCTGACGGCTGACGGCCCGCACCCTGCCCTCCCGAACGCGCCCGGGAGGGCAGACCTGTCCCCGGATGCCGACGCGGACGCGGGCCGGCCCGGGGCCGGGCGCCGGGTGCCGGGTGCCCTTGCCGCACCAGGGCACCGGCGGACTCACCGGAGAGGCGCAGCGGCCCGTCCCGGCCCGCGACCTGCCCCGGGGCCGGGCGCCTGCCCCCCGGAGGCGGTCGCGGACGTCACTCCGCAGGCCACGGGGTGGCCGGAACGGCAACGAGACGGGCACGGCATCACGAGCCGGCACGGCATCGCGGGCTCAGGCAGTCGCGCGCCGCCGATGCCTCCCGCCCCACGCCCCGTACGCCTGCCCACGCCCCCGTCAGCCGATGTCCGGCGGATCGATCCGTACCCGCACCGGCTCCTCGCTCCCCCGGGCCGTACGAGCGGCCTGCGCGGTCTTCAGGGCGGTGGCCAGCGCGGCGCCGCTGCCCGGCGGTACGCGGACGAGCGCCCGCTCCCAGTGCTCACCGGGCGGCGGCCCGCCGGGCCTGCGGGGCCGGCCGGGCGGCGGGGGCGGCAGCGGCACCGGCCCCAGCACCTCGGCGTCCGGCGGCAGTTCGACCGCTGCCAGGAACTCCGCGACGGCCGCGGGCGGCCCGGACACGGCCGCCATCCGGGACACCGGCGGGAATCCCAGCTCGGCCCGCTCGGCCAGCTCCCGCACGGCATGCCCGACGGGGTCCCAGCGCACCAGGGCCTGTACGGGGCGCAGGGTCGGCTCGGCCACCACGACCACCGTGCCCCCCTCGGACTGCGGCCGCACCAGCGCTCCGGCCGCGATCCACCGGCGCAGCGCGTCCTCACCGGCCCGCAGGTCGGGCCGTACGAGCATGGCCCAGCCGTCCAGCAGCAGCGCCGCCGCGTAACCGCCCTCGGCGACCGGTTCGGCGCCCGGTGTGCTGACCACCAGCGCGGGCGTGCCGGGCACGGTGTCCAGCACATGCTCACGTCCCGAGGTGCGCACCGGTACGGCGGGGAAGGCGCGCCCCAGTTCCTCGGCGGTGCGCCGCGCGCCCACGACCTGGGCGCGGAGCCGGAAGCCGCCGCACTCCGGGCAGTGCCAGGCGTTCTCCTCACGCCCGCACCAGCCGCATCGCAGGACGCCGCCGTCCTGCCCCTCCAGCGGTCCGGAGCAGTGCCGGCACCGGGCGGGCGCCCGGCACCGGTCGCAGGCCATCCGGGGCGCGTATCCCCGCCGGGGCACCTGCACGAGCACCGGCCCGTGCCGCAGCCCCTCGCGGGCCGCCTGCCAGGCGAGGGTGGGCAGCCGGGCGGCGCGGGCGGCCTCGTCGCGCGCGAGGTCGGCGTCACCGACCGTCCGGACCAGGGGTGTGGCCCGCCGCACCTCCTCCCGGCCGGCGGCCAGCGGCCGGGCCCAGCCGCTCTCGACGAGCTGCGCGGCCTCCACGGTGCAGGTCCAGCCGCCCAGCAGGAAGGCACACCCGTCGAGGGCGGCGCGCAGCAGCAGCACGTCCCGGGTGTGCGGCTGCGGGGCGTGCTGCTCGCTGTGGCTGTCGTCCCCGTCGTCCCAGACGGCGACGAGCCCCAGGTCCCGCACCGGCGCGAACATCGCCGCCCGGGTGCCGACGACGGCGCGCACGGATCCCCGCCGCACCGCCAGCCACTGCGCGTACCGCTTCTCCGGTCCGGCGTCGGCGGTGAGCAGCGCGTGCCGCCCGGTGCCGAGCAGCTCGGTCAGCGCGGCGTCCACACGGGCGGCGGCCCGCCCGTCGGGTACGACGACGAGGGCGCCGCGTCCCGAGGCCAGCGTGGCGGCGACGGCCCGGGCCAGTTCCTCGCTCCACAGCGGCCCCGGCAGCGCGTTCCACACGGCCCGCGGTGCCCCGCCCGAGGCCAGCGCGCCGAGGAAGGCGCTCCCGTGCGCGTACCGCTCCCAGGTGCCGGTGTCCGGGACCGGCGGCGGTGGCAGCGGTGCCGGGGAGGGCCGCTGTTCGGCGCGTGCGTTGCGCGGCGGTACGGCGAGCTGGAGCACATCGGCGAGGCTGCCCGCGTAGCGGTCGGCGACGGCCCGCGCCAGCCCCAGCAGCTCCTCGCCCAGCACGGGCTCGGGAGACACGACCTGGGCGAGGGCGGCCAGGGGGCCGGAGTAGTCGGACTCGGCCCGCCGCTCGACGAGGAAGCCGTCGACGAGCCCACCGCCCTCCCGGCGCCCCGCGCGCACCCGGTGCCGCCCGGCCCCGAACCGCACCCGCACCCGCACTCCGGGCTGCGCCTGCGCGTCCAGGTCGGCCGGCACGGCGTAGTCGAAGTAGCGGTCGAGGTGCAGCACGCCCTTGTCGACCAGCACCCGCGCGACGGGCAGGTGCTCGGCGAGCGCGGCTCCCCGCCAGGTCCGCGGCTTGGCCCGCGGCACCTTCGCCTTCCGCACGCTCTCCCGGATGAGCGCGAGCTGCTCCGGCGGCGCCACCTCGGCGCCGCCGTCCCCCGGTCCGTTCTCGCTGCTCACGCTTGCATTCTTACCAAACGCCACTGACAACACCGCCCGCACCTGACCGCCGGGCCGAGCCACCGGGCCCGGCGCCCCGCCGCCGGCCACGTCCGCGACACGTCTGCCGCCCGGCCCCGTGACCGCCGCGCGGCGCGGCCCGTCCGCGCACACGCCGAGGCCCGGTCCCCCCGCGCGGGGGACCGGGCCTCGGTGAGCGGTGTCGCGGGGTTACAGGCCCGCGGCGGTGCGCAGGGCGTCCACGCGGTCCGTGCGCTCCCAGGTGAAGTCGGGCAGCTCGCGGCCGAAGTGACCGTAGGCGGCCGTCTGCGAGTAGATCGGGCGCAGCAGGTCGAGGTCACGGATGATCGCGGCCGGACGGAGGTCGAAGACCTCGTCGATCGCCTTCTCGATCTTCTCGTTCTCGACGGTGTTGGTGCCGAAGGTCTCGACGAACAGGCCGACGGGCTCGGCCTTGCCGATCGCGTAGGCGACCTGGACCTCGCAGCGGGAGGCCAGACCGGCCGCCACGACGTTCTTCGCGACCCAGCGCATGGCGTAGGCGGCCGAGCGGTCCACCTTGGACGGGTCCTTGCCGGAGAAGGCGCCGCCGCCGTGGCGGGCCATGCCGCCGTACGTGTCGATGATGATCTTGCGGCCGGTGAGGCCGGCGTCGCCCATCGGGCCGCCGATCTCGAAGCGGCCGGTCGGGTTGACCAGCAGGCGGTAGCCCTCGGTGTCCAGCTTGATGCCCTCGTCCAGGAGCGCCTTCAGCTCCGGCTCCACGACGAACTCGCGGATGTCGGGGGCGAGCAACGACTCCAGGTCGATGTCGGAGGCGTGCTGGGAGGAGACGACCACCGTGTCGAGGCGGACGGCCTTGTCGCCGTCGTACTCGATGGTGACCTGCGTCTTGCCGTCGGGGCGCAGGTAGGGGATGGTGCCGTTCTTGCGGACGTCCGAGAGGCGCTTGGACAGCCGGTGCGCCAGGAAGATCGGGAGCGGCATCAGGGTCGGCGTCTCGTCGGAGGCGTAGCCGAACATCAGGCCCTGGTCGCCCGCGCCCTGCCGGTCCAGCTCGTCCTCGTCACCCTCGACCCGGGCCTCGTACGCCGCGTCGACGCCCTGCGCGATGTCCGGGGACTGCGCGCCGATGGACACCGAGACACCGCAGGAGGCGCCGTCGAAGCCCTTCTTGGAGGAGTCGTAGCCGATGTCCAGGATCTTGCCGCGGACGAGCGTCGCGATGTCCGCGTAGGCCTTGGTCGTCACCTCGCCGGCCACATGGACCAGGCCGGTGGTGATCAGCGTCTCGACGGCGACCCGGGAGGTCGGGTCCTCGCGCAGAAGCGCGTCGAGAATGGTGTCGCTGATCTGGTCAGCGATCTTGTCGGGGTGACCCTCGGTCACGGACTCCGAGGTGAACAGGCGACGGGACACAACGCTCCCTGTGGTTGCAGCGGCTGCTGGCTGATCATTTGCGGTCGACACAGGGCTGCGCCCGGTCGACCGTGAACAGTTTATCGGTCGCGCTCGGCCGACGGGCCCCCGTCTCGCTTCTCGGCGTCGTTGTGACCTGCGGCACAGGCATTCTGCACAATCGCAGCCGGTGTGACCAGAGCCGCCACACCCGGCCGCAGCACCGTGGCGCGCGTCGTTCACCCGGGCGGAGGCCCGGCCCGGGACCGCCGGGCGGGTCAGCCCAGGCGCTGGGCGACCAGGTCCCAGACGATGTCGGCGAGGGCCTCCTTCGGACCGTGCGGCACCGGGGTCTCGCTGCCGTCGGCGCCCAGTACCACGGCTTCGTTCTCCTCGGAGCCGAAGGTCTTGCGCTCCCCCACCTCGTTGACCACGAGCAGGTCGCAGCCCTTGCGGGCGAGCTTGGTGCGGCCGTTGGCGAGGACGTCGTCGGTCTCGGCGGCGAAGCCGACGACCACCTGTCCGGGGCGGGCCCGGTCGGCGGAGATCTCCGCGAGAATGTCTGGATTTCGCAGCAGCACGACCGGATCGGGTTCCTGGCCGTCCTTCTTCTTGATCTTCCCGGCGGCGTAGGCGGCCGGCCGGAAGTCGGCGACGGCGGCGGCCATGACCACGGCGTCGGCGTCCGCCGCGGCCTTGAGCACGGCCTCGCGGAGCTGGACGGCCGTGCCCACCGGGACGACGTCCACGCCCGCCGGATCGGGCAGGCCGGTGTTGGCTGCGACCAGCGTCACCCGGGCGCCGCGGGCGGCGGCCGTACGGGCGAGGGCGTAGCCCTGCTTGCCGGAGGAGCGGTTGCCCAGGAAGCGGACCGGGTCGAGGGGCTCGCGGGTGCCGCCGGCGGAGACGACGACGTGCCGCCCCCGCAGGTCGGGCTCGGTGACGCCCCGGGCCAGCACCTGGCGGCAGACCTCGAAGATCTCCGCCGGGTCGGGAAGCCGGCCCTTGCCGGTGTCGACCCCGGTGAGGCGGCCTACGGCGGGCTCGATGACCACGGCGCCGCGGCGGCGGAGCGTGGCCACGTTCTCCCGGGTGGCCGGGTGCTCCCACATCTCGGTGTGCATGGCCGGGGCGAAGACGACCGGACAGCGGGCGGTGAGCAGCGTGTTGGTCAGCAGGTCGTCGGCGAGGCCGTGGGCCGCCTTGGCGAGCATGTCCGCGGTGGCCGGCGCGACGACCACCAGGTCGGCGTGCTGGCCGATGCGGACGTGCGGGACCTCGTGCACGTCGTCCCAGACCTCGGGCGAGACGGGATTGCCGGACAGGGCCGACCAGGTGGCGGCGCCGACGAAGTGCAGCGCGGAGGCGGTGGGCACCACGCGGACGTCATGGCCCGACTCGGTGAACCTCCTCAGCAGCTCACAGGCCTTGTAGGCGGCGATGCCACCGCTGACCCCCAGCACGACCCTCGGTTTGTCCACCGTGTCTCCCGGACTCGAAAACGTACGACCGACTCCATGACACACCACAGGCCCGGCAGCGCGACTGCCGGGCCTGTGGATAAGTCGATCGCAATACGAAAAAACTACTGCGCCGGGCCCTCGATGGCCTCGGAGGTCAGCAGACCGGCGTTGATCTCGCGCAGGGCGATCGAGAGCGGCTTCTCGTGCACGTGGGTGTCGACGAGCGGACCGACGTACTCGAGGAGGCCCTCGCCGAGCTGCGAGTAGTACGCGTTGATCTGGCGGGCACGCTTGGCCGCGTAGATCACGAGGCTGTACTTCGAGTCGGTGGCCTCGAGAAGCTCGTCGATCGGCGGGTTGATGATGCCCTCGGGCGCGGTGATGGAAGAGGACACGCTCTACCTTCCGATGGATGGAAAAGAATCAGTCACCGTGATCACAGTCACGATCACACAATGTCCATCAAGGCTAGCAGCTCGCGCGCCACGTCCTCGACGGAGGTGTTGACCAGGGTCACGTCGAACTCCGGCTCGGCCGCCAGCTCGGTCCTGGCCGCCTCCAGACGGCGTTCGATGACCTCGGGCGGCTCGGTCCCCCGGCCGGTGAGCCTGCGCACCAGCTCCTCCCAGGAGGGCGGAGCGAGGAACACCAGCTGGGCGTCGGAGAGCGACTCCCGGACCTGGCGGGCGCCCTGGAGATCGATCTCCAGCAGGACGGGCTCGCCGTTCTCCAGCCGCTCCAGCACGGCCGCGCGGGGCGTGCCGTAGCGGTTGCCGGCGAACTCGGCCCACTCCAGCAGCTCGCCGTTGGCGATCAGCTTGTCCATCTCGTCGTCGGTGACGAAGAAGTAGTGGACTCCGTGCTGCTCGCCGGGGCGCGGCTTGCGGGTGGTCGCCGACACCGAGAGCCAGACGTCGGGGTGTTCCTTGCGCATATGAGCGACGACCGTGCTCTTGCCGACCCCCGAGGGGCCGGAGAGCACGGTCAGCCGCGGACGTGCGTCCGGGGGTTCGGGGGACGTCCCCCGGAGTGTTACTGCCATGCAGCGATTATCCAGCAATCCCGGAGTGCCCGGGACTCCCTGTCCGTCGGGAGGCGGACTCAGGAGCCGGTGCTGCCGAACTCACGCTCCAGGGAGGCGATCTGGTTGGAACCGAGACCGCGCACACGGCGGCTCTCGGAGATCCCCAGACGCTCCATGATCTGCTTGGCGCGGACCTTGCCCACGCCCGGCAGGGACTCCAGCAGCGCGGAGACCTTCATCTTGCCGATGACGTCGTTCTCCTGGCCCTGCTTGATGACCTCGTGCAGGGAGGCGCCGGAGTGCTTGAGTCGATTCTTGACCTCGGCCCGCTCCCGGCGAGCCGCGGCGGCCTTTTCGAGCGCGGCTGCGCGCTGTTCAGGGGTAAGGGGCGGAAGAGCCACGCCTACGTCACCTCGGATGTCGAACTGTCGGATACGGACCGGTGAGGAACCTAGTCGCCCCACACCTGGGGAGCTACGAGCAACACGCGTCACCCGTTCTCCCCCACTACCTTGAGGGCCTGGGAGGTGCCCCCACTGCTCGGAGACTAGCGGGCAAGTGCGCCAGAGTCAGCGAGAACAGCGGAAAAGTCCTGGTCAGCCTCCGTCAGGTCGGACATTTCAGGCATATTGCCCTGGTTTTGCCGATGTATTCACACTCAGGTCGACGCGACAGCACTCAGCCGAGCACACGGCCGGCGGTTCAGGCGCCGCCGACGGCCGCCCGGATCTCCTCCGCGACACGCTCGGCCGCCCCGCGCAGCGCGCTGACGTCGGGACCGTGACGCAGAACACCCCGGCTGACGTTGGGCACCACGTTGCGGACGGCCGCACCGAAGACACGGGGAAGGTCGGCGGGGGTCGCGCCCTGGGCGCCGATGCCGGGCGCGAGGAGCGGGCCGTTGATGTCGAGGTCGTACGAGGACAGGTCGCCGAGCGTGGCGCCGACGACCGCGCCGAACGAGCCCAGCGGTTCCTCCCCGGCGTTCTCCGCCGCGAGGTGGGCCAGCACGGTCGCCCCGATGGTCCGGCCGTCGGCGCGTACCGCGTGCTGCACCTCGCCGCCCTCCGGGTTCGAGGTCAGCGCCAGCACGAAGAGGCCGGCGCCGCTCTCCCGGGCCAGCGCGACGGCCGGGCTGAGCGAGCCGTAGCCGAGGTACGGCGAGACGGTCAGGGCGTCGGAGAACAGCGGGGCGTCCTCGCGCAGGAACGCCTCGGCGTAGGCGGCCATGGTCGAGCCGATGTCGCCGCGCTTGGCGTCCATCACGACCAGGGCACCGGCCGCCCGCGCCTCCCGTACGGACGTCTCCAGGACCGCGAGGCCCCGCGAGCCGAACCGTTCGAAGAAGGCACTCTGCGGCTTCAGGACAGCCACCCGGCCGGCCACGGCCTCCACCACCGTGCGGCTGAACCGTTCCAGACCGGCGATGTCGTCGTCCAGGCCCCACTCGGCGAGCAGGGAGGCGTGCGGGTCGATGCCCACGCACAGCGGGCCGCGCTCGTCCATGGCGCGGCGGAGCCGGGCGCCGAAGGGCTCCAACGGGGTCATGCGGGCTTCCTCACGTCGGCGCCGACCGCGTCGGCGAGGGTGGCGTAGGGGCTGGTGCGCAGGCGGGCGGCGAGGCCCTTGTGGACGGCACGGCACCAGAACGGGCCCTCGTAGACGAAGGCGCTGTAGCCCTGGACCAGCGTGGCGCCGGCCAGGATGCGCTGCCAGGCGTCCTCGGCGCTCTCCACGCCCCCGACGCCCACCAGGGTGATCCGGTCGCCCACGCGCGCGTACAGGCGGCGCAGCACCTCCAGGGAGCGTGCCTTGAGCGGGGCTCCGGACAGCCCGCCGGTCTCCTTGACCAGCGCGGGGTCGGAGCGCAGGCCGAGACCCTCGCGCGCGATGGTGGTGTTGGTGGCGATGATGCCGTCCAGACCGAGTTCGACGGCCAGGTCGGCGACCGCGTCGACGTCCTCGTCGGCGAGGTCCGGGGCGATCTTCACCAGCAGCGGGACACGCCGGTTCGCCACCGTGCGGTCGGCGGCCTCGCGCACGGCGGTCAGCAGCGGGCGCAGGTGGTCCACCGCCTGGAGGTCGCGCAGTCCGGGTGTGTTGGGCGAGGAGACGTTGACGACCAGGTAGTCGGCGTACGGCGCGAGGCGCTCGGCGGACTTCACGTAGTCGGCGACGGCCTCCGCCTCCGGGACGGCCTTGGTCTTGCCGATGTTGACGCCGACGACGGTCCGGAAGACCGGCTCACGGGTCGCCAGGCGGGCCGCGACGGCCAGCGAGCCGTCGTTGTTGAAGCCCATGCGGTTGATCAGCGCGCGGTCCTCGACCAGCCGGAACAACCGCTTCTTGGGATTGCCGGGCTGCGGCTCGCCGGTGACCGTGCCGATCTCGACGTGGTCGAAGCCCAGCATCGACATCCCGTCGACGGCGACGGCGTTCTTGTCGAAGCCGGCGGCGAGTCCGAAGGGGCCGTGCATCCGCAGCCCGAAGGCCTCGGTGCGCAGTTCCTTGTGGCGGGGCGCGAGGGCGGCGGCGGCGAAGGTGCGCAGCACGGGGACGCGGGCGGCCAGCCGGATCCAGCGGAAGGCCAGGTGGTGGGCCTGCTCGGGGTCCATCCGCCGGAAGACCAGGCGGAAGAAGATCTTGTACATGTGGGTGTCCTCACGAAGAGGGGGACACCGTTTCCGGTGTCCCCCTCGGGGCTGCTAGTCGCGGGCCGCGATCAGGTGTTCGGCGTGTTCCTGGAGCGAGCGGACGCCCACGTCGCCGTGGTTGAGGGCGTCGATGCCCTGGACGGCCGCCGCGAGCGCCTGGACGGTCGTCAGGCAGGGCACGGAGCGGGCCACCGCGGCCGTACGGATGTCGTAGCCGTCGAGGCGGCCACCGGTGCCGTACGGGGTGTTGACGATGAGGTCGACCTCGCCGTCGTGGATCAGCTGGACGATGGTCTTCTCGCCGTTCGGGCCGGTGCCCTCGGACTGCTTGCGGACGACCGTGGCGTTGATGCCGTTGCGCTTGAGGACCTCGGCGGTGCCGGAGGTGGCGAGCAGCTCGAAGCCGTGGGCGACCAGCTCGCGCGCCGGGAAGATCATCGAGCGCTTGTCGCGGTTGGCGACCGAGATGAACGCGCGGCCCTTGGTGGGCAGCGGGCCGTAGGCACCCGCCTGCGACTTGGCGTACGCCGTGCCGAAGACGGAGTCGATGCCCATGACCTCGCCGGTGGAGCGCATCTCCGGGCCGAGGATGGTGTCGACACCGCGGCCGTGGATGTCCCGGAAGCGGGACCAGGGCAGGACGGCCTCCTTGACGGAGATCGGCGCGTCGAGGGGCAGCTCGCCGCCGTCGCCGTTCCTCGGCAGCAGCCCCTCGGCGCGCAGCTCGGCGATGGTCGCGCCCAGGGAGATGCGGGCGGCGGCCTTGGCGAGCGGTACCGCGGTCGCCTTCGAGGTGAAGGGGACCGTACGGGAGGCGCGCGGGTTGGCCTCCAGGACGTAGAGGATGTCGCCGGCCATCGCGAACTGGATGTTGATCAGGCCGCGCACGCCGACGCCCTTGGCGATGGCCTCGGTGGAGGCGCGCAGGCGCTTGATGTCGAAGCCGCCGAGGGTGATCGGGGGCAGGGCGCACGCCGAGTCGCCGGAGTGGATGCCGGCCTCCTCGATGTGCTCCATGACGCCGCCGAGGTACAGCTCCTCACCGTCGTAGAGGGCGTCGACGTCGATCTCGATCGCGTCGTCGAGGAAGCGGTCGACGAGGACCGGCCGGGAAGGGCTGATCTCGGTCGACTCGGCGATGTAGGAGGCGAGGCGGGTCTCGTCGTAGACGATCTCCATGCCGCGCCCGCCGAGGACGTAGGACGGCCGGACCAGGACCGGGTAGCCGATCTCGTCGGCGATGGCCTTGGCCTGCTCGAACGTGGTGGCCGTGCCGTGCTTGGGCGCCGGCAGGCCCGCCTCCGCGAGGACGCGGCCGAAGGCACCGCGGTCCTCGGCCGCGTGGATGGCCTCGGGGGGTGTGCCCACGACCGGCACGCCGTTGTCCTTCAGGGCCTGCGACAGGCCCAGCGGGGTCTGGCCGCCGAGCTGGACGATGACGCCCGCGAGCGGGCCGGCCTGCTGCTCGGCGTGGACGATCTCCAGCACGTCCTCGAGCGTCAGCGGCTCGAAGTACAGGCGGTCGGAGGTGTCGTAGTCCGTGGAGACGGTCTCCGGGTTGCAGTTGACCATCACGGTCTCGTACCCGGCGTCGGACAGCGCGAAGGAGGCGTGCACGCAGGAGTAGTCGAACTCGATGCCCTGGCCGATGCGGTTGGGGCCCGAGCCGAGGATGATCACCGCGGGCTTCTCGCGGCGCGCGACCTCGCTCTCCTCGTCGTAGGAGGAGTAGAAGTACGGCGTCCTGGCGGCGAACTCGGCGGCGCAGGTGTCGACCGTCTTGTAGACCGGGCGGATGCCGAGGGCGTGCCGCACCTCGCGGACGACGTCCTCGCGCAGGCCGCGGATCTCGCCGATCTGCTGGTCGGAGAAGCCGTGCCGCTTGGCGTCGGCCAGCAGGTCGGCGGTCAGCTCGGGCGCGCCGGCCAGCTCGTCCGCGATCTCCTTGATCAGGAAGAGCTGGTCCACGAACCACGGGTCGATCTTCGTGTAGGAGAAGACCTCCTCGGGCGTGGCGCCCGCGCGGATGGCCTGCATGACCGTGTTGATCCGGCCGTCGGTGGGCCGTACGGCCTCGCGCAGCAGGGTTTCCTTGTCACCGGGGTCGCCGGTGAAGGCGAACTGGCTGCCCTTCTTCTCCAGCGAACGCAGCGCCTTCTGGAAGGCCTCGGGGAAGTTGCGGCCGATGGCCATGGCCTCGCCCACGGACTTCATGGTGGTGGTCAGCGTGGAGTCGGCCTGCGGGAACTTCTCGAAGGCGAACCGCGGGGCCTTGACGACCACGTAGTCGAGGGTGGGCTCGAAGGAGGCCGGGGTCTCGCGCGTGATGTCGTTGGGGATCTCGTCCAGCGTGTAGCCGACGGCGAGCTTGGCGGCGATCTTGGCGATCGGGAAGCCGGTCGCCTTGGAGGCGAGGGCGGAGGAACGCGACACGCGCGGGTTCATCTCGATGACGATCACGCGGCCGTCCTCGGGGTTCACCGCGAACTGGATGTTGCAGCCGCCGGTGTCGACGCCGACCTCGCGGATGATCGCGATGCCGACGTCGCGCAGCACCTGGTACTCGCGGTCGGTCAGCGTCATCGCGGGCGCCACGGTGATCGAGTCGCCGGTGTGCACGCCCATCGGGTCGAAGTTCTCGATGGAGCAGACGACCACGACGTTGTCGTGCTTGTCGCGCATCAGCTCCAGCTCGTACTCCTTCCAGCCGAGGATGGACTCCTCCAGGAGGACCTCGGTGGTCGGGGAGAGGGTGAGGCCCTGGCCGGCGATGCGGCGCAGCTCCTCCTCGTCGTGCGCGAAGCCGGAGCCGGCGCCGCCCATGGTGAAGGACGGGCGGACGACGACCGGGTAGCCGCCGAGCGTCTCGACGCCCTCGAGGACGTCGTCCATGGAGTGGCAGATGACCGAGCGGGCGGACTCGCCGTGCCCGATCTTGCGGCGCACCTCCTCCACGACCCCCTTGAACAGGTCGCGGTCCTCGCCCTTGTGGATGGCCTCGGGCTTGGCGCCGATCAGCTCGACGCCGTACTTCTCCAGCGCGCCGTTCTCGTGCAGCGAGATGGCGGTGTTCAGGGCCGTCTGGCCGCCCAGGGTGGGCAGCAGGGCGTCGGGGCGCTCCTTGGCGATGATCTTCTCGACGAACTCGGGGGTGATCGGCTCGACGTAGGTGGCGTCGGCGATCTCCGGGTCGGTCATGATCGTCGCCGGGTTGGAGTTGACGAGGACGACGCGCAGGCCCTCGGCCTTGAGCACCCGGCACGCCTGGGTGCCGGAGTAGTCGAACTCGGCGGCCTGGCCGATGACGATCGGGCCGGAGCCGATGACCAGGACGGACTGGATATCGGTGCGCTTAGGCACGCTGGCCCTCCATCAGGGAAACGAAGCGGTCGAACAGGTAGGCGGCGTCGTGCGGTCCGGCTGCCGCTTCCGGGTGGTACTGGACGGAGAAGGCGGGCTGGTCGAGCAGCTGGAGCCCCTCCACGACGTTGTCGTTGAGGCAGACGTGCGAGACCTCGGCGCGGCCGAACTTCGTCTCGCTGACCTTGTCGAGCGGCGCGTCCACGGCGAAGCCGTGGTTGTGCGCGGTGACCTCCACCTTGCCGGTCGTACGGTCCTGGACCGGCTGGTTGATGCCCCGGTGGCCGTACTTCAGCTTGTAGGTGCCGAAGCCGAGCGCGCGGCCGAGGATCTGGTTGCCGAAGCAGATGCCGAACAGCGGGGTCCGGCGCTCCAGGACGGCCGACATCAGCGCGACCGGGCCGTCGGCCGTGGCCGGGTCGCCGGGGCCGTTGGAGAAGAAGACGCCGTCCGGGCCGACGGCGTAGACGTCGTCGGCCGTGGCGGTGGCGGGCAGGACGTGCACCTCGATGCCGCGCTCGGCCATGCGGTGCGGGGTCATGCCCTTGATGCCGAGGTCGATGGCGGCGACGGTGAAACGCTTCTCGCCGACCGCCGGGACGACGTACGCCTCCTTCGTCGCGACCTCCTCGTACAGGCTGGCGCCCTTCATCTGCGGCTGCGCCTGCACGCGTTCCAGCAGCTCGGCCTCGGGGGCGACGGCCTCGCCCGAGAAGATGCCGGCGCGCATCGAGCCGCGCTCGCGCAGATGGCGGGTGAGGGCCCGGGTGTCGATGCCGGAGATGCCGACGACGCCCTGGCGCTCCAGTTCGTCGTCCAGGGAGCGCGTGGAGCGCCAGTTGGACGGCACACGCGCGGGGTCGCGCACGACGTAGCCGGAGACCCAGATGCGGCCCGACTCGTCGTCCTCGTCGTTCCAGCCGGTGTTGCCGATCTGCGGGGCGGTCGCGACGACGATCTGGCGGTCGTACGACGGGTCGGTCAGGGTCTCCTGGTAGCCGGTCATGCCGGTGGAGAACACGGCCTCGCCGAAGGTCTCCCCCACGGCCCCGTAGGCGCGGCCGCGGAAGAGGCGGCCGTCCTCCAGGACGAGTACGGCGGGAAGCGCCTTGTTCCTCTGGGAGGAGCTTCCCCTGGTGGAGGTCGTCATCGTGCGCCTTCCGTCTTGTCGGTCATCTGGTTCAGGGTGTCGACCCATTCGGTGTGCTCGGCCGCGCGGTCGGAGCGGAAGCCGGAGTCGATCAGCTTGCCGCCGTGCGCCCAGGTCACCACCAGCAGTCCGCCCTCGGTGAGGACCTTGCCGGCGATGCCCTTGTCCAGGCGCGCTTCCCGCAGTGCGGCGGTGGGGACGAAGAAGTCGGCCGCCCCGGGCCGCTCGACCTCCAGGCCCGCGTCGGTCAGGGTGAGCTCGACCCGGCTGCGGGTGCCCAGGCCGTGGGCCACGATGCGGTCCAGCCACTGCCCGGCGGTGGTGGAGCCGTGGTAGCGGCCGCTCATCGTCAGTCTCGCCTCGCCGGGCTCGTCCGGCGCGGTGGGCAGCTCCGGGATGTCGCCCTGGAGGGTGCCGCGCCACTTCCAGCCCTCGCGCATCAGCCAGTAGACGAGCGCGATGAACAGGACGAGTCCGACGAGCCAGCCGATGCGGGCCGGCCAGTCGGTGACGTCGGCCGACTTCCTGGCTTCGGCCAGCAGAATCACAGGTGTCACGTGAGCTTCCCGTCGACGAGCGTGCCCTTGCCCCGCAGCCAGGTGTGGGTGACCCGGCCCGGCAGCTCGCGCCCCTGGTAGGGGGTGTTGCGGCTGCGCGAGGCGAAGCCCGCGGGGTCCACCTGGCCACGGTATGCCGTGTCGACGAGGATGAGGTTGGCGGGCTCACCAGCCGAGACGGGCCGGCCGTGCCCGGTGGCCCGGCCGATCTGCGCGGGCCGGAAGGACATGCGGTCGGCGACGCCGGCCCAGTCCAGCAGGCCCGTGTCGACCATCGTCTCCTGCACCACTGACAACGCGGTCTCCAGGCCGACCATGCCCATGGCGGCGGCGGCCCACTCGCAGTCCTTGTCCTCGTGCGGGTGCGGGGCGTGGTCGGTGGCGACGATGTCGATCGTGCCGTCGGCGAGCGCCTCGCGCAGGGCCATGACGTCCCGCTCGGTGCGCAGCGGCGGGTTGACCTTGTAGACGGGGTTGTACGTCCGTACCAGCTCGTCGGTGAGGAGCAGGTGGTGCGGGGTGACCTCGGCGGTGACCCGGATGCCGCGGGACTTGGCCCAGCGGACGATCTCGACCGAGCCGGCGGTCGACAGGTGGCAGATGTGGACGCGGGAGCCGACGTGCTCGGCGAGCAGCACGTCCCGCGCGATGACCGACTCCTCGGCGACGGCCGGCCAGCCGCCCAGGCCCAGCTCGGCGGAGACGACGCCCTCGTTCATCTGGGCGCCCTCGGTCAGGCGCGGCTCCTGCGCGTGCTGGGCGACGACCCCGTCGAAGGCCTTCACGTACTCCAGCGCGCGGCGCATGATCACCGCGTCGTCCACGCACTTGCCGTCGTCGGAGAAGACGGTGACGCCGGCCGCGGACTCGTGCATGGCGCCCAGCTCGGCGAGTTTCCTGCCCTCCAGGCCGACGGTGACGGCGCCGATGGGCTGCACGTCGCAGTAACCGTGCTCCCTGCCGAGCCGCCAGACCTGCTCGACCACGCCGGCGGTGTCGGCGACCGGGAAGGTGTTGGCCATGGCGAACACGGCCGTGTAGCCGCCGCTCGCCGCCGCGCGGGTGCCGGTGAGCACGGTCTCGGAGTCCTCGCGGCCCGGCTCGCGCAGGTGGGTGTGCAGGTCGACCAGGCCGGGCAGCAGCACCTTGCCGCCGGCCTCGACCACCTCGGCACCCTCGGCGGACAGCCCGGTGCCGACCTCGGCGACGGTCTCACCGTCGATGAGCACGTCCTGCGGCTCACCGCCGAGCACCCTGGCGCCACGGATCAGGATCTTGCTCATGGTCTTACTTCTCCTCGGCCGTGAAAGGGGTGTGCGCGGGGCGCTCGTCGGCGGGCTGCTGTGCGGCGGCTGACGGGCGGGCGTGGGTGACGGCGGGTTCGTTGCCGCCGAGCAGCAGGTAGAGGACGGCCATGCGGATGGAGACGCCGTTGGCGACCTGCTCGATGGCGGTGCAGCGGTCGGAGTCGGCGACCTCGGCGGTGATCTCCATGCCGCGGACCATCGGACCGGGGTGCATCACGATGGCGTGCCCGGGCAGCCTGGCCATGCGGTCGCCGTCGAGGCCGTAGCGCCGGGCGTACTCGCGCTCGGTCGGGAAGAAGGCCGCGTTCATCCGCTCGCGCTGGACGCGGAGCATCATCACCGCGTCGCACTTGGGCAGCGTGCTGTCGAGGTCGTACGACACGGCGCACGGCCAGGACTCCACGCCGATCGGCAGCAGGGTGGGCGGCGCGACGAGGGTGACCTCGGCGCCGAGGGTGTGCAGCAGATCCACGTTGGAGCGGGCGACCCGGCTGTGCAGGACGTCACCGACGAGGGTGACGCGCTTGCCTGACAGGTCCCGGCCGAGCCCGGTGTCGCGGCCGGTCAGCCGGCGGCGCAGGGTGAAGGCGTCCAGCAGGGCCTGGGTGGGGTGCTGGTGGGTGCCGTCGCCGGCGTTGATGACGGCGGCGTCGATCCAGCCGGAGTTGGCCAGGCGGTACGGGGCTCCGGAGGCGCCGTGCCGGATGACCACGGCGTCGACGCCCATGGCCTCCAGGGTCTGGGCGGTGTCCTTCAGGGACTCGCCCTTGGACACCGACGACCCCTTGGCGGTGAAGTTGATGACGTCCGCGGACAGCCGCTTCTCGGCGGCTTCGAAGGAGATGCGCGTGCGCGTGGAGTCCTCGAAGAAGAGGTTGACGATCGTCCGGCCGCGCAGGGTCGGCAGCTTCTTGATCGGCCGGTCGGCGACCCGGGCCATCTCCTCGGCGGTGTCGAGGATCAGGACGGCGTCGTCGCGGGTGAGGTCGGCGGCCGAGATGAGATGACGCTGCATCTGTCAGGCTCCGTAAGGCAGTTCAAATGGGGAGAAGCAGGGCAGGTCGGTGCGTGTCCCGGCGCGCCGAAGCGGCCGGGCGCCCGACTTGCTACTGACCGGCCGCTTTGGCACCGAGCAGCACGGTGTCGCGACCGTCCTCCTCGGTGAGCTGGACCTTGACCGTCTCCCGCAACGACGTGGGGAGGTTCTTGCCGACGTAGTCGGCACGGATGGGCAGTTCGCGGTGGCCGCGGTCGACCAGGACCGCGAGCTGGACCGCGCGCGGGCGCCCGATGTCGTTCAGGGCGTCCAGGGCGGCGCGGATGGTGCGGCCGGAGAACAGCACGTCGTCGACGAGGACGACGAGCCTGCCGTCGATGCCGTCACCGGGGATCTCGGTGCGGGCCAGCGCGCGCGGCGGGTGCAGGCGCAGGTCGTCGCGGTACATGGTGATGTCGAGCGAGCCGACCGGGACCGTCCGGTCGGTGATCTGCTCCAGCTTGGCGGCGAGCCGCTGGGCGAGGAAGACGCCCCGGGTCGGAATGCCGAGGAGCACCACGTCGTCGGCGCCCTTGGCGCGCTCGACGATCTCGTGGGCGATGCGGGTGAGCACCCGCGCGATGTCGGGGCCCTCGAGGACGGGCCGCGCGTCGGCGGACGGGTTCGCGTGTGAGTCCATAAGAAACGGACCTCCTTCTCCGCCTCACGGGACGGACCTTAAAGGACGTCGGATTTGCGCCAACCACGGTAGCAGGTGTCCGCAGCGGCCCTGCCGTCACCCCCTCGGCCCAGCCGGCCGCCGCCACCACGGAAGAGTCGGTGTGGACCATTCGGCTTGACGCAGAAGAGTCACGCTGCGTAACCTCACAGTGAGTTACCAGCGGCGCGGCGGGAAGACAGCCGGCCGCGTCGACACAGTGTCCGGGGAGCTATATGTCCAGCGAATACGCCAAACAGCTCGGGGCCAAGCTCCGGGCCATCCGCACCCAGCAGGGCCTTTCCCTCCACGGTGTCGAGGAGAAGTCCCAGGGGCGCTGGAAGGCCGTGGTGGTCGGTTCGTACGAGCGCGGCGACCGTGCCGTGACCGTACAGCGCCTTGCCGAATTGGCCGATTTCTATGGCGTTCCCGTGCAGGAGCTGCTGCCGGGCACCACGCCGGGCGGCGCCGCCGAGCCGCCGCCGAAGCTGGTCCTGGACCTGGAGCGGCTGGCCACCGTGCCGGCCGAGAAGGCGGGCCCCCTTCAGCGCTACGCGGCGACGATCCAGTCCCAGCGCGGTGACTACAACGGCAAGGTGCTCTCGATCCGCCAGGACGACCTGCGCACACTCGCCGTCATCTACGACCAGTCCCCCTCGGTCCTCACCGAGCAGCTGATCAGCTGGGGCGTCCTGGACGCGGACGCGCGTCGCGCGGTGGCCGCCCACGACGAGGCCTGAGGTTCTCCGCTCGCGCCTCAGCAGAAACGTGCCGCCGGGGCGGCCGGAACCCCACGGTTCCGGCCGCCCCGGCGGCGTTCACGGCTGTTCCGGCGCCCTGTGGGGCCCGGGGTGGCACGCGGGACGGCGCACGGGCGCGGGGCCGCATCGGAATGCGGCCCCGCGGCATGAGCACCAGCGGCCATGGACGACCCGCGGCCGCCGCTGAGCGGGCTGACCGCTGACCGCGGCTAGGCGCGGCGCAGCGTCGGCTTCAGCTCCTTCAGCCGGCCCAGCAGGCCGTTGACGAACGAGGGCGACTCGTCGGTGGAGAACTCCTTCGCCAGCTGCACCATCTCGTCCAGGACGACGGCGTCGGGGGTCTCGTCCACCCAGATCAGCTCGTACGCGCCCAGCCGCAGGATGTTGCGGTCGACGACCGGCATGCGGTCGAGCGTCCAGTCCACCGCGTACTGGGAGATCAGTTCGTCGATCCGCGCCGCGTGCTCCGCGTAGCCCTCGACCAGCTGCATCGTGTACTCGCTGACCGGGGGCTGCCGGGTGTCCGACCGGGAGAGCCGGATCCAGTCCGCGAGGACCGTCAGGACGTCGGCGTCGCGCTGGTCGCCCTCGAAGAGGATCTGGAAGGCGCGCTTGCGGGCCGTGTTGCGGGCAGCCACGGTTAGCTGTTCACCCGGCCGAGGTAGTCGCTGGTGCGGGTGTCGACCTTGATCTTCTCACCGGTGGTGATGAAGAGCGGGACCTGGATCTGGTGACCGGTCTCCAGGGTGGCGGGCTTGGTGCCGCCGGTGGAGCGGTCGCCCTGGACGCCCGGCTCGGTCTCCTGGACGGTCAGCTCGACGGCGGCCGGCAGCTCGACGAAGAGCACCTCGCCCTCGTGCTGCGCGACGGTGGCGGTGAAGCCCTCGATCAGGAAGTTGGCGGCGTCGCCGACGGCCTTGCGGTCGACCATGAGCTGGTCATAGGTCTGCATGTCCATGAAGACGAAGTACTCGCCGTCCATGTACGAGAACTGCATGTCGCGCTTGTCGACAGTGGCCGTCTCGACCTTGACACCGGCGTTGAAGGTCTTGTCGACGACCTTGCCGGAGAGCACGTTCTTGAGCTTGGTGCGCACGAAGGCCGGGCCCTTGCCGGGCTTGACGTGCTGGAACTCGACGACGGACCAGAGCTGGCCGCCTTCGAGCTTGAGCACCAGGCCGTTCTTGAGGTCGTTCGTGGAAGCCACGGTTGCGGAATCTCCTGGACTGACGTACGACCCCGGGTCACGCGCCCAGCGGCTCCGGGGCAATGCCCCTGGGGTCGCTCACAGCGCGAGCAGCTCCTTGGTCGTGATGGTGAGTAGCTCGGGTCCGCCGTCCGCCTCGGGGCGCACGACGAGCGTGTCATCGATCCGGACGCCGCCCCGGCCCGGGAGGTGGACCCCCGGTTCGACGGTGACCGGCACGCAAGCGTCCAGTTTACCCATGGCCGCGGGGGCCAGCTGCGGGTCCTCGTCGATTTCGAGTCCGACCCCGTGTCCGGTCAGCGGTGGCAGGGACTCCGCATAGCCCGCGGAGTCCAGTACCTGCCGTGCCGCGCGGTCCACGTCACGGTAGGCGGTGCCGGGTGCCAGGGACTCGCGCCCGGCCCGCTGGGCGGCGAACACGAGGTCGTACAGCTCGATCTGCCAGTCGGCGGGTGAGGTGCCGATGACGAAGGTGCGGCCGATCTCGCAGCGGTAGCCGCGGTAGGTGGCGCCCAGGCACACGGAGAGGAAGTCGCCCTCCTCCACGCGCCGGTCGGTGGGGCGGTGGCCGCGGTGGCCGGCGTGCGGACCGGTGGCCACGGACGTCGGGAAGGCCGGGCCGTCGGCGCCGTGGTCGACCAGGCGCCGCTCCAGCTCCAGCGCGAGGTGCCGTTCGGTGCGGCCGACCAGGATGGATTCCAGCAGCTCGCCGAGGGCCTGGTCGGCGATCTCGGCGCCGATGCGGAGGCAGGAGATCTCCTCCTCGTCCTTGACCACCCTGAGCTGCTCCACGGCGCCGCCGAGGTCGACCAGGCGGAGTCCGGGGGCGACGGAGGTGATGGCCCGGTGCCGGCTGACGGTGAGGTGGTGTTCCTCCACGGCGAGCCCGTCGGCGTCCTGGCCCACGGCGAGGTCGGCCGCGGCGACCGCCGGGTCGCCTCCGGGGGACGCGAGGACGTGCAGGCGCACGTTCTCGTCCGGCCGGCCCTCGGTGGGGCGGTCGTCGGGCGGGCCCGCGCACACCAGGAGGTCCTCGCGCCTGCCGAGCAGGAGCACGGCGCCCCGGGGGGCGGCCCCCGCCAGATAGCGCACGTTGGCGGGGCGGCTGACCAGGGCGGCGGGGGCGCCGGCCGCGTTACAGCGGTCCCTCAGCCGGGATCGGCGGTTCGCGTACACCTCTGACATGAGATGAGCGTAGGAGTTCTGCCCGGATTGTGCCGGTTGGCAAGGGCCGAGTGGGGACGGAAGCCGAGGGGGCGGGGACCCGCGATGGCCGGCCCTCGGCCTTCCGGATGCCCTGGGGCGGGGCTGCGTCGGATTCCTGGAGCCGGTGGCACAGGGCCGCGGGGGCGACTCCGTGGGGCCGGGGGGCCGCGTGCCGGGACGGGCGCCGCGCACCCGGGGCGGGGCTCCGCATGCCCGGATCGGGGAGTCGGGAATGCCGGGCACCGGCCACACGGACCTGGAGCGCGGCTGCGCGGGCCGGGACCGGCCCTGGCCCGCCTGGTGCGCGACCTCGCGGCCCCGGGGCGGCACTGCCACACCCCGCGGCGCGGCTCAGTGACGTGTCGGGGCATGGCTCAGCGGGTCCGGGGCTTCTTGAGACACCTCGCCGGCGCGGGCGCGGTGCCGTCGGGGCGGAGGCGCGGCACGCGTCGTCGTGGGCGGTGGAGCCCCCGACGAACCGGGGCCCGGCGTGTGTGCGCGGCGCCGTGCACCGGGTGGCTCGCGTCGTTGCGCGTCGCCCCGGGCGGGAGCCGCCGCTCCCCCGTTCACCAGCTCGGCGGGCTCGCTATGGCTCTCGCCAGGACCTCGTCCAGGACGCGGGCCGTCGCGGGGACGTCCAGCTGGGAGTTGTCGATGATCGGCAGGCCCGAGCCGTACCAGCCGGCCATGCGGCCGTGGATGCGGGCCACCTCCTCGTCGGTGAGGCGGCGGTTCCCGCTGCGTTCCGCGTTGCGCTCCAGGACGATGTCCAGGCCCGGGAGGAGGACGACCGGGAGCAGACCGGGGCCCACGTGCCGCTTCCAGCCGCCGAGGCCCACGACCGGGCGGTCCGGGAAGACGGCGTCGTCCAGGATGCAGGAGATGCCGTTGGCGAGGAAGTTCCGGGCGGCGAAGCCGCAGGTCCGGCGGGCCAGGCGGTACTGCGCCTCGGAGTTGTCGTTCCAGCCCGACTGGGGGTCGGCGAAACCGGAGCGGACCCATTCGCGGACGTCGTCCAGGCTGATGTGGGCCGTGGGGACGCGGCGGTGGTCCGCCCAGTACTTGGCGACGCTGGTCTTGCCCGCGCCCGCCGGACCGATGAGGAGGACGGCGAGGGTGGTGGCCGTCGGGTCCGGGACCGTGACCATGGCGGGCGGCGCCGACGGCACGCCGACCGGGCCGCCGGGTGGCAGCGGCACGTGCCCGGTGGTATCAGGGGCCGGCGGCGGGGCGGGGACGGGCTGAGGCGGCGCGTGCCGCGGAGGCGCCGGCGGCACCGGGGCGGAGCCGGTGGGGGGCTGCTGCGGGGCCTGCGGCGGCGGGCCGGGCGGGACGGGGAAGCCCGGCGGGGGGACGGGGGCGGGCCCCTGGGAGGCGCCCGGGGGCGGCCCCGGGTGGTGTGCGGCCGGCGCCCAGCCGGCGTGCGGTCCCTGCCCCGGCCGGTGGGGCGGCGGCAGCGGAGACCCGACTGCGTGCTGCATCCGTTGCCACTCCGTCTCGTCGTCTTGGCTCGTCGGCCGCCGAGGCGTCCGAGTCGGTGTCGACACGCCCCTCCAGCTCACCCGCTCCAGGCAATTGGCGCCGGCAGCGGGGGTGCGCCCCCGCTCGCCACCGAACGGTACCGTCCCCGGCCGTCGTTCGGTGAAACGACCGGGGGCGGCCCGAAGTGCCCGTTCCCGCAGGGAAGAAGCACGGACCGTCGGAGAGCACCACCAAAAACGCACACGCCGGAACGCGGAGACCGGAACGCAGGAACCGGGATGCAGGAACCGGAACGCGGTGCGCCGGGAGCCGGTTGGGGACCTACTGGCCGACCTCGCCGTAGGCGGCGAGCAGGACGGCCGGATCCGGGCCCTCCAGCAGGGTCGGCCGGGCCAGACCGTCCAGCACGACGAAGCGCAGCAGGTCGCCGCGGGACTTCTTGTCCACCTTCATCGTCTCCAGCAGCTTGGGCCACTGGTCGTAGCGGTAGTGCAGCGGCAGGCCGACGGATTCCAGGATGGCGCGGTGCCGGTCGGCCGTCGCGTCGTCCAGGCGGCCCGCCAGGCGCCCGAGTTCGGCGGCGAAGTGCATGCCGACGGCGACCGCGGCCCCGTGCCGCCACTTGTAGCGCTCGTTCTTCTCGATGGCGTGGCCGAGCGTGTGACCGTAGTTCAGGATCTCGCGCGGACCGGCCTCCTTGAGGTCCGAGGAGACGACCTCCGCCTTGACCCTGATCGACCGCTCGATCAGCTCGGCCGTGTGCGGGCCCGCCGGGGTCCGGGCGGCCTCGGGGTCGGCCTCGATCAGGTCCAGGATCACCGGGTCGGCGATGAAACCGGCCTTGATGACCTCGGCGAGGCCGGAGACGTAGTCGTGGACCGGGAGGGAGTCCAGCGCGGCCAGGTCGCACAGCACACCGGCCGGCGGATGGAAGGCGCCGACCAGGTTCTTGCCCTCGGCCGTGTTGATACCGGTCTTGCCGCCGACCGCCGCGTCCACCATGGCCAGCACGGTGGTCGGGACGGCGATCCAGCGCACCCCGCGCAGCCAGGTCGCGGCGACGAAGCCGGCCAGGTCCGTGGTGGAACCGCCGCCGACGCCGACGACGGCGTCGGTGCGGGTGAAGCCGGACTGGCCGAGCGCCTTCCAGCAGTAGGCGGCGACCTCGGCGGTCTTGGCCTCCTCCGCGTTGGGCACCTGGATGGCGACGGTCTCGTACCCCTGACCGGCCAGGTCGGCGCGGAGCGCGTCGCCGGTCTCGGCCAGCGACTCCGGGTGGATCACCGCGACCCGCTTGGCCTGCTCCCCGATCAACCCGGGCAGCTCGCCCAGCAGTTGCCGGCCGACGAGCACCTCGTACGGGTCGGTGCCCGCGGTGCCCGCGACCTGGATCCGGGTGACTGCCTCGCTCATGCTTGTTTCAACTCCAGTGCGTCCAGCGCTGCTTGCGTGACCTCTTCGGGGGTGCGGCCGTCCGTCGGCACCACGGCGGTGGCGACCTCCTCGTACAGGTGCCGCCGCGCCTCCATCAGCTCGCGCCACTGCTTGCGCGGGTTGACCGCGAGCAGCGGGCGGGCCACGTTGAGCCCGGTGCGCCTGACGGCCTCCTCGACCTCCATCGAGAGGTAGATCACCCGGTGTCCGGCGAGGGCGGCGCGGGTGTCCGGGTCGAGGACGGCACCGCCGCCGAGCGCGACGACGCCCTCGTGCTCGGCGAGCGCGGTCCGCACCGCCCGCTTCTCGATCGCACGGAAGGCGTCCTCGCCCTCGTCCACGAAGATCTCGGCGATGGCACGGCCCTCGGCGGAGACGATGTCCTCGTCGGTGTCCCGGTAGCCGGCGCCGAGGCGCTCGGCGAGGAGCCGGCCGACGGTGGACTTGCCGACGCCCATCGGTCCGATCAGTACGACCGCTGGCACGGCACTCACCGGATCGCGAGGTTGTCGAGGTAGGACTGCACGTTGCGGCGGGTCTCGGGGACGGAGTCGCCGCCGAACTTCTCGGCGACCGCGTCGGCGAGGACGAGCGCGACCATGGCCTCGGCGACGATGCCGGCGGCCGGGACCGCGCAGACGTCGGACCGCTGGTGGTGGGCCTGGGTGGCCTCGCCGGTGACGACGTCCACCGTCCGCAGGGCCCGGGGCACCGTCGCGATCGGCTTCATGGCCGCGCGGACGCGCAGCAGCTCACCGGTGGTGAGACCGCCCTCGGTGCCGCCGGAACGGCCGGTGGAGCGGCGGATGCCCTCGGGGGTGGTGACGATCTCGTCGTGCGCCTGGGAGCCGGGCACCCGGGCCAGGCCGAAGCCGTCGCCGACCTCGACGCCCTTGATCGCCTGGATGCCCATGAGGGCGGCGGCCAGGCGGGCGTCCAGGCGCCGGTCCCAGTGCACGTGCGAGCCGAGGCCGACCGGCACGCCGTAGGCCAGCACCTCGACCACGCCGCCGAGCGTGTCGCCGTCCTTGTGGGCCTGGTCGATCTCCGCGACCATCGCCTTCGAGGCGTCGGCGTCCAGGCAGCGCACCGGGTCGGCGTCGAGCTTCTCGACGTCGGCCGGGGTGGGATGGACGCCGTACGGGGCCTTGGCGGCCGCCAGCTCCACGACGTGGGAGACGATCTCGATGCCGGCCGTCTCCTTCAGGTACGACCGGGCGACCGCGCCGAGTGCCACCCGGGCGGCGGTCTCGCGGGCGGAGGCGCGCTCCAGGATCGGGCGGGCCTCGTCGAAGCCGTACTTCTGCATGCCGGCGAGGTCGGCGTGGCCGGGGCGCGGGCGCGTCAGTGGGGCATTGCGGGCCAGGCCGGCCAGCACCTCGGGGTCGACCGGGTCGGCCGCCATGACCTGCTCCCACTTCGGCCACTCGGTGTTGCCCACCATGACCGCGACCGGGGAGCCGAGGGTCAGGCCGTGGCGGACCCCGCCCAGGAAGGTGACCTCGTCCCGCTCGAACTTCATGCGCGCACCGCGGCCGTAGCCGAGCCGCCGCCGCGCAAGGTGGTCCGCCACCATCTCCGTGGTGATCGGCACGCCGGCGGGAAGGCCCTCCAGCGTCGCGACAAGTGCGGGACCGTGCGACTCGCCCGCGGTCAGCCAACGCAGCCTGCTCAACGATGCTCCTCAGTGTTCGCGCCCGGTACTGCCCGGCGTACGCGGGTGTGCGCGTACGGCGACGGCGCTACCGGGTGCGCGATCCCGGTACGCCACCCCCGATCCTCCCACGTCCGGGGGGCGCGGCGGCCTCCGGTCCACAGGACGGACGCCTCGCGGCGGTGTCAGCGGGCGGCGAGCGCGTGCTCGCCGGCGCGGCGCATGGCCTCCACCGGGGCCGGCGCCCGCCCGGTCATCTGCTCGACCTGGAGGACGGCCTGGTGCACCAGCAGGTCCAGGCCGCTGACCACGGCGCCGCCGAACATGGACCAGCGGGCCGCCAGCTCGGTGGGCCAGGGCTCGTACAGCACGTCGAACAGGGTGGCGGGGCGTTCGGGTACGGCGGCGGCGAGGGCATCGGTCGTGCCGGCGGGCGTGGTGGCGATCACCAGCGGGGCGCGCAGTGCCTCGGCGGCGTCGGCCCAGTCGGCGGTACGGACCTCCACGTCGAGCCGCTCGCCCCACTGCCGCATCTCGGCGGCGCGGGCCGCGCTGCGGACGTAGGCGACGACCTCGCCGGTGCAGACGCGGGCCAGCGCGGCGAGCGCGGAGGACGCGGTGGCGCCGGCGCCGAGGATCGCGGCGGAGTCGACCTGGTCGATGCCGTGCTCGCGCAGGGCGGCCACCATGCCCGGGATGTCGGTGTTGTCGCCGATCCGGCGGCCGTCCTCGGTGAGGACGAGCGTGTTGACCGCGTCGACGGCGGCGGCGGTCTCGCTGATCTCGTCGGCCAGGGCGATGACCGCCCGTTTCAGCGGCATGGTCAGCGACAGCCCCGCCCACTCCGGTCCGAGCCGGTCCAGGAAGCCGGGCAGGGCGGCCTCGTCGACCTCGAAACTGTCGTAGGTCCAGCCGGTGAGCCCGAGCGCGTCGTAGGCGGCGCGGTGCAGCACCGGGGAGAGGGAGTGGGCGATGGGCGAACCGAGCACGGCGGCCCGGCGGCCGTCGACTGCCCTTGATGTCATGGAAACCTGTCCTTGTGCCTCACGGGTGCGGGCGTGTCCCCGCGTCCGGGCCGCGTTCTTCCTCGCGTACGCCCGGAGATCCGTCCCGCCGTCAGTTCTTCTTCCTCGACGCGTTCCACTCGTTGACGAGCTTCTCGTGGTCCTCGAGCGTCTTGGTGAACTTGCTGGTCTTGCCGTCCATCGAGATGAAGTAGTACCAGCCGTCGTGCGTCGGATCGAGCGCTCCCCTGAGAGCTTCCTCACCGGGGTTGTCGATGGGACCCGGCGGCAGGCCCTTGGAGAAGTACGTGTTGTAGGGGTTGTCGTACTTACGCAGCTCGGCGATGCTGAGGTCGATCTTCGACTGGTTCTTCACATAGTTGTAGGTGGAGTCGAACTCCAGCCGGCCGTACGTCTGCGGGTTGTCGGGCTCGAGGCGGTTGTAGACGACCTCGGCCATCTTGCGGAAGTCGTCGTGGCTGGTGCCCTCGGCCTGCGCCAGGCTCGCCACGGTGAGCAGCTGCCACGGGCTGTCGAGGCCGAGCGACCTGGCCCGGCTCTCCACGCCCAGCTCCTGGAACTTGGCGGTGGCCTGGGACACCATCTTCTTCAGGACGTCCTCGGGTTTCTGGCCCTTGATGACGGCGTAGCTGGAGGGGTAGAGGAAGCCTTCCAGCGGGTCCTTCAGATACGGGTGGTTCCGCGCCCAGCCGGGCAGCCCGAGGTGCTTGTACTCCTTCTTCGCGACCCGTGCCGTGGTGCCGGCGGCCACGCCGATGCGCTTGTCGACCAGAGCGTAGACGGCCGTGTTGCGCAGGCCCTCGGCGATGATCAGGTTGCTGCGGCTCTTCGGGCTGAGCATCAGTTGCACCGCGCTCGCGGCGGACATCTGCTTCTCCAGGGTGTAGACACCGTCCTGGATCGACTTGCCCTGGGGGTTGGCCTGGAGCGCGGAGACGAACGCGGCGGCGCTCTCGACGACGTCCGCCTCGTGCAGCTTCTGGCCGATCTGCCAGCCGCCGGCGTTCTTGGGGATCTCCACCGTGACCTGGTGGCCGTTTCCGCTGCCCGCGTAGTCGGGGGCCGCGCCGAAACGGTTCTGGTAGAACTTCCAGCCGAAGTAGCTGATGCCGCCGAGGCCGCCGCCGAAGACCAGGACGACCACCATGCAGGCGCAGCCGGTGCGGCCCTTCTTGCTCTTGACGGGTTTCTTGCCGCGCCGCTCGCGCCGGGTCCGCAGCTCGTGTTCCTCGTCGTCGTCCGCGTCGACGCCACCGCCCGGGAGGACGGCGTGCTCCTCCTCGGCCGGCGTCTCGGGCTCCGGGTCCGGGCCGGGGCGTCTGCGGCTGGGCGGCACCGGCGGCGGATAGGCCTCTTCCGTGCCGTACAGGTCGGGCTGCTCCCCGCCGTAGGCCACGGGCTGTTGCCCGTAGGGGTCACCCGGGTCGGCGGCGTACGGCACCTGGCCCTGCGTGCCGGTGGCGTCCCAGCCGCCCTGCTGGAACTGGTGCGGGGCGTGCCCGGCGAACTCCTCGTCGTAGCGGGGCTCGCCGTGTCCTTGGTCGTACGGGTGCTGCTGTGCGCCGTGACCGGGCTGCTGTTGGCTCCAGTCGCCGTACTGCGGCTCCTGCGGATGGTGCTGCGACCGGTCGCCGTAGGGGGACTGCTGACCCTGCTGGGCCTGCTGTCCTTCCCATCCGCCGTCCCCGTACAGCGGGTCCTGCGGATGCCACGGTTCGGAGCCCGGGCCCCGGCCATACTCAGTCATCGATCCCCTAGAGCCGCGAGGCCGGCGGTCACGCGGCCGGTGGGCCGGTGTCCGCTCCGCCTCTTGCTGTGCGCCGGCTGTTCGAACACCGGCGCATCGCGCGGAACGTTACCGTATCGCGATCAGATGACCACTTCGACGCCTTCGCCGGGTGGGCTGCCTGACACCCGTTCGGATTCCAGGGCCTGCTGCAAAATGATGACCGCGGCCGCCTGGTCGATGACCGCGCGGCCCTTCTTCGACCTCACGCCCGAGGCGCGCAGCCCCTGACTGGCCGTCACCGTCGTCATCCGCTCGTCCACCAGGCGCACCGGCACCGGCCTGATGCCGCCGGCCAGTTCCTCGGCGAAGGCGCGCACCTTGACCGCGGCCGGGCCCTCGCCCCCCTTGAGGGAGCGAGGGAGACCGACGACGACCTCGATCGGTTCGTACTCCTCCACCAGTTGCCGCAACCGGCGGTGGGCGGCGGGAACGTCCCGGCCGGGGACGGTCTCCACCGGGGTGGCGAGGATCCCGTCGGGGTCGCACGAGGCGACCCCGATCCGGGCGTCCCCGACGTCGATCGCGAGCCGGCGTCCTCTGCGCATCGTGATGGCCGTTCCCTACTTGGCGGTCTCGGCGACGAGCCGCTCGACGGCCTCGACGGCCTCGCCGACGGCGGCCGGGTTCTGGCCGCCGCCCTGGGCGACGTCCGGCTTGCCGCCACCGCCGCCGCCGAGGGTCTTGGCGGCGGTCCGGACCAGTTCACCGGCCTTCAGCCCGCGCTCGCGGGCGGCCTCGTTGGTGGCGATGACCGTCAGCGGCTTGCCGTTGTTGACGGTGAACAGGGCCACCACGGCGGCCCGCCCGCCCTGGATCCGGCCGCGCACGTCCAGGACCAGCCTGCGCAGGTCGTCCGGGGTGGTGCCGTCCGGGACCCGGCCGGTGACGACGGCCACACCGCGCACGTCCGTGGCGGACTCGGCGAGGCCGGCGGCGGCCTGGAGCACCTTCTCGGCGCGGAACCGCTCGATCTCCTTCTCGGCGTCCTTCAGCTTGCCGAGCATGGCGGAGACCTTCTCCGGCAGCTCCTCCGGACGGCCCTTGACCAGCTCCTGGAGCTGGGCGACGACCGTGTGCTCGCGGGCGAGGAAGTGGTAGGCGTCCACACCGACGAGGGCCTCGATACGGCGCACTCCCGAGCCGATGGAGGACTCGCCGAGCAGCTTCACCAGGCCCAGCTGGGCGGTGTTGTGCACGTGCGTGCCGCCGCACAGCTCCTTGGAGAAGTCGCCGATGGTCACCACGCGGACCCGCTCGCCGTACTTCTCGCCGAACTCGGCGATGGCGCCCTGCTTCTTGGCCTCGTCGATGCCCATGACCTCGGCGTGCACATCGAGGTCGCGGGCGAGGACCTCGTTGATCTTCTGCTCGACGTCGGTCATCACGGCCGTCGGGACGGCGGACGGGGAGCCGAAGTCGAAGCGGAAGCGGCCGGGCTGGTTCTCGGAACCCGCCTGGGCGGCCGTCGGGCCGAGGGCGTCCCGCAGGGCCTGGTGGGTCAGGTGGGTGGCCGAGTGGGCGCGGGCGATGGCCTTGCGGCGGCGCGAGTCGATCGAGGCGTGGGCCCTGGCGCCGACGGTGACCTCACCGACCTGGACGACGCCCTTGTGGACGTACACGCCCGGGACCGGCTTCTGGCAGTCGCGGACCTCGATGACGGCACCGGACTCGACCCTGATGCGGCCGGTGTCACCGATCTGGCCGCCGCCCTCGGCGTAGAAGGGGGTGCGGTCCAGGACGACCTCGACCTCGTCGCCCTCGGTGGCGGCCGGCGAGGAGACGCCGTCGACGAGGAGGCCCACGATCGTGGTCTCGCTCTCGGTGTCGGTGTAGCCGGTGAAGTCGGTGGCACCGGCGGAGTCGGCGATCTGGCGGTAGGCGCCCATGTCGGCGTGGCCGGTCTTCTTGGCCTGGGCGTCGGCCTTGGCGCGCTGCCGCTGCTCCTTCATCAGGCGGCGGAAGCCGTCCTCGTCCACGGAGAGGCCCTGCTCGGCGGCCATCTCCAGGGTGAGGTCGATGGGGAAGCCCCAGGTGTCGTGGAGCAGGAAGGCTTTGTCGCCGGAGAGGACCGTGCCGCCGGACTGCCGGGTCTCGGTGACGGCGGTGTCGAGGATGTTGGTGCCGGCCTTCAGCGTCTTGAGGAAGGCGTTCTCCTCGGCGACGGCGACCTTCTCGATGCGCTCGCGGTCGGTGACCAGTTCGGGGTACTGCCGGCCCATCATGGCGATCACGACGTCGATCAGGTCGTGGACGACCGGGCCGGTGGCGCCGAGCAGGCGCATGTTGCGGATGGCGCGGCGCATGATGCGGCGCAGCACGTAGCCGCGGCCCTCGTTGCCGGGCGTGACGCCGTCGCCGATGAGCATGGTGGCGGTACGCATGTGGTCGGTGACGACACGGAGGGAGACGTCCGAGGCCCGGGCGTCGCCGTAGCGGACACCGGTCAGCTCGGTGGCCTTCTCGATGACGGCCATCGACGTGTCGATCTCGTACATGTTCCGCACGCCCTGGAGGATCATGGCGAGCCGCTCCAGGCCGAGGCCCGTGTCGATGTTCTTGCTCGGCAGGTCCCCGAGGATCTCGAAGTTGTCCTTGCCGATGCCCTCGCCCCGCTCGTACTGCATGAAGACGAGGTTCCAGATCTCCACGTACCGCTCGTCGTTGACGGCGGGGCCGCCCTCGGCGCCGAACTCGGGGCCGCGGTCGTAGTTGATCTCGGAGCAGGGGCCGCAGGGGCCGGGGACGCCCATGGACCAGTAGTTGTCCTTCATGCCCAGGCGCTGGATGCGCTCCTTGGGCACACCGACGACCTCGTGCCAGATCCGCTCGGCCTCGTCGTCCTCCTGGTAGACGGTGATCCACAGGCGCTCGGGGTCGAGGCCGTAACCGCCCTTTTCCTGGGGGCTGGTGAGCAGCTCCCAGGCGAGTTCGATGGCGCCTTCCTTGAAGTAGTCGCCGAAGGAGAAGTTGCCGCACATCTGGAAGAACGTGCCGTGGCGCGTGGTCTTGCCGACCTCTTCGATGTCCGGCGTGCGCACGCACTTCTGCACGCTGGTCGCACGGCTGAACGGAGGCTTGACCTCACCCAGGAAGTAGGGCTTGAAGGGGACCATGCCGGCGGGGACGAGGAGCAGAGTCGGGTCGTCCGCGATGAGCGACGCCGAAGGGACGACGGTGTGCCCGCGCTCCTCGAAGAAGCTCAGCCAGCGGCGGCGAATCTCGGCCGACTCCATCAGTAGTCCTCATTCCGGTTGTGCGTGTACGTCGGGTTCTCGATGTACTTCGGGTTGCTGCGGTCGTTCTCGATGGCGGCGTACCGCCGGGGGGCGGCCGGTCCGGGGGGCGCGTCGATGCCCAGTGCCTCCCCCAGTTCGGCCTCGCGCCGCGCCATGTTGTCGCGCACGTCGAGCGCGAAACCGACCGCGCGGTCCTTCAGCCGCTGACCGGTCTCCAGGGCCTTGTTCGCCGCGGTGACGGCCAGGCTCTCCGGGGTCAGCTGCCTGAGCTTGCGGTTGACCTTGGTGGTGGCCCACACACCGGCGGCGGCACCCGTGGTGAACCAGAACGTACGGCGGAACATGTGACCGGCTCTCCTACGTTTCGGTGTTTCCGCGGTTCCGCCTGCTGCGCCGTGCGGCCGGCACCGTCCGGCCCACGATGACGGTACGCCGGGACGGCGCGGCGGGCGCGTCCTCCTTGCGGCCGCCCAGCGCCCGGCGGACGCCGTAGCCGAAGGCCGCGACCTTGACCAGCGGGCCGCCGAAGGTGGAGGCGACGGTGGTGGACAGCGCGGAGGCGTTGGACGTGACTTCCTGGACGTCCGAGGCGATCGCGTCGACCCGGTCGATCTGCGTCTGCGCGGAGCGCACCGCCTGGGAGGCGTCGGCCAGCAGCGGGACCGCCTGGTCGGTCACGTCCGCCACGAGCTTGGTGGTCGCCTTGAGCGTCTGGGCCAGCCTCGCCAGTGCCACGGCGAGGAAGGAGACCAGGATCGCCCAGAAGACGGCCACCAGAATCCCGGCCACCTCTCCACCGGACACTGTGCGCACCCGCTCCCTGAAACGTGCTCTGAACATCGGAACCATGAAAAAAGCAGTGCCCCGAGCCTATCGCGCCGGGGCCGGGGCTCCGCACCGGATCAGGCGGGCGCCACCGGCGGACTTGCGGGAAGCGATTGTACGGAATGAACACACTTCAGTACGCTCCGTGTCCCATGCGAGGTCCTCAGGTCCCCGGCCCCTGGGCGGACGCCGATCCGCCCCTCGAACTCACCGCCTTCGTCGGGCGGTCGGCCGAACTGGCCGCGCTGACGGCGGCGCTCGGCCGGGCGCGGCTGGTGACCGTGACCGGCACGGGCGGGGTCGGCAAGTCCCGGCTCGCCGTGCGCGTGGCGGCGCGCCGGCAGGCCGGTGCGCCGGGGGCCGGGGGCTGGGGGCGGGTGGACCTGGCGGCCGTGCGCGATCCGCAGTTCGTGGAGTACGCGGTCATGGAGGCGCTGGGCCTGACCGGCCGGACCAGCCGCCTGCCCCGCGAGGCGCTGCTGGAGCACCTGGCCGGCCGGCCGATGCTCCTGGTGCTGGACGGGTTCGAGCACCTGGCGCCGGCCTGTGCCGAGCTGGTGGCGGAGCTGCTGCGGAAGCTGCCGCGGCTCGGAGTGCTGGCCGTGGGCCGGCGCCCGCTGGGCCTGGTGGGCGAGCGGCTGTTCCCGCTGGCCCCGCTCGGCGAGGACGAGGCGGTGGAGCTGTTCACGGACCGGGCGCGCGAGCAGGGCCTCACGGTGGCCGACGGCACGGAGGTACGGGAGCTGTGCCGCCGGCTGGACGGGATCCCGCTGGCGCTGGAGCTGGCGGCGGGGCGGCTGCGGGCGCTGTCCCCCGCGCAGCTGCTCCAGCGGCTGGACGACCGGTTCCGGCTGCTGACCGGCGGCGGCCGGAACGCGCTCCCCCGGCACCAGACGCTGCGTACGGCGATCGGCTGGAGCCACGAGCTGTGCACGCCGGCCGAGCGGCTGCTGTGGGCGCGGCTGTCGGTGTTCGCCGGGACCTTCGACCTGGAGGCGGCCGAGTACGTGTGCAGCGGGGACGGTCTGGCCGCCGAGGACGTCCTGGACGTGCTGTCGGAGCTGCTCGCCCAGTCGGTCGTCTCCCGCGAGGAGACCCCGGCGGGCCCGCGCTACGGGATGCTGGACACCGTCCGGGCCTACGGCGCCGACTGGCTGGAGGCGACCGGGGACGCGGAACGCCTGCGGCGGCGGCACCGCGACTGGTATCTCGGTCTCGCCACCATGTGTGAGCTGGACTGGTTCTCGCCCCGGCAGCGGGAGGTGGCCGCGCGGGTGGACGCCGAGCTGCCCAATCTGCGGGCCGCGCTGGACGTGTCCCTGACCGACCCGGAGGACGCGCACCTCGGCCAGTACCTGGCGGCCTCGCTGTGGTTCTGCTGGGTGGGCTGCGGGCGGCTCGCGGAGGGGCGGCGCTGGCTGGAGCGCAGCGTGGAACTGGAGTCGGGGTACGAGCGGTCCCGGCTGAAGGCGCTGTGGGTGCTCGGCTACGTGGCGGTCCTCCAGGGCGACGCCGTGCCCGCGCTGAAGGCCCTCCGGGCGTGCCGTGAACAGGCGGAACGGGCTGCCGACCCGACGGCGCTGGCGTACGCGGAGCACCGCACCGGCTGTCTGGCGCTGGTCACGGACGACCTGGCCCGCGCGGAGACGCTGCTGCGGTCGGCGCTGGCCCGCTACCAGGAGATCGGCGAGTTGAACAGCAATGTGCTGATGGGCCAGGTGGAGCTGGCGATGACCCGGGCGTTCCAGGGGGACCTGCCGGACGCGGTGCGCCTGTGCGAGGACGTGCGCCGGGTGTGCGACGACCACGGGGAGCGGTGGACCCGGTCGTACGCCCTGTACGTACTGGCGTACGCGGCCTGGCTCGACGGGGACAGTGCCGGTGCGCGGACGCTGCTGGCGGACTGTCTGGGCCACGCGCACGCCTTCCGCGACCTGCTGGCCTGTGTCCTGGTGATCGAACTGCTGGCACTGGTGACGGTGACCGAGGGCGACGCGGCGGAGGCGGCCGTGCTCCAGGGCGCGGCGGGCCGGCTGTGGCCGTCGGTGGGACTGCCGCTGTTCGGCTCGGCACACTACAACGCCCCGCACGAGAGGTGCGAGGCGTCCGCACGGCAGGCGCTCGGCGACGCGCGGTACGAGGCGTACGTACGGGAGGGAGCCGGGCTGGACCGGGAGGCGGCGGTGGCCCGGGCGCTGGGACACGGCCGGGCACGGCCGCCGGCCGGGCTCCCGGGGCCGCGCGGGCCGGTGCCCGGGGACGGCGGCGCGGGCGGCGGCGCGGACGGGAGGCGCGGGGCGGCCGGTAAACGCGAACCCGCCGCCTCGCCCACCCGGAAGGGCGGGGAGACGGCGGGCTGAGGACTTACGCCGTGACCGGGATCAGCGGGCGTAGTACTCGACGACGAGCTGCTCGTCGCAGATCACCGGGATCTCCTTGCGGTTCGGCTCGCGGTCCAGGCGGAAGGCCAGGGCGCGGAGGTTCACCTGGAGGTAGCGCGGGGTCTCGCCGTCGGGGGCGAAGCCACCCTCACGGGCGACCTGGAAGAGCGTCTTGTCCTTGGAGCGGTCGCGGACCTGCACGACGTCGTCCGGGCGGACGCGGAAGGACGGCTTGTCGACCTTCTGGCCGTTGACCTGGATGTGGCCGTGGACGACCATCTGGCGGGCCTGGTAGATCGTGCGGGCGATGCCCGAACGCAGGACCAGCGCGTCGAGACGGCGCTCGAGCTCGATGATCAGGGCCTCACCGGTCTTGCCCTGGACCTTGGAGGCACGCTCGTAGGCGCGGACGAGCTGGCGCTCGGACACGTCGTACTGCGCGCGCAGACGCTGCTTCTCCAGCAGACGGACCTTGTAGTCCGAGTTCTGCTTGCGGCCGCGGCCGTGCTCACCCGGCGGGTAGGGGCGGGCCTCGAAGTACTTGACGGCCTTCGGGGTCAGCGCGATGCCGAGGGCACGCGACTTCTTGACCTTGGGGCGGGACTGGTTCGCCACTGTCTGTGTCTCTTTTCGTGAAATTCCGGCTTGTCAGCGTTTAGGGAGGTCGCATCCGCAGCCGGGAGAACCCGTCGGGTCCGCAGGGGACCTGCCGGGCAGCCGCTTCCCTGGTCTGGGCACATACGTGCAGCACGCGAGTGGCCCACCGACCGTCCCGTAACCGCGGGTGGTGGTGGGCTGCCCGCGACACCGTTCGACGGTGCGCGACGCTCCTGGAGCCGGTCCGCGAGGGACCGGAGCTCCGGCTGGCTCTCCCGCTCTGACGGCACGGGAGTCAGCACTTCGGAGCAGTCTACAGGGTGGTCAGGACCGCTTGCGACCGAGGTGTTCGCGGGTCCACTCGACCGCGTCCGCGTACCGGGCCTCGGCGCCGTGCCGGGTCGGCGTGTAGTACGCGCGGTCCCGGAGGGCGTCCGGGGCGTACTGCTGCCGGGCGATGCCCTCGGGCAGGTCGTGCGGGTACACATACCCCTGCGCGTGACCGAGGTCGGCGGCGCCCTTGTAGTGCCCGTCGCGCAGGTGCGGCGGGACGGGCCCGGCCAGACCCTTGCGTACGTCCTCCCGCGCGGCGCCGATCGCGGTGGTCGCGCTGTTGGACTTGGGGGCGAGGGCCAGGGCGATCGTGGCGTGGCTGAGGGTGAGCGCGGCCTCGGGGAAGCCGATCATGGCGACGGCCTGGGCGGCGGCGACGGCGATGGGCAGCGCGTTCGGGTCGGCGAGGCCGATGTCCTCGCTGGCGGAGATCATCAGCCGGCGGGCGATGAACCGGGGGTCCTCGCCGGCCTCGATCATGCGGGCCAGGTAGTGCAGGGCCGCGTCGACGTCGGAGCCGCGGATGGACTTGATGAGGGCGCTGGCGACGTCGTAGTGCTGGTCGCCGTCGCGGTCGTACTTCACCGCTGCGCGGTCGACGGTCTGCTCCAGCGTCCGCAGGCTGATCTCGCTCTCGCCCTGGGCCAGGGCGGCCCCGGCGGCGGCCTCCAGGGCGGTCAGGGCGCGGCGGGCGTCCCCGCCGGCGATCCGCAGCAGGTGCTCCTCGGTGTCCGCGGGCAGGGCGACGGCGTCCTTCAGGCCGCGCTCGTCGGCGAGGGCCCGGCGGAGCAGCCCGCGGACGTCGTCGTCGGTGAGCGGTTCCAGGGTCAGGAGCAGGGAGCGGGAGAGCAGCGGGGAGATCACCGAGAAGTACGGGTTCTCCGTCGTGGCCGCGATCAGGGTCACCCAGCGGTTCTCCACGGCCGGCAGGAGGGAGTCCTGCTGGGCCTTGCTGAAGCGGTGGATCTCGTCGAGGAAGAGGACGGTCTCCTTGCCGAAGCCGCCGACGGCGCGGCGGGCGCCGTCGATGACCGCGCGGACCTCCTTGACGCCCGCGGTGATCGCGGACAGCTCCACGAACCGCTTGTCGGTCGCCTTCGACACGACGTAGGCGAGGGTCGTCTTGCCGGTGCCGGGCGGACCCCACAGGACCACCGAGGAGGGCCCGGCGGGGCCGCCGGAGCCCTCGCCCACCAGCCGGCGCAGCGGCGAGCCGGGTTTCAGCAGATGCTGCTGGCCCACGACCTCGTCCAGCGTGCGCGGGCGCATGCGCACGGCCAGGGGGCTGCCTGCCGGGTCCTTCTCCTGGCGTTCTTCCGCCGCAGCGGTGAAAAGGTCGGGTTCCACGTCAAAACCCTAGAACACGGCACTGACAACGCGGGAACCGCCGTCAGCCGGTCCAGAAGTCCCACCAGCGGGTCAGCACGAGCATGCCGATGATGCCGACGTGCAGGACCGGCAGCACCCAGGTGAACTCGCCGAAGAAGGACCTCAGCGGGCGGGGGGCCGGCAGGAAGCCGTTGCGGACGTTGAACGAGGTGACGTACCAGAACATGACGATCGTGGCGACCCAGGCCAGCGAGCACCACAGGCACAGGGCGTTGATCCGGTACAGGGACTGGAACTGGAGCCAGGTGCAGAAGGCGACGCCGAAGAGGGTGCCGGCGTTGAAGGTCAGCCAGTACCAGCGCGGGAAGCGGGCGCGGGCCAGCAGGGTCACGCCGACGCAGACGACGATGCCGTAGCAGACCAGGCCGAGCATCGGGTTGGGGAAGCCGAACACGGCGGCCTGCTTGCTCTCCATCACGCTGCCGCAGGAGACGACCGGGTTCAGGCTGCATCCGGGGGTGAAGGTCTTCCCCTCGACCTTGGCTTCCAGGAGCTTGAACTTGTCGATCGTGATGACCCAGGCGGCCAGCAGTCCGGCCGCGCCGGTGATCACCAGCAGCAGGGCGAGGGCGCGGCCGGCGCCTTCGGTACGCGGGGCGTCGGCGGCGCGCCCGGGACCGGGAGCCGTGGAGACGTCGTTGACTGTCGTCTTGCTCATCACGCCGATTCCGTCACTTGAGAGTCGGGACCTGCTTCGGGCAGGGGCCATTGTGCCGCACGCGCACGGGTGCGCACCGTTCGCTCCGGATAAGCATGTTGGTACGACAAAGGGCGCCGGACGCCCCCGCGGGAAGCGTCCGGCGCCCACGCGCGCGGGTGCGGCTAGCCGAGCCTGGACTCCAGTTCGGCCACGATCTCGTTGACGCCGATCGCCGTCTGCTCGCCCGACTCCATGTCCTTGAGCTGGACGACTCCCTCGGCGAGGTCACGCTCGCCGGCGACGATGGCGTAGCGGGCGCCCGAGCGGTTGGCGTTCTTCATGGCGCCCTTCAGGCCCTTGCCGCCGTACGCGAAGTCCGCCGCGATGCCTACCTTGCGCAACTCGGTGACCTTGGCGAACAGCACCCGGCGGGCCTCCTCGCCGAGCGGGACCGCGAAGACGCTGGTCGCGGAGGGCAGGTCCAGCCGCACTCCCTCGGCCTCCAGCGCGAGGACCGTGCGGTCCACGCCCAGGGCCCAGCCGACGGACGGCAGCGCGGGGCCGCCGATCATCTCGGACAGGCCGTCGTACCGGCCGCCGCCGCCCACCGCGGACTGCGAGCCGAGCCCGTCGTGCACGAACTCGAAGGTGGTGCGCGTGTAGTAGTCCAGGCCGCGCACCAGCCTCGGGTCGTCCTGGAAGGAGACGCCCGCGGCGGTGATCAGCTCGCGGACCTCCTCGTGGTACGCCTTGCACGCGTCGCACAGGAAGTCACGCAGCAGCGGGGCGCCCGTCAGCTGCTTCTGGACCGACTCGCGCTTGTCGTCGAGGACCCGCAGCGGGTTGATCTCGATGCGGCGGCGCGTGTCCTCGTCCAGGTCCAGGCCGTACAGGAACTCCTGCAACGCGGTCCGGTAGACCGGGCGGCACTCCTTGTCGCCCAGGCTGTTCAGCAGGATGCGGAAGTCGCGCAGGCCCAGTGAGCGGTACGCCTGGTCGGCCAGGATGATCAGCTCGGCGTCGACGGCCGGGTCCTCCGCGCCGAGCGCCTCGGCGCCCACCTGGGAGAAGTGACGGTACCTGCCCTTCTGGGGGCGCTCGTAGCGGTAGTAGGAGCCGGAGTACCAGAGCTTGACCGGGAGGTTGCCCGCCTTGTGCAGGCCGGCCTCCAGGGCCGCGCGCAGCACCGAGGCGGTGCCCTCCGGGCGCAGGGCGAGCCGGTCGCCGCCCTTGGTCTCGAAGGCGTACATCTCCTTGGTCACGATGTCCGTGGACTCGCCGACACCGCGCGCGAACAGCTCGACGTTCTCGAAGCCGGGCGTCTCGATGTAGCCGTACCCGGCGGTGCGCAGCGGAGCGGCGATCGCCTCGCGGACCGCCAGGTACCGGGCCGAGTCGGGCGGGATCAGGTCGTAGGTGCCCCTGGGGGCCTTGAAGGTGCTCACCGAAGGTCTCTCGTCACATTCCTCGTCGGGGAGCCGGGGAGGCTCCCTGGCCGGCCGCCACCTGCCGCAGATGGGGGTTGGTGGCGCGCTCCTGGCCGATGGTCGTCTGGGGGCCGTGTCCGGACAGCACCACGGTGGAGTCGTCGAGCGGCAGGCACACGCGGGCCAGCGACTCGACCATGTCCGTCATGGATCCGCCCGGCAGGTCGGTGCGTCCGATGGAGCCGGCGAACAGCAGATCCCCGGAGAAGAACACCGACGGGATGTCGGCGCTCTCGGGCATCCGGAAGGTCACCGACCCCTTGGTATGGCCGGGCGCGTGCGCGACGGAGAACTCCAGCCCCGCCAGTTCGAGGGTGGCGCCGTCGCTCAGCTCCCTGACGTCGTCCGGCTCCCCCACGGTCAGCTCGCCCATCAGCGGCATGCCGATGGAGCGGCCGAGCGCCTTCTCGGGGTCACTCATCATGTACCGGTCCTCGGGGTGGATCCAGGCCGGTACGTCGTGCGCCCCGCAGACGGGGACGACCGAGGCCACGTGGTCGATGTGGCCGTGGGTGAGGACGACGGCGACGGGCTTGAGCCGATGCTTGCGCAGCGCTTCCGCGACGCCTTCGGCGGCCTGGTGGCCGGGGTCGATGATCACGCACTCCGCACCGGCGGCGGGGGCGACGAGATAACAGTTCGTCCCCCAGGCCCCGGCGGGGAACCCGGCAATGAGCACGGTCGTCCTTCGTTGTGTCGGTCACGGGCTGCTTCAGCTGCGGTCAGAAGCCTACCGGCGCTGCCGTTTCCTCAGCGAACCCATATACGGTACGGGGCTACACACTGCGGTCGGCTCACGAGGACGCACGCGTACCGCCCGCCACGACACGCATGAGGAGATAACCCGGTGGTCAGCCAGGAGCAGCGGCGGCGTCAGCTCGCCCGGGAGAAGTTCTTGCGGCAGCAGCAGCGGCGCACCCAGGCGCGGCGCAAGGCCCGTCTGCGCAACTCCGTGATCGCGTCGGTCCTGGGCGTGGTCGTGATCGGCAGTGTCGCGCTGTACACGACCGGGGTCCTGAAGGACGACGGCAAGAAGGAGAACGCGAGCGCCGGCACCACGCCGAGCGCGACGCCCACCAGCAAGGCGCCCGACCCGTGCGCCGAGCCGGCGGCCGGCTCGGCGAAGAAGCTCAGCTGGAAGAAGGAGCCGGCGATGACGATCGACACGTCGGCGAAGTACACGATGAAGCTCGCGACGACGTGCGGTGACATCGGCATCGCGCTGAAGACTGCGGCGGCCCCGCACACGGTTAACTCGTTCGGCTTCCTGGCGGGCAAGGGCTACTTCGACCACACCAAGTGCCACCGGCTCACCACCGCGCAGATCTTCGTCCTCCAGTGCGGCGACCCCCAGGGCACGGGGATGGGCGGGCCGGGCTACACCCTCCCGGACGAGAACCTGAAGGACAAGGTCCTCAAGGGCAACACCTACCCGGCGGGCACGGTCGCGATGGCCAACACCGGACAGAAGCACACCGGCGGCAGCCAGTTCTTCCTCGTCTACAAGGACAGCCCCCTGCCGCCCAGCTACACGCCGTTCGGCACGATCACCGCGTCGGGCATGAAGGTGCTGCACAAGATCGCCGCGGCGGGCGCCCAGCCGGCCGACCCGAGCACCCAGAACACCGCCCCGAACGCCACCGTGGTGATCAACAAGGCGACGGTGACGAAGTCCTGACGGCCGGGGTGGCGCGGGACGGCCGACTGCGGAATTTCGGTCGCGCTGGATGCGGACAGGCCGCCCGCCGGTCGCCTATGTTGGCCGTGACGAAACTGTGGACGATGCCCGGGGGCGCTGAGGCCCCCCGCAGGCATCATGTGGAGGAGGCGCTGTGAGCAGCGACCCGTGGGGACGCGTCGACGAGACGGGGACCGTGTACGTGCGTACGGCCGACGGCGAGCAGGTCGTCGGCTCCTGGGCGGCCGGCTCCCCCGAGGAGGCGCTTGCCTACTTCGAGCGCAAGTACGAAGGCCTGGTTGTCGAGATCGGCCTCCTCGAGAAGCGGGTGCGGACCACCGACCTGTCGTCGAAGGACGCCCAGACCGCGATCGGCCACCTGCGCGAGCAGGTGGACGCGCACCACGCGGTCGGTGACCTGGACGCCCTGCGCACGCGGCTGGACAAGCTGGTGGAGACCGTCGAGGCACGCCGCGAGGAGCGCAAGGCGCAGCGCGCCAAGCAGTCCGACGAGGCCCGCCACGCCAAGGAGGCGCTGGTCACCGAGGCGGAGGAGCTGGCGCAGTCCGACCAGTGGCGGGCCGCCGGTGAGCGGCTGCGGGCGCTGGTGGACACCTGGAAGGGCCTGCCGCGGCTGGACCGCAAGTCCGACGACGAACTGTGGCACCGCTTCTCCCACGCCCGGTCGGCGTTCTCCAAGCGGCGCAAGGCGCACTTCGCGCAGCTGGACGCGCAGCGCGAGGACGCCCGGCGCGTCAAGGAGCGGCTGGTCGCCGAGGCGGAGGCCCTGTCGGGTTCGGCGGACTGGGGTCCGACGGCGGCCCGCTACCGCGAGCTGATGGCGGAGTGGAAGGCCGCGGGCCGTGCCCAGCGCGAGCACGAGGACGACCTGTGGAACCGCTTCCGCGGCGCCCAGGACGTCTTCTTCGCCGCCCGCAGCTCGGTGTTCGCCGAGCGCGACGCGGAGCAGTCGGAGAACCTGAAGCTGAAGGAGGAGCTGGCCGAGGAGGCCGAGAAGCTCCTGCCGATCCAGGACCTGAAGGCCACTCGGGCCGCCTTCCGCTCGGTCAACGAACGCTGGGAGGCCATCGGCCACGTCCCGCGGGACGCGCGGCCGAAGGTCGAGGGCCGGATGCACGCCGTCGAGCGGGCGATCCAGGAGGCCGAGGAGGCCGAGTGGCGCCGGACGAACCCGGAGGCACGCGCGCGTGCCGAGGGTCTGACGGGTCAGCTCCAGGCCGCCGTGGACAAGCTGGGCAAGCAGATCGAGCAGGCGCGCGCCCAGGGCAACAACGCCAGGGCCGACAAGCTCCAGCGTGAGCTGGAAGGCCGCCAGGCGCTCCTGGAGCAGGCCCTGAAGGGCTTGCAGGAGTTCGGCGGCTGATCGCCCGCCGCTTGCGCGAAAGGGCCCCGTACACGCGTACGGGGCCCTTTCGCGTGCCCGGCTAGGACCGGCTGCGTCCCGAGGTCACGCGGTACACGTCGTACACGCCCTCCACGCCGCGGACGGCCTTCAGGACGTGACCGAGGTGCTTGGGGTCGCCCATCTCGAAGGTGAACCGGGAGGTGGCGACCCGGTCGCGGGAGGTCTGCACGGCCGCGGAGAGGATGTTGACGTGCTGGTCGGACAGGACTCGGGTGACGTCCGACAGCAGGCGCGAGCGGTCCAGCGCCTCGACCTGGATGGCGACCAGGAAGACCGAGGACTGGGTGGGTGCCCACTCGACGTCGAGGATGCGTTCCGGCTCACGGGAGAGCGAGTCGACGTTGACGCAGTCGCTGCGGTGCACCGAGACGCCGCTGCCGCGCGTGACGAAGCCGATGATCGGGTCGCCGGGGACCGGTGTGCAGCAGCGGGCCAGCTTGACCCACACGTCGTCGACGCCCTTGACGACGACGCCCGGGTCGGCGCTGGAGCGGCGTTTGCGGCTGCGTCCGCGGGCCGGCGGGACCGACTCGTCGATCTCCTCGGTGGCGGCCTCCTCGCCGCCCAGGGCCTGCACCAGTTTCTGGACGATGTTCTGCGCGGAGACATGGCCCTCGCCGATCGCCGCGTACAGGGCGGAGATGTCCGAGTACCGCATCTCGTGGGCGAGCGTGACGAGGGAGTCGCCGGTGAGGATCCGCTGGATCGGCAGGTTCTGCTTGCGCATGGCCCGCACGATGGCGTCCTTGCCGTGCTCGATCGCCTCGTCGCGGCGTTCCTTGGAGAACCAGGCGCGGATCTTGTTGCGTGCCCGCGGCGACTTGACGAAGCCGAGCCAGTCGCGGGACGGGCCGGCGCCGGTCGCCTTGGAGGTGAAGACCTCCACCAGGTCGCCGTTGTCCAGGGTGGATTCGAGCGGTACGAGGCGGCCGTTGACCCGCGCTCCTATGGTGCGGTAGCCGACCTCGGTGTGGACCGCGAACGCGAAGTCCACCGGGGTGGACCCGGCCGGCAGCGCTATGACGTCGCCCTTGGGCGTGAAGACGAAGACCTCGTTGCGGGACAGGTCGAAGCGCAGGGACTCCAGGAACTCGCTGGGGTCCTCGGTCTCCTTCTGCCAGTCCAGCAGCTGCCGCAGCCACGCCATGTCGTTGATGGCGTCCTTGTCCTTGCCGGAGGCCTTCGGCACGTCGGTGCGGACCTTGGAGGCCCCGGCGACGGCCTCCTGCTTGTACTTCCAGTGCGCGGCGATGCCGTACTCGGCGCGGCGGTGCATGTCGAACGTGCGGATCTGGAGTTCGACCGGCTTGCCGTTGGGCCCGATGACCGTCGTGTGCAGCGACTGGTACATGTTGAACTTGGGCATCGCGATGTAGTCCTTGAACCGGCCGGGGACCGGGTTCCATCGCGCGTGGACGGTGCCGAGGGCGGCGTAGCAGTCGCGGACCGTGTCGACGAGGACGCGGATGCCCACCAGGTCGTAGATCTCGGCGAAGTCGCGGCCCCGCACGATCATCTTCTGGTAGACGCTGTAGTAGTGCTTCGGGCGGCCGGTGACGGTCGCCTTGATGCGGGCGGCCCGCAGGTCGGCCTGGACCTCGTCGGTCACTATGGCCAGGTACTCGTCACGCTTCGGCGCGCGCTCGGCCACCAGCCGTACGATCTCGTCGTACATCTTGGGGTAGAGGATCGCGAACGCGAGGTCCTCCAGCTCCCACTTGATGGTGTTCATGCCGAGGCGGTGGGCGAGCGGCGCGTAGATCTCCAGCGTCTCGCGCGCCTTCTTCTCCTGCTTCTCACGCTTGAGATAGCGCATGGTGCGCATGTTGTGCAGGCGGTCGGCGAGCTTGATGACCAGGACGCGGGGGTCCTTGGCCATGGCGACGACCATCTTGCGCACGGTCTCGGCCTGCGCGGCCTCGCCGAACTTGACCTTGTCCAGCTTGGTGACGCCGTCGACGAGCAGGGCGACGGTGTCGCCGAAGTCGCGGCGCAGCTGGTCGAGGCCGTACTCGGTGTCCTCGACGGTGTCGTGCAGCAGGCCGGCCATCAGCGTGGCCGGGTCCATGCCCAGCTCGGCCAGGATGGTGGTGACGGCGAGCGGGTGCGTGATGTACGGGTCGCCGCTCTTGCGCTTCTGGCCGCGGTGCCAGCGCTCGGCGACCTGGTAGGCGCTCTCGATCTGGCGCAGCGTGGAGTTCTCGGTCTTGGGGTCGTTGCTGCGCACTATCCGCAGCAGCGGCTCCAGGACCGGGTTGTACGGGTTCGCGCGCTGGACGCCGAGGCGGGCGAGGCGGGCCCGGACGCGGTTGGAGGAGCCGGTGCGGGCCGAGGGGGTGGGGGGCTGGCGCACGACCGGCGGCTGCGCGGGGCGCTCCGCGGGGGCGGGCTTGGGACGCGAGGCCTCGGCGCTCTTCTCGACGGGGGCGGACTGGGCGTGCTCGACCGGTCCGCGGGTGTCGTTCTTCACCTGGGACGCGTTCGGCGCGGGCTTCGCTGCGGGTGCCGAGGCGGGCTCGGGCTTGGCGGCGGTCAGTGGCTGGGCCTCGTCTGGCAAGAGGGCTCCTCGTGCGCGATCCGGGTCCCCCGGTCAGGCTCCGGACATCCCATGGTAGCCATCCTGCGCCCGGTCATCGCCTCCAGGCCGCTGTGAGGACCGTCCACCCGTGCGACGGACGGAGCCCACGGAGGATTCCACGGCCGCCCCGGGCGGTCCGCGTCGGTGCGGTGCCGGGCCCGGTACGGCGACGGCCGCCCCGGTGTCACCGGGACGGCCGTTCGGTGTGCGGACCGGTCAGATCCTGAGGAGCGCCTCCACCGGCGCGCCGCCCAGAGCCGGCTCCAGGCGGGCGCGGCCGTCGAGGAAGCCCAGCTCCATCAGCACGGCGACCCCGCAGACCTCGGCGCCGGCCCGGTGGACGAGCTGGACCGCGGCCTCGGCGGTGCCGCCGGTGGCCAGGACGTCGTCCACGATCAGGACGCGGTCCCCCGAGGCCAGGTCCTCGGCGTGCACCTCGATCTCGGCCGAGCCGTACTCCAGGTCGTAGGCCTGGCGCAGGGTGGCTCCCGGCAGCTTGCCGGCCTTGCGGACGGGGATGAAGCCCAGTCCCGCGCGGACGGCGACCGGGGCGCCCAGGATGAAGCCACGGGCCTCCAGGCCGATGACCTTGGTCGCACCGGTGGCGGCGGCGATCCCGGCGAGGGCGTCGGTGAGCGCCGCGAAGGCCGTCGGGTCGGCCAGCAGCGGGGTGATGTCCTTGAACATCACGCCCGGCTCCGGGTAGTCGGCGACGTCACGGATGCGGCTGAGCAGCAGCGTCGAGATGTCCGCGAGCTCGGTCATGGGCGCTTCCCCGAGGTCCGGCCGCGGCCCCGGCCGCGCGACGCGGGCTGGTTGCGCGGACCCACCACGGCCGGGGCGGCGTCATCGGCGTCGTCGCCCGGACCGGCGGGCGTCTCCGCGGAGTCCCCGCCGGCCGCGGCCTGGGCGCGCTTGGCCAGGACCCGCTTGGTGAGGGCCTTCATCGCCGGCTCGCGCTCCTTGAGGTCGGCGACGAGCGGGGTGGCGATGAAGATCGAGGAGTAGGCACCGGCCGCGAGACCGACGAACAGCGACAGCGAGATGTCGTTGAGCGTGCCCGCGCCGAGGAAGCCGCCGCCGATGAAGAGCAGACCGGCGACCGGCAGCAGGGCGACGACCGTGGTGTTGATGGAGCGGACCAGGGTGCCGTTGATCGACCGGTTGGCGATGTCGCTGTAGGTCCAGCGGGTCTGCTTGGTGATGTCCTTGGTCTGCTCCTTGAGACTGTCGAAGACGACGACCGTGTCGTAGAGCGAGTAACCGAGGATGGTCAGCAGGCCGATGACGGTGCCGGGCGTGACCTCGAAGCCGACCAGGGCGTAGATACCGGTCGTGATGGTGATGTCGTGGATCAGCGCGACCAGCGCCGCGATGGCCATGCGCCACTCGAAGGCGATCGCCAGGTAGATCACCACGAGGACCATGAAGATCGCCAGGCCCTCCCAGGCCTTGTTGGCGATCTGCTCGCCCCAGCTCGGGCCGACCAGGTCGGCGGCGAGCTTCTCGGGGTCGAGGTTCAGGTCCTTCGCCAGGTCCTTCTTGATCCGGTCGGACTGGTCGGTCTCGATGCCGGCGATCTGGATGCGCAGGCTGCCGTTGCCGAGCTTCTGCACGATCGCCTCGTGGCCGGCGGCGTCCTTGGCGTACGTCTCGGCCTGGGCCACCGAGGTGCTCATCTTGGTCGGCGTGGTGAAGACCGCGCCGCCCTGGAATTCGATGCCCATGTTCAGGCCGCGCACCGCCAGGCCGACGATGGCCGTGATGGTGATGAGGATCGAGACGCCGTACCAGATCTTGCGCTTGCCGACGAAGTCGTAGCTGATCTCGCCGCGGTGCAGTCGAGCGCCGAGGTTGCCGAGTTTCGACATCGCTCATGCCTCCTTCGGGTCGACAGGGCCGGCGGGACCGGCGGAACGGCGGGTACGGCGCAGCGGCGGCTTGGCGCCCAGGCCCTTCGGGTCGAGCCCGGACCACTTGTGGCCGTCCGCGAAGAACTTGCGGCGGGCGAGCAGCGTCATGAGCGGCTTGGTGAAGAGGAAGACGACGACCACGTCGAGCAGGGTGGTCAGGCCCAGGGTGAAGGCGAAGCCCTGCACCTTGCCGACGGTGACGATGAACAGCACCGCGGCGGCGAGGAACGACACGAAGTCCGAGACCAGGATGGTGCGCCGGGCGCGCGGCCAGGCCCGCTCCACGGCGGGGCGCAGCGAGCGGCCCTCGCGGATCTCGTCACGGATGCGTTCGAAGTACACGATGAACGAGTCCGCGGTGATACCGATCGCGACGATGGCACCACACACTGCGGGCAGGTTCAGCGCGAATCCGATGGCCGGGCCGAGCAGCGTCATGATCAGGTAGGTGAGGATCGCGGAGACCACCAGGGAGGCCATGGCCACGAGGGACAGGCCGCGGTAGTACACCACCAGGTAGATCACGACCAGCGCGAGACCGATGGCGCCGGCGAGCAGGCCGGCGCGCAGCTGCTCACCGCCGAGCGCGGCGGTGACGGTGGTGACGGACTCCTCGCGGAAGGAGAGCGGGAGAGCGCCGTACGACAGCATGTTGGCGAGGTTCTGGGCCTCGGTCTGGGTGAACCTTCCAGAGATGTAGGCGCTGCCACCGGTGATGGCCTCGTGCACGAACGGGCTGGAAACGACCTGGCCGTCCAGGACGATGCCGAACTCGTTCTGCGGGGTCTGGTTCTTGGCCAGCTCGCCGGTGATGTCCGCGAACTTCTTGCCTCCGCCGGAGGTGAAGGTCATCTGGACCTGCCAGCCGGAGGCGCCCTGGGTGTCGAAGACGGCCTGTGCCTTCTTCACCTCGGTGCCGTCCACGGCGGCCGGGCCGAGCAGGTACTTGAACCACGCGCCGTCGTTCTCGCCGCAGGCCACGGTGGGCTGGCCGGGCTTGGCGTTCTTGCCGGCGTTGGCGCGGTCGGCGGGCTTGGCGCAGTTCAGGGCCGCGTAGCGGGCCTGGAGGGCGGCGGTGTCGCCGGAGGGCTTGCCGCTCGACGGGGCCGAGGGGGTGGCCGACGGCTTGGCGCTGCCGGAGGCGGAGCCGCTCGGCGAGGGGGTGGAGCCGGCCTTGAGCGCGTCGGTGACGGCGCGGCCCTGGGAGGTCGCGGTGCCCGTGGGGGACGCGGAGCCGGACGTCGCCTGCTGCGGGGAGGCGCTGCCCGAGGGGCTCGCGCCCGGCTTGGGCGAGGAGCCGCCGCTGGAGGAGGCGCTCGGCGAGGGGCTCTGCGCGGGGGCGCCGCTGGGCTCGCTGGCCAGGACCGGGCGGAAGTACAGCTTGGCGGTGGTGCCGACCTGCTGCTGGGCCTCCGCGGAGTTGGTGCCCTTGGGGATGTTGACGATGATGTTGTCGGTCCCCTGGGTCTGCACCTCCGCCTCGGAGACGCCGAGGCCGTTGACACGGCGGTTCATGATGTCGACCGCGGTGTCCATGTTGGCCTTGTTGATCGCGGACCCCTGGTCGGCCTTCGCCTTGAGCGTGATGCTCGTACCACCGGCGAGGTCGATACCGAGACGCGGAGTGGTGTGCCCGGAGGCGAACATCCCTCCGGTGAGCGCCACGATGGCGATCAGGATGAGGGCCAGCGAGCGCCCTGGCTTGCTCTGGGCGCTCGCGCTCCGGCCCCTCTTAGGTGCTGCCACCTTCTCGTACTCCCTCTCGGGCCGCCCCGCGCCCGGTCGGCGCGGTCGGCCATGACATGGTGTCGGGCTCCCGTGCGAGACAGCCGCGCCCGGGGTGCGCGGGGCGGGGCTGGTGGTGCCCCCGCCGCGCGTCCCGGGGCGTGACTACTTCGTGCCGGAGTCGCCGTCGGTCTTCTTCGGCTCGTCGTCCGTCCTGGCCTCGGCAGCCTGGGCCTTGTCCTCGGCGGCCCGGATCGCGTCGTCCCCGCGCTCGGCGGCGTCCTTCTTACCGAGGTCGATCTTGTCGTCGGAGGCGGCGGCAGCGGCGGGCCCGTCGGTCTCGTCGGTCTCGGTGAGGGAGGACGCGTCGTCCGGGACGACGGCGGCGTCGGACTTCAGGTCGTGCTCGGCGCCGTGGACGATGCGGTTGTACTCGTCGTCGGAGAGGACGGCACCGATGGAGTTCTTCGCGAACAGCAGGTCCACGCCGGGACCGGCGTCGAGGAGGACCGTCTCCTCGTTGACCTCCTTGACCGTCGCGTAGATCCCCCCGATCGTGCGGACACCGGAGCCGGGCTGCATCTCGTTCCGCATCTGGGCGGCCTGCTGCTGCTTCTTCTTGGCCGAGCGCGTCATCAGGAACATGGCCGCGATGAGCACGATGAAGGGGAGAAGGGTCAAGGTATTCACGGGACGGGATTTCCTTCGCGCGACCGCGACGGACAGCGGCCATTGGGATGGGGGTGTGGTCGGCGCCACCCGCAAGGGCGGCATCGGCGGAGTCTAAGCGAGTCCGCGCGCATGGAACAACGCTCAGCATGGCACCAGGGTTCCTGCTGAGGCCAATGTCCCCGCCGTCACCACGGCATCACGTGGTCGTCGGGAGGTCGCCCGGCCGCCCCCGGGCGGGCATCAGGCCGCCGTCACGCCCCGAACAGGTCCTGCTGTGCGCCTCCCGCGGCGCCGCCGGGAGCCGAGCGGGGCGGGGTCAGGCCGAGATGGGCCCAGGCGGCGGGGGTGGCGACCCGGCCGCGCGGGGTCCGGGCGAGCAGGCCCTCCCGGACCAGGAACGGTTCGGCGACCTCCTCCACCGTCTCCCGCTCCTCCCCCACCGCGACCGCGAGGGTCGACAGGCCGACCGGGCCGCCGCCGAACAGCTTCAGCAGAGCTTGCAGGACGGCGCGGTCGAGCCGGTCCAGGCCGCGCGCGTCGACCTCGTACACCGCGAGGGCGGCGGCGGCGATGTCACGGGTGACGACGCCGTCGGCCTTGACCTGCGCGTAGTCGCGGACGCGGCGCAGCAGGCGGTTGGCGATGCGGGGCGTACCGCGGGAGCGGCCGGCGATCTCCGCGGCGCCGGCCGGGTCGATCTCGACATCCAGCAGGTGCGCCGAGCGGTGCACGACCCGCTCCAGTTCGTGCGGCTCGTAGAACTCCATGTGCGCGGTGAAGCCGAAGCGGTCGCGCAGCGGGGGCGGCAGCAGGCCCGCGCGTGTGGTGGCGCCGACCAGGGTGAAGGGGGGGAGTTCCAGCGGGATCGCGGTGGCGCCGGGGCCCTTGCCGACGATGACGTCGACGCGGAAGTCCTCCATGGCCATGTACAGCATCTCCTCGGCGGGCCGGGACATGCGGTGGATCTCGTCGAGGAAGAGCACCTCGCCCTCCTGGAGCGAGGACAGGATCGCGGCGAGGTCGCCGGCGTGCTGGATGGCGGGGCCCGAGGTGATGCGGATGGGGGCGCCCATCTCGGCCGCGATGATCATCGACAGGGTGGTCTTGCCCAGGCCGGGCGCGCCGGAGAGCAGGACGTGGTCGGCGGTGGCGCCGCGCGCGCGTGCGGCGCGCAGCACCAGGTCGAGCTGTTCGCGGACCTTCTCCTGGCCGATGAACTCACCGAGGTCCTTGGGGCGCAGGGCGGCCTCGACGGCCTGGTCCTCCCCGTCGGCGGCCGGGCCCACCAGCCGGTCGGGGGCGGGGGTGCCGGTCGGATCGTCCCAGTTCATGTGTGTGCCTTACGACGGTCTCGGTCAGCGGGCTCGGTTCAGCGTCTGGAGGGCGGCCTTCAACAGCCGGCCCACCTCGGGGGTGCCCTCGGCGGCCTCGGCCTGCGGGGCGACGGCGGCGACCGCCTCGTCGGCCTCGCGGGTGGCGTAGCCGAGGCCGAGCAGGGCCGCGTGCAGCTGGTCCCGCCAGCCCTGGCCGGCGGGCGCGCCGACGGCGGGGGCGCCGACCGGCGCGCCGAGCCGGTCCTTGAGCTCCAGCAGCAGCTTCTGGGCACCCTTCCTGCCGATGCCGGGGACGGCCGTGAGGGCCTTCTCGTCGCCGCCTGCGACCGCGCGGCGCAGGGCGTCCGGGGTGTGCACGGCGAGCATCGCCTGAGCGAGACGGGGGCCGACCCCGCTCGCGGTCTGGAGCAGCTCGAAGGTCTGGCGTTCGTCGTCGTCGGCGAAGCCGTAGAGGGTGAGGGAGTCCTCGCGGACGACGAGGGAGGTGTGCAGTCTGGCCGGCTGGCCGGTCCGGAGGGTCGAGAGGGTGTTCGGCGTGCACTGGACGGCCATGCCGACGCCCCCGACCTCGACGACCGCTGCGTCGGGGGCGAGTGCGGCGACCGTGCCGCTGACGAAGGCGATCATGCCGTACGGCCTTTCGTTGCGTGGGCGGTGTGCAGGGCGACGGCCTGCTGGAGCCGGTTCTGCGCGGGGGCGCGCCAGATGTGGCAGATGGCGAGCGCGAGGGCGTCGGCGGCGTCGGCGGGCCTGGGCGGCGCCGACAGCCGCAGCAGCCGGGTGACCATGGCGCCCACCTGCGCCTTGTCGGCGCGACCGCTGCCGGTGACGGCGGCCTTGACCTCGCTGGGGGTGTGCAGGGCGACGGGGATGCCGCGCCGGGCGGCGCACAGCATGGCGACGGCGCTGGCCTGGGCGGTGCCCATGACCGTGCGCACGTTGTGCTGGCTGAAGACGCGCTCCACGGCGACGAACTCGGGCCGGTGCTCGTCCAGCCACTGCTCGATGCCCTGCTCGACACCGAGCAGCCGGTGGCTGAGGTCGGCGTCCGCGGGTGTCCGTACGACGCCGACGCCGAGCATCGTGAGCGGGCGGCCCGCTACCCCCTCCACGACACCGACACCACACCGGGTCAACCCGGGGTCCACCCCCAGTACGCGCACCGCGCCCCCTCCCTTCGACGGCCTGTTCGTGCAGGCTATCGGGTGCCACCGACAACGCCCCGCACCCACCGCCCGGGCAGCCGGCGCCCGGCAACGCGACGGGCCGACGGGGGTTACCCGTCGGCCCGTGATCAGCCGTGCGCGTTACGCGTCGACCTTCTCCATGATCTCGTCGCTCACGTCGAAGTTGGCGAAGACGTTCTGCACGTCGTCGCTGTCCTCCAGCGCGTCGATCAGCTTGAAGATCTTCCGCGCGCCGTCCTCGTCCAGCTCGATCTGCATGGTGGGGACGAAGTTGGCCTCGGCGGAGTCGTAGTCGATGCCGGCGTCCTGGAGGGCGGTGCGGACCGCGACCATGTCGGTGGCCTCGCTGATGACCTCGAAGGTGTCGCCGAGGTCGTTGACCTCCTCGGCGCCGGCGTCGAGCACCGCGCCGAGCACGTCGTCCTCGGACAGCTCACCCTTGGGGACGATCACCACGCCCTTGCGGTTGAACAGGTACGACACCGAACCCGGGTCCGCCATGGAGCCGCCGTTGCGGGTCATGGCGACGCGGACCTCGGAGGCGGCGCGGTTGCGGTTGTCGGTGAGGCACTCGATGAGCACCGCGACCCCGTTGGGACCGTAGCCCTCGTACATGATCGTCTCGTAGTCGGCGCCGCCCGCTTCGAGACCCGCGCCGCGCTTGACCGCGGAGTCGATGTTCTTGTTCGGGACCGACGACTTCTTCGCCTTCTGGATGGCGTCGTACAGCGTCGGGTTACCGTCCGGGTCGCCGCCGCCCGTCCGCGAGGCGACCTCGATGTTCTTGATCAGCTTCGCGAAGAGCTTGCCGCGCTTGGCGTCGATCACGGCCTTCTTGTGCTTCGTCGTGGCCCATTTAGAGTGGCCGGACATCTGCCTGTCTCCTTCGCGTAACCCATCTCTGTACGAACGGCAGAGATCCTACAAGGACTCCGGTGTCCGAACGGCGCGCACCATGTCGACGAACAGGGAGTGCACCCGGTGGTCGCCGGTCAGCTCCGGGTGGAAGGAAGTGGCGAGCACGTTGCCCTGGCGCACCGCGACGATGTGGCCCTCGTGCTCGGCGAGCACCTCGGCACCGGCGCCCACGGACTCCACCCAGGGGGCGCGGATGAAGACGCCCTCCACAGGATCGCCCGCGACGCCCCGTACGTCGACCGCGGCCTCGAACGACTCGTTCTGCCGCCCGAAGGCGTTGCGGCGCACGATCATGTCGATGCCGCCGATGGTCTCCTGGCCCGAGCGCGGGTCGAGGATCTTGTCGGCGAGCAGGATCATGCCGGCGCAGGTGCCGTAGACGGGCAGGCCGGCGCGCACGCGCGCGCGGAGCGGCTCCATCACTCCGAAGAGGACGGCCAGCTTGGAGATGGTGGTGGACTCGCCGCCGGGCAGCACGAGGCCGTCGACCTCGGCGAGTTCCTCGGGGCGCCGCACCGGCCTGGCCACGGCGTCCGCCGCGGCCAGGGCGATGAGGTGCTCCCGTACGTCGCCCTGGAGGGCCAGGACGCCTATGACGGGGGTGTTCATGTGTTCCGTGCCTTACCAGCCGCGGTTCGCGTAGCGCTCGGTCTCGGGGAGGGTGTCGCAGTTGATGCCGACCATGGCCTCGCCCAGGTTGCGGGACGCGTCCGCGATGATCTTCGGGTCGTCGTAGAAGGTGGTGGCCTTCACGATGGCGGCGGCGCGCTTGGCCGGGTCGCCCGACTTGAAGATGCCGGAGCCGACGAACACGCCCTCGGCACCGAGCTGGCGCATCAGAGCGGCGTCGGCCGGGGTGGCGACACCGCCGGCGGAGAAGAGGACCACCGGGAGCTTGCCCAGCTCGGCGACCTCCTTGACCAGCTCGTACGGGGCGCGCAGCTCCTTGGCCGCCGCGTACAGCTCGTGGTTGTCGTAGCCGCGCAGCCGGGCGATCTCGTTCTTGATCTGGCGCAGGTGGCGGACGGCCTCGACGACGTTGCCGGTGCCGGCCTCGCCCTTGGAGCGGATCATCGCGGCGCCCTCGGCGATGCGGCGCAGGGCCTCGCCCAGGTTGGTCGCACCGCACACGAAGGGGGTGGTGAACGACCACTTGTCGGAGTGGTTGACCTCGTCGGCCGGGGTCAGCACCTCGGACTCGTCGATGTAGTCGACGCCGAGGGACTGGAGCACCTGGGCCTCGACGAAGTGGCCGATGCGGGACTTGGCCATGACCGGGATCGAGACGGCGTCGATGATGCCCTCGATCATGTCCGGGTCGGACATGCGGGCCACGCCGCCGTCCTTGCGGATGTCCGCGGGGACCCGCTCCAGGGCCATGACCGCGACGGCGCCCGCGTCCTCGGCGATCTTCGCCTGCTCCGGCGTGACGACGTCCATGATGACGCCGCCCTTGAGCTGTTCGGCCATGCCGCGCTTCACGCGCGCGGTGCCGGTCTCGGGAGCCTGGTTGTCGATGGTGGACACGGGTGACCTCACTGATGGGAAAGAAGGCTTCTGCACCGCTGAGGAAACGCGAGCGGACCAGTCCACAGCAAGGGCCAATGGCAAGCCGGTGGATCGTTTTGGGTTCACCGGGCCGTCGGCGGGCGGTCAGGAATCCGTTCCACCAGGGCCGCGGGCGGCTCGTCGTCCATCTCGACGGCCAGCGGGAACGGGGCGTGGCCGGCCAGCCGGAACCAGCGCACCTTACGGTGTTCCCGCAGCCTGCGCGCCGCTCCGACGCCGTCGTTGTGGAAGCGGCGGGCCATCGGCACCCGGCGGACGGCCTCGGCCAGCTCCCGGGCCGCCTCCTCGCCGCCCGGCGCCTCCCGTACGGCCTCCACCTGCGCCGGATGCGCGAAGACCGCGCGCAGTGCCTGGCTCAGCTCGCTCTCGGCGACCTCCCGGTGCTCCTCCTCGGCCTGCCGGGCGGCGTGCGCCGCCTCGTACAACACGATCGAGGCCGCCGGGTCCAGGACGCCCGAGGTGGCCAGTTCCTGCGCCACGGAGGCCCGCCGCAGCAGCTCGGCGTCGAGGGCGGCCCGGGCGGCGTCCATCCGCACGTGCAGCCGGTCGAGCCGTCCTGCCGTCCAGCTCAGGTACACGCCGACGGCGACGAGCGCGAGGAGGATCCAGATGAGGGTTACGGTCACGGCGGAAGGCTATCGGCTGCTCCGGAACTCCTCCGCCGCACTCCGGGCGTCCGCCCGCCCGGCGCCCGGGGGCTGCCGGCCGCCCCACCGGGCCGGAACCCGGCGCGGTCCGCCGCTGACCCCCGGCACCGCTGCCTCCGGCCCCGGCGTCCGCCGTTCGAAGACCCGTCGGCCGACCCCCACGAACCCACCGGCGATCCGCCTACCGATCCGGTCGACCGGGCTTCACTTCCGCAGCCCGCCGCACCGCAGCACGAGCGCCGCAGCCCGACCCATACCGGCGCGCCCCAGCCGGAAGCCACTGGCCATCCACCTACCGCACCGACCGCTCCCGCTTCACTTCCCACAGCCCGCCGCACCGCAGCCCGAGCGCCGTCGGCCGACCCGTACCGGCGTGCCTCAGCCCGAGGTCGGCGGCAGGCCGGTGCCGCTCCGCGCGCCCCTGGTTCGGTCCCGGAACCCGGGAGCATCGCCCGCCTGCCCGGTCACCGAGCCCGGGTGCATCGCCCCGTCTCAGTCCCTGAGCCCCGGAGCGGTCGGCTGTTCGCGGGTGTTGCCGCTCCCGTCGCGGGTCAGGCCGAAGCGGGCCCGCAGGCCCGTCGTCCGCTCGTCCGCGGCGACCGCCGCCGCGCCGGCCGTCACCGTCTCGTAGACGGACAGGATGTCCGCGCCGACCGTGGACCAGTCGAACCGCCGCACGTGGGCACTGCCGCGCTCGCGCAGCAGTGCCCGGCGCGCCGGGTCCGCCAGCAGCCGTACGGCCGCCTCCGCCAGCGCGGTCGCGTTCTCGTTGGCGAAGACCTCGCCGGCCTCGCCCTGGTCGAGAACCTGTACGAAGGCGTCCAGGTCGGAGGCGAGGACGGGGGCGCCCGCGGACATCGCCTCGACGAGGATGATGCCGAAGCTCTCGCCGCCGGTGTTGGGCGCGACGTACAGGTCGACGCTGCGCAGGAGGCGTGCCTTGTCCTCGTCGCTGATCATGCCGAGGAACTCGACGCGCGAGCGCAGTTCCTCGGGCAGGTCCTCGACGGCCGCCTCCTCGTCGCCCCGGCCCGCCACCAGCAGCCGCGTGCCCGGCCGGGCCGCCACGATGTCCGGCAGGGCCTTCATCAGCACCGGCAGGCCCTTGCGGGGCTCGTCGATGCGGCCGATGAAGCCGATGGTGTCGCCCTGCCACCGCGGGTCGGGGTCGGCCTTGGCGAAGAAGTCGACGTCGACGCCGTTGGGGATGACCACCGCGTCCCCGCCCAGGTGCTCGACGAGGGTGCGGCGGGCGTACTCGCTCACCGCGATCCGCGCGCTGATCTTCTCCAGGGCGGCCTGGAGGATCGCGTAGGCGGCGATCATCGCGCGGGAGCGCGGGTTGGAGGTGTGGAAGGTGGCCACGATCGGGCCGGACGCCGCCCAGCAGGTCAGCAGGCCGAGCGAGGGCGAGGTCGGCTCGTGGATGTGGACCACGTCGAACTTGCCCTCGTGCAGCCAGCGCCGCACCCGCGCGGCCGACAGGAACCCGAAGTTCAGCCGGGCGACCGAGCCGTTGTACGGCACCGGGACGGCGCGGCCGGCGGAGACGACGTAGTGCGGCAGCGGGGTGTCGTCGTCGGCCGGGGCGAGGACGGACACCTCGTGGCCGAGGCGGAGGAAGTACTCGGCGAGGTCGCGGATGTGGAACTGGACGCCACCGGGCACGTCCCAGGAGTACGGGCAGACGATCCCGATTCTCACGCGGGTCCCTTCGAGGGGTCGAGGTCGGCGAGCCACAGGCGCTGGAGCATGTGCCAGTCCTCGGGGTGGTCGGCGATCCCGCCGGCGAAGGCGTCGGCCAGCGCCTGCGTCATGACGGCCGTCCTCTCGGTGCGCGTGCCGGACGCGGGAACCTCGACGGGCGGATGCACCTGGCCCCGCATGACAGGCGAGTCGTCGTACCAGAGGGTGACGGGCAGCAACAGCGCGCCCGTCTGCTGGGCGAGCAGGGCGGGGCCCGCGGGCATCCGGGCCCGCTCGCCGAAGAAGTCGACCTCGACACCGGAGGCGGACAGGTCGCGGTCGGCGACCAGGCAGACCAGACCGCCGTCGCGCAGCCTGCGGGCCAGGGTGCCGAAGGCGGAGCCGCCGCTGTGCGGCAGGACCTCCATGCCGAGGCCCTCGCGGTAGGCGACGAAGCGGTCGTAGAGCGTCTCGGGCTTGAGGCGTTCGGCGACCGTCGTGAACGGCGTCCCAAGGGCGGTGGTGACCCAGGCGCCGGCCAGGTCCCAGTTGGCCAGGTGCGGCAGCGCGAGGACGACGCCCCGGCCGGCGGCCAGGCCGTCGGTCAGGTGGTGCAGGTCCTTGGGCTCGAAGCCCGACCTGACCCGCTCGGCGCTCCAGGCCGGCAGCCGGAAGGACTCCATCCAGTAGCGCAGGTAGGACCGCATGCCCGCGCGGGACAGTTCGGCGAGCCGCTCGGGGCTCGCGCCGGGCACCACGCGCGCGTAGTTGGACTCCAGGCGCTGTACGCCCTTGCCGCGCCGTTTCCAGGCGAGGTCGGCGATGGTCCGGCCCAGGCGCGCCGCGACGGGCTCGGGGAGCTTCTTGACGGTGCCCCAGCCGGCGCCGTACAGGGCGTCGGTGAGCCGGTCGGCGCCGCTCACTGCGCCGCCTCGCCGGCGGTCGGCCGAGCCGCCGCCTCCGCCTCGGCGGACTCGCGGCGCACGGTGACGACCCGCTGGACCAGCGTGACGAGGCTGCCGACGGCGACGACCCACAGGGCGATCGGCAGCAGCCACTGGATGCCCGGCACGCCGAACTTGTGCAGGCCCGCGAAACCGGCCGCGACCAGCGAGATCACCAGCCGCTCGGCGCGCTCGACGAGCCCGTTGACGGCGACCGGCAGCCCGATCGACTCGCCGCGCGCCTTGGTGTACGACACGACCTGTCCGCTGGCCAGGCAGAAGATCGACACCGCGCACAGCATGTTGTCGTCGCCGTGGCCCGCGTACCAGAGCGCGAACCCGCCGAAGATCGCGCCGTCGGCGACCCGGTCCAGGGTGGAGTCCAGGAAGGCGCCCCAGCGGCTGGAACGGCCCAGCTGACGGGCCATGTTGCCGTCGACCAGGTCGGAGAAGACGAACAGGGTGATCACGACCGTGCCCCAGAAGAACTCGCCCCGGGGGTAGAAGACCAGCGCGCCCGCGACCACACCGGCCGTGCCGAGGAGTGTGACCGTGTCGGGGCTCACGCCCCGGCGGATGAGAAACGCGGCGAACGGTGTGAGGACACGCGTGAAAAATGCACGCGCGTACTTGTTCAGCATGGCCTTCCCGACGGTCGGTGTCGCCGCGGCCCCTGGTGGCCGCCGGCTGGCCCATCGTAGCCAGGCACGCGCGCGCGTGGCGGGCGGGCACCCGCTGCCGCGCCGGGAAGCGGTGTACGCCACGGTGCGCGGGGCGTTCGTGACGCGATCGATGTCCCGTACGCACCCTTCGTAGCCCTTCGTATGGACGCGGCGTGACGGGAGTGGAAAGCTCGAATGACCGCGGGCGTCGTCACAACCGCCCCAGCACGCGGATGCGGCACGTCCGCGCCCACAGTGACCTCACCGTGCACGGGAGGCAGGATCATGGGCGACAAGGCACAGACACACCACCCCGGGGCCGCCGGCAGGGCTCTGGCGGCCGACCGGCCCGCGTCCGTACGGAACGTGGTGCTGGTCGGCCACTCGGGCTCGGGCAAGACGACCCTGGTGGAGGCCCTCGCACTGACCGCGGGGGCGGTTAACCGGGCGGGCCGCGTGGAGGACGGCGGCACCGTCTCCGACTACGACGACATCGAGCACCGCCAGCAGCGCTCGGTCCAGCTCTCCCTGGTGCCGGTCGCCTGGGACGGCATCAAGGTGAACCTGCTGGACACCCCCGGGTACGCCGACTTCGTCGGGGAGCTGCGGGCCGGTCTGCGCGCCGCGGACGCGGCCCTCTTCGTCGTCTCGGCCTCGGACGGCGTCGACGGCACGACCCGGATGGTGTGGGAGGAGTGCGCGGCCGTCGGCATGCCCCGCGCGATCGTGGTGACGCATCTGGAGGCCGCGCGCGCGGACTTCGAGGAGATGACCCGGATCTGCGCGGAGGCCTTCGGCGGCGACGATCCCGACGCCGTACTGCCCCTGTACCTGCCGCTGCGCGGCCCCGAGAGCCCCGACGGGCACGCGTCCGTGACGGGACTGGTCGGGCTGCTGTCGAAGAAGCTGTTCGACTACGCGTCCGGGGAGCGCAAGGAGTCCGAGCCCGGCGAGGACCAGCTGCCGGACATCGAGGAGGCCCGCAACCGGCTCATCGAGGGGATCATCTCGGAGAGCGAGGACGAGACCCTCATGGACCGCTATCTGGGCGGCGAGCAGATCGACACCAAGACCCTGATCGAGGACCTGGAGCGGGCCGTCGCCCGCGGCAGCTTCTTCCCGGTCCTGGCCGCCGCCCCCGCGGCCGAGGGCGCCCGGCAGGGTCTCGGCACGGTCGAGTTGCTCCAGCTGATCACCGGCGGCTTCCCGACCCCGTTCGAACACCCCCTGCCCGGCGTCACCACCGTCGACGGGGAGCCGCGCGAGCTGAAACCGTGCGACACGGACGGCCCGCTGGTCGCCGAGGTCGTCAAGACCTCCTCCGACCCCTACGTCGGCCGGATCTCGCTGGTCCGCGTCTTCTCGGGCACCCTGCGTCCCGACCAGCCCGTGCACGTCTCCGGGCACGGCCTCGCCGACCGCGGCCACGAGGACCACGACGTCGACGAGAAGACCGGCGCCCTGTCCATGCCCTTCGGCCGGCAGCAGCGCCCGGTGACCCATGCCGTCGCCGGCGACCTGGTGTGCGTGGCCAGGCTCGGCCGCGCCGAGACCGGCGACACGCTCTCCGGCAAGGACGATCCGCTGCTGATGGAGCCCTGGCAGATGCCGGACCCGCTGCTGCCGCTCGCCATCCAGGCGCACAGCAAGGCCGACGAGGACAAGCTCTCCCAGGGCCTGGCCCGGCTGGTGGCCGAGGACCCGACCATGCGCCTGGAGCACGACCAGGACACCCACCAGATCGTCCTGTGGTGCCTGGGCGAGGCCCACGCCGACGTCGCCCTGGAACGGCTGCGCAGCCGCTACGGCGTCCAGGTCGACGTCGTACCGCACCGGGTGTCCCTGCGCGAGACGTTCGCGGACCGGGCCGCCGGGCGGGGCCGGCACGTCAAGCAGTCCGGCGGGCACGGCCAGTTCGCGATCTGCGAGATCGAGGTGGAGCCGCTGCCTGGCGGTTCGGGCATCGAGTTCGTGGACAAGGTCGTCGGCGGCGCGGTGCCCCGGCAGTTCGTCCCGTCCGTCGAGAAGGGCGTGCGGGCGCAGGCCGCCAGGGGCGTCGCCGCCGGTTATCCGCTCGTCGACGTGCGGGTCACGCTGGTGGACGGCAAGGCGCACTCGGTGGACTCCTCCGACGCCGCGTTCCAGACGGCGGGCGCGCTCGCCCTGCGGGAGGCCGCGGCCGAGGCGCGGATCCATCTGCTGGAGCCGGTCGCCGAGGTCACCGTGCTGGTCGGCGACGACTACGTGGGCGCCGTGATGAGCGACCTGTCCGGCCGGCGCGGCCGGCTGCTGGGCACCGAACAGGTCGGCTCGGGGCGGACCCTCATCCGCGCCGAGGTGCCGGAGTTCGAGATCGGCCGGTACGCGGTCGACCTGCGCTCGCTCTCCCACGGCACGGCCCGCTTCGACCGGAACTACGCCCGGCACGAGCCGATGCCGCCGCAGATCGCCGAGCGCATCCGCGAACAGGCGGGGGACGACGGGTAGTCCGGCGGGCGAGGGGGTACCGGCGCGGATGTGCGGGCGGGCGGCTTCGGCCGTCCGCCCGCGGGCTGTCGGTGCCGGCGGATACGCTGATCACCGGAGCGCGTCGTGCCGCGGCCGTCCGGCATTCGTCCGGTACCGGCAGGACGAGCCGTCCAACAGGTGTGCGGGGCAGGGAAGTCGGGAAGGCCGCAGGAGCGACACCGGCGGCGATGGGGGCGGGAATGTCGTTTGGAACGGAGTGGGACGGGCCCCAGGTGCCCGTCTCGGGCGACGAGGGGCAGGCGGCGACCTCCGCGCTGGCGTCCGCGGCGTACCGGGACAGCCCGGTCGAGGAGATCAAGAAGGCCGACAACGAATGGCACCAGTCGGCCGTGAAGGCCGGCAGGATGAAGATGTTCCGGCCGAATCTCGGTGAGGCGTTCTCGCGTGCCGTGGTCGACCGGATGCTCGCTCCCGGCCGCAAGCCGCTCATCCAGTCCTTCGGCTCCGAGCCCCAGTTCGTCGTGGAACACGCCCTCGCCGCCAACAACATCCGCCGGGAGCGCGACAACCGGCTCACCGTCGTCACCGTCGTGTGCGGCCTGCTCTTCCTGCCGGGGATGCTCTGCTGGCTGCTCGTCTTCCAGCTGCGCGGCCTCGTCGTCCGGCGCGACGACCGGCGGGCCGGGGCGCTGGGCACCGTGCTGCTGCTGGGCGTCGGCATACTCGCCGCGCTGTTCCTGATCAAGATGCCGTTCTCCGGCTTCTGGGCGTGGTACGCCCGCGCGACGGTCGTCGTGCCCGTGCTGGGCTGGTTCTGGGCCAAGCAGATCTGCGAGCGCACCGCCCAGGACCTGCGGGGCCGCTGGGCGGGACTGCTGTCCGGCAGCAGTGTCGGCGCCAAGGTCCCGGAGGCCGTGCCCCGCGCCCCCGGCCAGACCGCCGCCGAGGATCTGCGGCAGTCCCTGGCCCGGCTCCGGGCGGAACAGCGGTCCAACTCCGTCTTCTACGCCGGCCCCAAGGGCATACTGGGCATGGGCACCCGCTGGGGCTCGTGGCAGCTCGCCGAGGACCTCGTGCCCGCCGACCCCACCCGGGAGATCCACCCGTTCCGCAGCTGGGACGTGATACGCGCGATCCACGACCAGCTGGCCCTCCTGGAGCGCGGCCCGCTGAACACCGGCGGCTTCCCGAAGCCGTCGATACGGCACTGGATCGTCACCCCGATCGGTGAGAAGGCCACGGCCGTCTCCCGCCCCGAGGGCACCGACGTCGAGGCCTTCCAGATCAAACCGCACGCCATACAGGACATCTGCAACAAGCAGCAGTTCGGCAGCGGTGACCGGCACTATCTGGGCGTGCAGTGGACGCTGTGGGACGGACAGCTGGTCATCACGATGCTGATCACCGTCACCGTGCTGCACGAGACGCTGCGCATCGAGGTCACGGGTCATGCGCTGGGGCCGGTGAACTCCCTGTTCACCACGAAACCCGAGGCGCCGGCCAAGGAGGTCACCAAGTCCTTCAAGCCCTGGGAGACCCGCACGGTCAAGCTGCCCCTGGTCGGCACCGACGAGGTCGTCCGGCTCGCCGTGCGCGCCCCGCTGACGTGGTACCCGCCGCTGCTCAACTGGCTCGGCGGCTCCCTCGGCCTGCCCGAGCCGTTCGGGCTGCGGCACGCCTGGGCCGACCAGCCCTGGCGCCACCGCTTCATGGCCGACGACGCCCTGCGCGCGGCTACACCGGTGCTGCGGGTGGTGCACTCGGCCGCGATCAAGGTGCTGCGGGAGAACGGCGTGGACACGGAGAAGTTCGGCGCCCGCTCGGCGTTCCTCAGCGGCAACGTCCAGGACCCGACGCCCCGGAAGGCCGACCTGTACGACGCGTAGGCCCGCGCCGGTCCGGCGGGCCCCGGCGGATCAGCCGGCCGGCCACGCCTCCGCGAGCATCCCGCGGGTGTCGGCCAGCAGCTGCGGCAGCACCCTGGTGTGGCCCACGACCGGCATGAAGTTGGTGTCGCCGCCCCAGCGGGGGACGATGTGCTGGTGCAGATGGGCCGCGATACCGGCGCCCGCCACCGCGCCCTGGTTCATGCCGATGTTGAACCCGTGCGCACCGGACGCCGCGCGCAGAGCCGTCATCGCCTGCTTGGTCAGCTCCGCCAGCTCGACGGTCTCCGCCGGGGTCAGGTCGGTGTAGTCGGCCACGTGCCGGTACGGCACGGTCATCAGGTGACCGCCGGTGTAGGGGTACAGGTTGAGGACGGCGTACACGTGCTCTCCGCGCCGGACGACGAGCCCGTCCTCGTCCGACTTCGCCGGGATGGAGCAGAAGGGACAGCCGTCGTCGGCCCCCGGACCGCTCGGCTTGTTCTCGCCCTGGATGTAGGCCATCCGGTGGGGCGTCCACAGGCGCTGGAACGCGTCCTGCGTCCCCACTCCGATCTGCTGTTCCGGCTCACTCGTCATGCTAGGCAGCATATGGCTTCGCCCGATCCCGGCGTGTCGCCGGGGGACCCCGGCAGTGGTCTCCGGCGAAGCTTGGCCGGTGGACGACGACAGCCCCGCGGTTCGCTGGGAGCAGCGCACCGAGATCCCCCTGTTCCTGGCGTCCCTGGTCTTCATGGCCGCCTATGCCACCCGGGTCCTGGCCGTGAGCCTGCCCTGGGGCTGGCGCAACCTGTGCGGGGCGGTGATGCTCGCCCTGTGGGTGCTGTTCGCCCTCGACTACGCGGTGCGCTGGCGGCTCGGCGGACAGCGCTTCCTGCGCTTCGCCACCACGCATCTGCTGCACACGGCCGTGGTGCTGCTGCCGTTGCTGCGCCCGCTGCGGATCGTCCCGCTGTACGACGCCATCCAGCGCCGGCAGGGAGATCCCCGGCTGTCCCTGTACGCGCGGGTGATCGCTTACGCGAGCCTGTCCACGCTGCTGCTCGGCCTCTCCGGCGCCCTCGCGGTCTACCAGCAGGAACGCGGAGCACCGGGCAGCGATATGCGCACCTTCGGGGACGCGGTGTGGTGGGCCGCCTCGACCCTCAGCACGGTCGGCTACGGCGACATCACCCCGGTGACCCCGCTCGGCCGGGTGATCGCGACCGGGATGATGGCCTGCGGGCTGGGCCTGCTCGGCGCGGTGACGGGTTCGTTCTCGTCCTGGCTGATGCAGACGTTCTCCCGGGAGAGCGATGAACGACCCCCGCGGAGGTGATCCCTGCGGGGGCCGTCCGTGTCTGCTGGGGAAGAGGCCCGACGGCTGCTACGGCCGTACGTAGGGGCGGGTCATGATCTCCATGTTGTGGCCGTCCGGGTCGTCGAAGTAGGCGCCCCGACCGCCGAACAGACGGTTGACCCGGCCGGGTTCGGTGTGGTGGGGGTCGGCGTAATAGGTGACCCCGGCCGTCTCCAGGCGGGCGATCACGGCGTCGAACCGGTCGTCGGGCACGAGGAACGCGTAGTGCTGCGACTGGATCGGCTCATCGCGTTTCTCGTAGTAGTCGAGCGTCACGCCGTTGCCCAGGTCGACGGGGAGGAACGGCCCGAAGGGGGCACCGGCCTCCAGCCCCAGTATCGCCGCCACGAAGCCGGCCGACAGCTGTCGGTCCGTGGCGTAGACGGCGGTGTGGTTCAGCTGGACGGTGGCCGCTGATCCGGGGGCGTGGCGCTGCTGATCAGGTGTCATGCGAGGGTGTCTCCGGTCTTGGATCCGCTGTGGAGCGCCGCGTGCGGGCGCTGGGAAGGGGACGCGGAGAAACGGCGGGGCTCTCGCCCGCCTCGTGCTCACGCCGGGGCCGGGTGCCCCGCTCGTGCATGGCCTCTGGCCGACCCGGCAGTCACCTGGCTGACCCTAGTACCTCACCGTGCGTCACGGCAACGCCGTCGGCCCGCCGGTCCGGGACGCGGTGACGCCGGGTGCCCCCCGCCGGACACGGCGGCGGCCGTCACGACCGCGACGGGTCGTGACGGCCGGCGTCACGCTCACTCCCGGGATCTCCCGGGCGGATCAGACCTGGGTCCGCTCCTCCACGACCTTCACGATCTTGGCGATGGCTTCGTCGAACGGGATGCCGTTCTCCTGCGAGCCGTCCCGGTAGCGGAAGGACACGGTGCCGGCGTTCATGTCCTCGTCACCGACGATGACCATGAACGGGACCTTCTGCTTCTGGGCCGTCCTGATCTTCTTCTGCATACGGTCCGAGGAGGAGTCCACCTCGACCCGCAGACCCTTCTTCCGGGCCGCGGCGGCGAACTTCTCCAGGTACTCGACGTGCGCGTCGCCGACCGGGATGCCGAGCGCCTGGACGGGGGCCAGCCAGGCCGGGAAGGCGCCCGCGTAGTGCTCCAGGAGCACCGCGAAGAACCGCTCGATGCTGCCGAACAGGGCCCGGTGGATCATGACCGGACGCTGCTTGGAGCCGTCCGGGCCGGTGTACTCCAGGTTGAACCGCTCGGGCAGGTTGAAGTCGAGCTGGATGGTCGACATCTGCCAGGTGCGGCCGATCGCGTCCTTGGCCTGCACGGAGATCTTCGGGCCGTAGAAGGCGGCGCCGCCGGGGTCGGGCACGAGGGGCAGGCCCTGCTTCTCGGCGACCTGGCGCAGGGTCTCGGTCGCCTCTTCCCATGCCTCGTCGGAGCCGACGAACTTCTCCGGGTCCTTGGTGGACAGCTCCAGGTAGAAGTCGGTCAGGCCGTAGTCGCGCAGCAGGTTCAGCACGAAGGTGAGCGTGCTGTCCAGTTCCCCGGACATCTGCTCGCGGGTGCAGTAGATGTGCGCGTCGTCCTGGGTGAAGCCGCGGGCCCGGGTGAGGCCGTGCACGACACCGGACTTCTCGTACCGGTACACGGTCCCGAACTCGAAGAAGCGCAGGGGCAGTTCACGGTACGACCGGCCACGCGCGTCGAAGATCAGGTTGTGCATCGGGCAGTTCATGGGCTTGAGGTAGTAGTCCACGCCCTCGTCGAGCTGCATGGGCGGGTACATGCCGTCGGCGTACCAGTCCAGGTGGCCCGAGGTCTCGAAGAGCTTCCCCTTCGTCGCGTGCGGGGTGTAGACGAACTCGTAGCCCTCCTCCTCGTGGCGGCGGCGCGAGTAGTCCTCCATGACCCGGCGGACGATGCCGCCCCTGGGGTGGAAGACGGCGAGGCCGGAGCCGATCTGCTCGGGGATGGAGAAGAGGTCCAGCTCGCTGCCGAGCTTGCGGTGGTCGCGCTTCTCGGCCTCGGCGAGGAACTCCAGGTGCGCCTTGAGCTCGTCCTTGGACGGCCAGGCGGTGCCGTAGATGCGCTGGAGCATCGGGTTCTTCTCGCTGCCGCGCCAGTAGGCGGCGGCGTTGCGCATCAGCTTGAACGCCGGGATCAGCCGGGTCGAGGGCAGGTGCGGACCGCGGCAGAGGTCCTTCCAGCACAGCTCGCCGGTCTTGGCGTCCAGGTTGTCGTAGATCGTCAGCTCGCCGGCGCCGACCTCGACGTCCGCGCCGTCGTCGTGCGACGCCGAGCCCTTGAGGCCGATCAGCTCCAGCTTGTACGGCTCGGAGGCCAGCTCCGCGCGGGCCGCCTCGTCGGTGACGACACGGCGGGCGAACTTCTGCCCGCGCTTCTGGATCTCCTGCATCTTCTTCTCGACGGCCTTGAGATCCTCGGGCGTGAACGGCTTCTCGACGTCGAAGTCGTAGTAGAAGCCGTCCTTCACGGGCGGGCCGATGCCCAGCTTGGCCTCGGGGAACAGCTCCTGCACGGCCTGCGCCATGACGTGCGCGGTGGAGTGGCGCAGGATGTTCAGGCCGTCCTCGGACGAGATCTCGACGCCCTCGACCTCGTCACCGTCGGACAGCTCCCACGCGAGGTCCCTCAGCTCGCCGCCCACGCGCGCGGCGATGACGGAGCGCTCGCCCGCGAAGAGATCGGCAGCCGTAGTGCCCGTCGTCACCACGCGTTCTTCCCGCTCGGAATCGCGTTGGATGATCACACGGACGTCTGACACCGGTCTCTCCTGACTGAAGGTGGGTGCGGCGCCGTACGAGGAGCGCGCGCTCAGGCGATCGTACCGACCCGATGGCACCCACCGCGAAACGGTTACCTTCAGTCGGCCTGCCCGTACGCCTCCTCACCTGGCTCGTCGCAGGTCTCGTCGAAGAAGTCGAGGTTCTCGTGGAGGGACTTCAGCAGCCGGTCGCGTTCGGCGTCGTCGACCTGTACGGGGACGACCCCGCGGGCGCCGGTGAGCCGCCGGAAGCCGCCCCGCCGCTCCAGCCGGCCGTGCACGCGCACCGGGAGTCCGACGAGGTGGGCGTGGCCGGCGACGCGGTAGTCCTCCTCGTCCAGGGTGACGCGGAGGTGCGGCACCTCGGCGCCGGCGAGGACGCGCAGGCGCACGGTGCCCTGGCCACCGGGCCCGGAGCGGCGCATGCGGACGACGGCGCCGGTGACGCTGACCGGGACGGAGGGCTCCGCGCGGAGGTAGCGGGCGGCGGCCTCGCGCAGCACGGGCAGGTCGCCGGGTGAGAACTCGACGGGTTCGGCGAAGGCGGCGCAGCCGTCCGGGACGCCGGTGCCGGGGGCCCAGGCGACGGCGACGCGGGCGCCCTCGGTGCCGCGCACCAGAGCGGAGAGCGCCTCGGTCAGCTCGTGGCTGACGCCGGCCTCGACGGCGCCGTCGAAGGCGTCCATGCCGCCGGTGGCCCGCTGGTAGTCGATGGCCTCGCGGGCGGCGTGGAGGGCCTGGTGGAGGCGGACGGAGAGCGCGCGTCCCGCGGGGACGGGGACGAAGGCGGTGAGGGCGTGGCCGTCGGCGGCGGGGCCGACGAGGACGTCCCCGACCAGCGCGGCGGCGGAGCGGCGGTGGCGGGCGCCGTGGTAGCCGGCGGGGGCGCGGGTGGCGAGTGCGGCGGCGAGCAGGATCCGGCGGGCGGCGCCGCGCAGATGTGCGTCGGCGGTCCAGGGCGCGGCTCCGGCGGGCCCGGCCGGGGTGTCGCGCCACCAGCGGATCTCGTCGCTGGGTACGGCGAGGCAGAGCAGCACCTCGCGGGCGGACGGGGTGTCGCTGCGGGCGAGGGCTTCGAGGGCCTCGCCGAGCAGGTCGTCGCAGTCCGGGAAGGCGCGGCTCTCCGGTACGAGCAGGCTGGTCGCGGCGGCGCCCGGCCCGGGCGGGGTCCAGCGGCCGTAGTGCCCGGCCGCTCCCCCGCGCCGCTGCCAGCCGTGCCGGTGCAGCAGGGCGCCGAGGACGGCGGGGTCGACGTCGGCGGGCCGCGGCGGGGGGTCCCGGGGGATGTCGCCGGGTTCCGGCCGGACCCGCCGTACCGGCTCGCCGAGGATCTGCCGTACCGGCGGCTCGTCGGAGGGACGGTTCCTCATGGCCTGCCTCCCGTCCCGACCCGCGCCATGATCGCGCACAGCGCCCGGTCGTCGAAGATGCGCGAGGTCGGTATCCGCACAGTGGTCCGGTGCCGGCCGGTGACGGGGTGGCCGGCGAGGTTGATCCAGTAGCAGCAGTGTCTGAGTTCGAGCCGTTCGTGGCCGGCGCGCAGCCAGTCGTCCGGGGAGCGCGGGACGAGCATGACCACCAGGATCTTGTGGACCGACACCGGGGTGCGGGCGAGTTTGCGCAGGTGGGCGTTGTCGAGGGTGAAGGAGAAGAAGGGGCCCGGGGGGTCGGGCGCGACCTGGTAGGTGGCCTTCAGCTGCACCTTGACGGTCACCTCGTCGTCGACGGTGTGCCCGGGCGCGCTATGGCTGACGTGCCAGTCGATGCCGTTGTCGGGGAAGGGCTGGGACAGCGAGCAGCCGGCCGCGGCGGCGACCGCGTGCAGATAGCCGACCTGCAACGTCTCCATGCAGGCGGTGGTGGCGAGCGTGCCGCGGAGGGTGCCCGGGCGGTCGGGCAGCAACCCGCCCCGCTCGGGCTGCGCTACGGCCATGACCAACAGCCCTCCCAGCCCGGTGTTCTCCTGCGGCGGGCCGCTGAACTGCAAAGACCCGTACTCCTGTTGTCTCCTCCCGGCGTACGGCGCAAACAGCCCGGGTATCACCGAACCGGACAGCGGACGGAGAGTCATCTGTCGCGGGAGAACGAGGAGTTGGGTGGGAATGACGACCTGGTACGAGGGGCCGCTGGCCGCCTTCGACACGGAGACGACGGGCGTGGACGTCGAGACCGACCGGATCGTGTCGGCCGCCGTCGTCGTCCAGGACACGCCGGGGGCCCGGCCCCGGGTGTTCCGCTGGCTGGTGAACCCGGGGGTGCCGGTGCCCGAGGCGGCGACCGCGGTGCACGGGCTGACGGAGGATCACCTGCACCGCAACGGGCGGTGGCCGGCGCCGGTGATGTACGAGATAGCGGAGCAGCTGGCCGAGCACGCGGCACTGGGCAGGCCGCTGGTGGTGATGAACGCGCCGTTCGACCTGACGCTGCTGGACCGGGAGCTGCGCCGGCACCGGGCGTCGCCGCTGGACCGCTGGTTCGAGTCGGTGCCGCTGAGGGTGCTGGACCCTCGGGTGCTGGACAAGCATCTGGACCGGTACCGCAAGGGCCGCCGGACGCTGACCGACCTGTGCGCGCATTACGACGTGCCGCTCCAGGACGCGCACGACGCGGCGGCGGACGCGCTGGCCGCGCTGGACGTCGTGCGGGCGCTGGGCCGCCGTTTCGCGGCCCGGCTGGAGCGGCTGTCCCCCACCGAGCTGCACGCGCTCCAGACGAACTGGCACGCGGCGCAGGCGCGGGGGTTGCAGGCGTGGTTCGCGCGCAGCGGCTCGGAGGAGACGGTGTGCACGGACTGGCCGCTCAGGCCGGAGCTTCCCGCGGCGGCGTGACCACCGGGCGGGGCGGCAGGGCCCGGGATACGCGAAGAGCCGGTCCGCTACTGCGGACCGGCTCTCTCCCGGTGGGCGATACTGGGTTCGAACCAGTGACCTCTTCGGTGTGAACGAAGCGCTCTCCCACTGAGCTAATCGCCCGGGAACGCACTGAACCATACAGGTCCGGGCGCCCTTCGTTCAAACCGCTCCCAGGTGCCGCCGCAGTCCCCGCCGTCCGGCGCGCATCATCAGCCGGTGGTTGGCGCGGAAGACGGGCCGTCCGGGGACGGCGAGCAGCCTGAGCAGGGGTTTGCGCACGTCGACCTCCTGGTCGTAGCGGACGAGCGCGCCGGGGCCGCCGGCGGTGACCGTCCAGCGCGCCCAGCCCTCCATGTCGCCGGAGAGGGCGACCTCCAGGACGCCGACGGCCGGGTCCCGGCGGGTTTCCCGCACGGTGAGGGTGATGCCGTACGGCAGCGCGGACCGGATGGTGATCACGCCCGTGCGGCCGTCCCGCCGGGTCACCGCCCGCACCTGCGGCCACCAGCGCGGGTAGTCCTCGGGGCGCTCCAGTGCCGCGTACACGGCGGCCGGCGGGGCGGGCAGGGGCCACAGGCTGCGGAAGCGGTAGTGGTTCCAGTCCATGGGGTGAGTGTGCCCGCGGTGGCCGCCCGCAGCGGAGGACGGCCAGACCCGGCACGAGCGCCGCCCGTGTGCGGTGCCGGCCGTCGGCGCGGATCACGTCCGGCACCGGGACGACCTGGGTTCCCGAGGACCTTCTTGTGGATGGAGCGTCATGGTGTTCGAACCGACGGGAATTCCGAGCTGCTTGCCGTCGGCCTCGCCCACCTTCGTGACGTTCTCCCGGAAGTGACGCAGGCTCAGATTTCCGGACTGCACCTGCGGCCGCAGACCGAGGAGAATTCCGCGTTTGTCGTATTTCCGAAGGAATGTGACGGCGCTTTGGAAAAACGTCCGGGGGATTTCCACCAGCGGTCCGCGTCTGGAACTTCTCCGAGAAGGACTCGTACGTCTGAAAGTCGGTCTTGACCGTAACCTTCGGGCACTTCTTCTCGAACAACGCGACGCTCCGGTCGATCTTCCTGACCCGCCCCTCGGCACCCCACGGGGCGTAACGGAATGTCACCGTCCCGTTCCGCAACCGCTACCACCCCTGCACCCGGTCACCGGGACGAACCCGGCCCCGGCCCCGGCCACCAAGGGGGTAAGCGCTCGCCGGCACAAGGGAAGGCAGTCCGACGCTTGCGCCGGGTCGCTCCGGCTCCGCTCCGCCGGGTCCTCCGGCTCCGCCAGGTGTTCGACCGGCGGCCCGTCGGTGGTCCACGCGTCGGCGCAGCCAGCGACAAGAGGCCGTCCGGGCTCGGGAAAACGGTCGCCCGACGTTCGGGAGGGTGGGGCCTGGCTCCGTTCCTGTGGGGCCGTTCAACCCGTTCGAGCCAGGGGTGGGCGAGTGGTCGGGGGCATCGCGCGGTCAGCCGCCCGCCGCGGGGCCCGTGGCGCTGGGCTGCCGCTCGGGACGGGGCCTGCCACCGCTCGCCACCCGAGGCACTGGGTGGGGTGCCAGTCCGAACCTCCGGCTCGGCGTGCCCGTCGGTCGCCCGGCCGCCCGGAAGGGGACGCATACGTCGACGGCCCACCTGCTTGTCGCAGGTGGGCCGTCGGTCCGGGTGGGCGATACTGGGTTCGAACCAGTGACCTCTTCGGTGTGAACGAAGCGCTCTCCCACTGAGCTAATCGCCCGGGCGCAGGAAGAACATTACCCCAAGTCAGGGGGTGCTTCCGAACCCGGGACGGGACGGCGGGGCCGCCCGCCCCGCGGCCGTGTCACTGGTCCTTGATCTTCCACGGCACGACGGCGCCGAACTTCCACAGGTAGAACCCGGCGAGTACGCCGATGATCACGAGCCCGATGACGGTGAGGGTGATGTTGCGGCGCCGCACCTTGGGGTCGAGGGCCCGCTGGGCCGCCTCGGTGACCTTGCGCTTGGTCCAGCGGAGCACGAGCTGGGCCCAGACGAACTCGGTCGCCCAGATCGCCATGCCGCCGAAGATCACCACCCAGCCGGGACCCGGCAGGGGCAGCATGACGATGCCGGCGGCGACGACCGCCAGCCCGATCACGAAGACACCGACCTGCCAGCTCAGGTGCAGGAGCCGGCGCTCCTTGACGTATTCCGGCGCCCGGGAGCCGAGCCCCCGCTCGACACCCTCCTCGCCCACGTGCCCGTCCGCCTTCGCCTCGTCCACCGCCACCGCGACCTCGCCAAGGTCGTCACTCCCCGTATTCATACAGACAAACCCTACCGTAGTGAATCGGTCACCGGAATGGTCCTGGATCCGGTACGAGTTCTCGGCCGGAAGAGTTACGTAAACCGACGCAAAACCCTCAGAGGGGTTTACAACGGCACCGTAGGTGGCATGTCGATTTCGCCGACGTGCGAATCCCCGAGCGCACACTGAGCGAAAGGCCCTGGCGCTTATGAACACCACGGTCAGCTGCGAGCTGCACCTGCGCCTCGTTGTGTCGAGCGAGTCCTCCCTGCCTGTCCCCGCAGGCCTGCGGTACGACACGGCCGACCCCTACGCCGTGCACGCCACCTTCCACACCGGAGCCGAGGAGACCGTCGAGTGGGTGTTCGCCCGCGACCTCCTCGCCGAGGGGCTGCACCGGCCCACCGGCACCGGAGACGTCCGCGTCTGGCCATCGCGCAGTCATGGTCAGGGCGTCGTGTGCATCGCCCTCAGCTCCCCGGAGGGGGAGGCCCTGCTCGAGGCCCCGGCGCGGGCCCTCGAGTCCTTCCTGAAGCGAACCGACGCCGCCGTGCCGCCCGGCACGGAGCACCGGCACTTCGATCTTGACCAGGAGCTGTCGCACATCCTGGCGGAGAGCTAGGTCGCGGCCCCTCGAAGCAGCCCGGTGCCGTCCACTCGGGGAGACGGCTCGGGCCAAGACAACCGCATACGGCACTGGCCGGCGCCGTCACCGTGAGCGATCGCGGGGACGGCGCCGGCCTGTGCGGGCCAGATCGCGGGACGGCCGGCCCGCCCACGGAGGGCGGGGGGGCGGCGCCTCCTGCAACCGGGACGGACGGGGACCGGTGCACCGGGCGCGGTTGTCGCTACCATCGGCCAGCATCGGCGGGCGTCCGCCCGACCCCCCAGGCCAGGGAGCGAAACGTGCTGATCACCCACGACACCCGGTGCGCCCTCGACACCGTGGTGGATCTGGTGAACTCCGCGCCGGAGGAGGACGCGGCGGACGGACTGCCCGACCTCCGGGCTCTCGCGGAGTTCGTACGAAACCACCAGATCAGCGACGTCGGCGTGCTGTCGGAGTTCGACCTCTCGGCGGTGCGCCGCATCCGCGGGCGGTTCGCCTCGGTCTTCGCGGCCCCCGATGCCCGGTCGGCGGCCACGCTGATCAACGAGCTGGTCGCCGGGGCGGGCACCACCCCCCGTCTCACGGACCACGACGGTTACGACTGGCATGTGCACTACTTCGCGCCGGGCGCCTCGGTCGCCGACCATCTCGCCGCCGACTGCGGGATGGCGCTCGCCTTCTTCGTGGTGGCCGGGGAGCAGGAGCGGCTGCGGCGCTGTGAGGCACCGGACTGCCGGCGTGCCTTCGTCGATCTCTCCCGCAACCGCTCGCGCCGCTACTGCGACAGCCGGACCTGTGGGAACCGGCTGCATGTCGCCGCCTACCGGGCCCGGCGCAAGGAGGCGACGGGCTGAGCGGGAGGAGATGCAGGGCCTCCGGTGCGACGTCGGTCCCGGCGGGTGGCGCCGGGACGGACGTGTACGGCTCACAGCAACAGCAGGTCGTGCAGCGCAGCCATGAGGATGAGGCACCCGATCACCGCTAGGAAGATCATCAGCGGTGGCTGGGAAAGGGCGAAGAGGCATCCGCGCGGCTCGTCCTTCGGCGGCGCGGCCTCGCTCTGTGGGGGTGTGTCCAGCATCTCGCGGCAGATGATGGCGTACCCGGGACCTCCTACGCGATCACCGCTCACGGATCTTGCGGGAGTGCGTCAATGCCGTGAGGTCTCGTTCGGCTGGTGAACGATTCCGGACGTCCCCGGACCCACTGTGTCGTTTCAGCGAGTCATGTGACTGTCATATGCCGTGCTTCTTGAGGATGGCCTCGATGTCGCTGAAGTCATCCCCCTGGCCGGCCGGCCGAGGCGTGGCGGCGGGGCGCGGTGCCCGGCCCTGGCCCAGGGAGGGCGCCGAGGCCTCAGGGGCCACCGCATCCGGTCCGGCCTGCCGGGCCGCCTTGCGCCCGGAACCGCCACCGGCGCGCCGGCGCTCCACGGCCCGCGTGCCGGCGAACAGCAGCCAGGCCGCACCCAGCAGGCCGAAGCCCGCCCAGGCGGTGGGGCTCAGGGCGGTGCCCGCGAGCCAGCCGACGATCCCGGTCATCACCAGGGCGACCGGCACGAGGGAGTAGGCCGCGAGGCGGGCGGCGGCCAGATACCGCTTGCGGTAGGCCGTGACCACCGCGATGCCCAGGCCCGCCGCGGACACGGCGGAGCAGACGGTCTCGGCAATCATCCGGTCCTCCTGGCAGGGCTCGTTCGTTCCTTCCATCCTGCACCGCCGCGTCCCCGCGATGCCATGCTCCGGGCACACCTCAGGGACATCTCCGGGTCGGCTCCTCCTGGAGTGCCGGACGCGGCCCCGGAGACCCGGGCCCGGCCGGGGCCCCGGCGTCCCGATTGGGCCGCCCGGGTCCCGCCTGGAAGACTGGGGCCCATGAGCGACTCCTCACCCGTGCGCACCGACGCCCTCGTCCTCGACGTGTGGTGCGAACTTCAGTGCCCCGACTGCCGTGGCGCCCTCGACGACGTCCGCGCCCTGCGCGCCCGCTACGGCGACCGGCTGGAACTGCGTCTGCGGCACTTCCCCCTGGAGAAGCACCAGCACGCCTTCGCCGCCGCCCAGGCCGCCGAGGAGGCCCTGGAGCAGGGCAAGGGCTGGGCGTACGTGGAGGCCGTGCTGGAGCGGGTGGAGGAGCTGGACCGCGGGGGCGAAGCCTTCCTGGTGGAGGTGGCCCGGGAGCTCGGCCTGGACGCCGAGGAGTTCGACACCGCGCTGATCGACGGCCGGCACATCCTGGTCGTCGACGCCGACCAGGCCGAGGGCAAGGCGATCGGCGTGACCGGCACCCCCACGTACGTCATCGGCGGCGAGCGCCTCGACGGCGGAAAGAGCCAGGAGGGGCTGCGCGAACGCATCGAGGGCATCGCGGACCGGCTGCTGGCCGACGGGCCGGCCTGAGCGGCGCGCCCCGCCCCGGCACCCCTGCCGGTACGCCCCGGGAGCCGGCACGTTCCGGCACACCTCGCGGACCCACACGCCCGGGCCCCCCGAACCCGTCCGCCCCGCCCGCGAACCCACACGCCCGGGCCTGCCCGAACCCGTCCGCCCCGCCCGCGGACCCACACGTTCCGGCACGTCCCGGGCCCGTCCCGCCGCCCCGGAGGGACGGACTCCCCGGCGGGGCCGCCCGACTCCCCTACAGCAAGGGCTTGGTCAGGGAGTGGGTCACCGGCTCGTAGCCCAGTGACGCGTACAGCCGCTCGGCCGGGGTGTTGCCCGCGAACACGTTGAGGCCGAGGACCGGCAGGCGGGCCTCGATCGCCTGGCGCTCCGCCAGCAGCATGAGCGTACGGCCGTGTCCCCGGCCGCGGTGGGCCGCGTCGGTCTCCACGTCGAACACGAACGCCCCGTCCTCCCGCAGGGCCACCCAGAGAATGCCCACCCGGCTGCCCTCGTGCTCCAGCACGCTGAAGAGCATGCCGTCGGTCGCGAGCCCGTGCGGCAGCAGCCGTCTGTGGTCGTCGCGGGCCTTGGCGCGGGCCGCGGCCTCGGGGACGCCCCGTTCGCTCCAGGTGCGCGCGTACCGCTCGCTCTCCGTCTTCCGCCAGGCGTCGAACTCGGCCTCGGTCATGGGCCGCGCACGGCCGTCCGACGGCAGTGCGGGCGGGGTGGTGCCTAGGCGTTTTTCCATGCGGCGGTTGCGCAGGGTGTAGCCGAGGGCCGCGAGCAGGCGCAGCCCGGCGTCCGCCGTGGCGGGCACGGTGGTCTCGATCCGGGTGCAGCCCCAGCCGCGTGCCACCTCCTCCGCGGCGAGCGCGGCCACGGTGCCCCGGCCGCGCCGCCGGTCGGGCTCGGCGATCCGCAGATCGATGATGCGGGCCATCGAGTCACCGAGGTCCGGCGAGGTGCCGAGACGGATCTCGCCGACGGGACGGCTGTTGACGCACACCTGGTAGCGGCGTGAACGCGTGCCGTCGGGGTGCTGCTGGAGCGGCTCGGCCGGCCGCAGGGTCGTCGTCATCACAACTGTTCTACCCGCGACGGCCCCGTCGGGTCAGCCTCCCCGACCGGGGTCAGGGATCCAGATCCTGCCCGGACCGCTCGTCGAAGATCCGCATGGCCTTGGCGGTCACCGGGCCGGGCGTGCCGGGCAGTTCACGGCCGTCGACCCGGTGCACGGCCTGCACGTCCCGCAAGGTGGAGGTCAGGAAGATCTCGTCGGCGCGCCGCACGACGTCCAGGGGCAGGTCCGTCTCCCTGGCGCCCGTCCACTCGACCGTCAGGGCGCGGGTGATGCCGGCCAGACAGCCGGAGGCGACCGGCGGGGTGTGGATCTCGCCGTCGAGGACGACGAAGACGTTGGACCCGGTGCCCTCGCAGAGCTGCCCGACCGTGTTGCCGAACAAGGCCTCGGAGGCGCCGTGCCCGTGGGCGCGGGCCAGGGCCACGACGTTCTCGGCGTACGAGGTCGTCTTCAGGCCGGTGAGGGCGCCGCGCTCGTTGCGGGTCCACGGGACGGTGATCACCGCGGTGGTGTCCGGGCGGCGGGTGACCTCGCCGAGGGCGACGACGAGGGTCGGGCCGTGCGCGCCGCGGTCGGAACCGAGCGGGCCGTGGCCGCCGGTGTAGGTGATCCGCAGCCGGCCGAGCGGCATCGGGTTGGCCGCGAGCACGGCCGTACAGGCCTCGCGGACCTCGTCGTGGCGGGGGTCGGGCAGGCCGAGGCCGCGGGCCGAGCGGGTCAGCCGGTCGAGGTGCCGGGTGAGTGCGAACGGCCTGCCGTCGACCGCCTTCACGGTCTCGAAGACGCCGTCACCGACGGTCAGCCCGTGGTCGAAGACGGAGACCCGGGCGGCGTCCGAGTCCCGCAGCCCGCCGTCCAGCCAGATCCTCATGTGAGCGCCCTTTCCGTGTCCTCGTACGATCCCGACGCTACCGCGAGCAGCCGGGACGCCTTCAGCTCGGTCTCTCCCCACTCCCCCTCGGGGTCGGAGCCCCAGGTGATGCCGGCACCGGTGCCGAAGCGCAGGGTGCCGTCGGCGCGGTCGATCCAGAAGGTGCGGATGCCCACGGCCAGCTCGCCGGTGCCGCGGTCGGCGTCGACCCAGCCGATCCCGCCGCAGTACGGACCGCGCGGTGCCGGCTCCAGCTCCGCGATGATCCCCAGGGCACTCGGCTTGGGCGCGCCGGTGACCGAGCCGGCCGGGAAGGCGGCGGCCAGCAGCTCCGGCCAGCCGGCGTCCTCGCGCAGCTCGCCGCGCACGGTGGAGACGAGGTGGACGAGGCCCGGGTGCTTCTCCACGGCGCACAGGTCGGGGACGGTCACGCTGCCGGTCGCGCAGACGCGCCCGAGGTCGTTGCGGACGAGATCCACGATCATCACGTTCTCGGCGTAGTCCTTCTCCAGGAGGTCCGCCTCGGTGTGCGCGGTGCCCTTGATCGGCCCCGACTCGACGACGCGGCCGTCGCGGCGCAGGAACAGCTCGGGCGAGGCGGTGGCGATCTCCACACCGTGCTCCGGCAGGCGGACCGTGCCCGCGTACGGCGCCGGGTTGCCGCGGGCCAGCAGGGCGGTCAGGGCGTCCACGTCGGCGTCCGGGGCGACGGGCGCGCCGAGCACCCGGCAGAGGTTGACCTGGTAGACGTCGCCGGCGGCGATGCGCTCGCGGATCCCGCGGACGGCCGCCGTGTACGCGGCGCGGTCCAGGGAGGAGGTCCAGTCCCCCGGTGCCGGGCCGCGCCAGACGCCGGGCACCGGGGCGGGCACCGGCTCCTCGCGTACCTCCGCGAAGCGGGCGCAGGTCAGCCGGCCCTCGAAGTCCGCGCACACGGCCCAGAAGCCGGCGGAGTCCAGGGCGGCCGGATCGCTGGTGACGTCGAGGAGGCCGGTGGCGACGCGGTCGCCGAAGCGGGCCAGAGGAGGGTGGTGGGACACGTGGTCGAGTCTAGGACGGGTATCCGAAAGCCGACCTCGGGATGTCCCGGAGGGGGCCGGGACCGGCGGCTCCGGCGGGCGCACCGCGGCACGCTGCGCAAACGCGTTTTTGTACTGGCCCGGGAATCCGCTAGAGTTCAACACGTCGCCGGGACGCGGGAGCGCCCCGAAACGACAGGCGGACGTAGCTCAGTTGGTAGAGCGCAACCTTGCCAAGGTTGAGGTCGCGAGTTCGAGCCTCGTCGTCCGCTCGAAGGAAGAAGGGGTCGTCCCGATCCCCTACACTCCTGGTGGAGTGGCCGAGAGGCGAGGCAACGGCCTGCAAAGCCGTCTACACGGGTTCAAATCCCGTCTCCACCTCCAAGGACGATTAGCTCAGCGGGAGAGCGCTTCCCTGACACGGAAGAGGTCACTGGTTCAATCCCAGTATCGTCCACTGGATCCGCCGGTCTGTACGGCATGATCCGTCCCGCGCGATTAGCTCAGCGGGAGAGCGCTTCCCTGACACGGAAGAGGTCACTGGTTCAATCCCAGTATCGCGCACCGTCTGTGACACGTCAGTCACGGCCCGCGGACGATTAGCTCAGCGGGAGAGCGCTTCCCTGACACGGAAGAGGTCACTGGTTCAATCCCAGTATCGTCCACACAGCAGGAAGCCCCCGACCGTCTCGTACGGCCGGGGGCTTCTTCGTGCGCTCAGCTGGAGAAGAGCATGTGACCGAAGCTCTTGTGGCGGTGGTGCTCGTAGTGACCGTGACCGCCACCGTGGTGACCGCCGTGCGGGGCGCCCCAGGCGGGCGCGGACGGGGCCGGGTACGACTGCGGGGCCGGCGGGGGCGGCGGAGCGGGCTGGGACCACTGGCTCTCCAGCCGGGTCAGCGCCTCCAGCTCGCCGTAGTCGAGGAAGATGCCGCGGCAGCCGCTGCACTGCTCGATCTGAACGCCGTTGCGGTTGTAGGTGTGCATCGGCGCATGGCACTTCGGACACTGCATGGTCGGCTCAACTCCTCGCCGGTCGGTCCTGTTTCGCGTTTCCCCAGGACAGACTCCGTCCGGCCCCGGGCGGTTGCAGCCTAGTCCGGCGGAACGGGCGCGGGCCGAGGGGGTACGGAGGGCATCCGGGCGCAGGCGTCGACCAGGGCCTGCTCCACCTCGTCCAGCGGGCGGTCCGCCGCGAGCGCCTTCGTCAGCGCGAGCGCGGCCGTCTGCGCGGTGAGGGCGCGGGCCGGCACGTCCAGGGCGGCCCAGGGGTCGCCGTCCGCGGGTACGGCCGGGCCGCCGGCATGCCGGTAGGCGGTCAGGAAGCGGGTCCACTCGTCGGGCGGAAGGAGCCCGCAGGCGTACCAGGCGGCGGGGCGGGCGAGGTCCCAGGCCGGGACGCCGGACCCCAGGTCGTCGACGTCGATCAGCTTCCAGGGGCCGTCCGGTGCCGGGTGCCGGACCAGCTGGCCGAGGTGGAGATCACCGTGGCAGAGGGACTGCGGGCCGGGCATCGGCGCCCTCCCGCGGGCCCAGGCGGGCAGGCCGGCCCAGGCGTCCAGGACGGGACGGGCGGCCGGATGACCGGTGGGGGCGGCGGTACGGAGGGCCGCGTGGAGCCGGGCGAGGGCGCGGGCGGCCTTGGCCGGACCGCGCATCGGGGGCAGGCCGGCGGGGAGGGGTCTGCGGTGCAGGTTCGCCAGGAGGGTGGCGGCGGCCTCCCAGGGGGCCGCGTCCGGATCCTCCGGGTCCACCGGTACGCCGTACGGCCAGAAGGTCACCGGGCGGTCGCGCAGGGGGGCCGGGGTGAGGGTGAGCGGGGGAAGCAGCACGTCCGGGTGACCGGCGGCCGTGGCGAGGCGCCGGACCAGCGCGGCACGGTCGGTGTCCGGGGCGTGGGCCTTGGCGACGGTACCGGCATGCCGCACGACCGTGGCGTCCTCCCGCTCGGCCAGGGGGGTGCTGACGCAGGCGCACGGGGTGGTGAGGACGCGGGGATGGGCCGCGGCTGTCGCTTCCGCGGCCAGCGCGGTCAGCAGGGAGGGGGCGGACGCGTCTGCGGTCAAGGCTGCCTCGGGGGGTGAGCTGTTCGGCCGAGGGTACTGGGCGGGAGATCGCCGGGGGGTGGCGGGTGGTGCTGGCGCGCTTGGCGGGGGCCGCGTCCGATGGGCGGGGGCTTGCGGGGTGGGGGCGGCTTTCAGCGGAGCCGTGCCCCGCCTCGGGGGATCATTGTCGGGTACGACGGCGGGACGGCCGGGCTTCACCGGGCGAAGGGGGCTCACCAGCGGAGTCGGGCCCCGCCTCAGGAGATCACCGTCGGGACAACGGGTTGTCCGGGCGGGGGTACGACGGCGGGACGGCGGACGTCCCGGGGGCAGGCGGCTTGCAGCGGAGCGGGCCTTGCCAGGAGGAAGGCGGCTTCCTGGGCGGGGCCCGCCGGACTGAACACGGCTCGCAGCTGCGGGTGCCCGCAGACAGAGAACGGCTCGCAGCTCCGGGTGCCCGCAGGCAGAAGACGGCTCGCAGCTCCGGGTGCCCGCAGACAGATAACGGCTCGCAGGGCCGGGGGGCGCCTCAGGCAGAGGCGTCTTGCCCGGCAGCCGGCCTCGCCGGACGGGGTGTCGCTCACGGAGCAGCGGGCGCCGCCGGGGACAGAGGCGGGATGCGGAGGGGCGACCGTCACCGGGCCGGCGTGTCTGGGCCGGTGCCCCGTTGCCACGGGAGGCGCGGGAGGGGTGAAGGCCGACGCCGACGCGGCGCGCTCGTGGGAGGGGAAGCGGCTCAGGCGGCGCAGCTCGCTCGCGCGGGCGAGCGACGGTCATGGCGGTGCGCCTCGTTCGGGCACGAGGATCGCTGATGTCGGCGCCGCTTGTTCGTGTGCCGGGGAACGGCTAATGCCGGCGCAGCTCCCCAGCTGCGCCGGCATCTGTGCCGTCCGCCGTACCCCCGTCCCCACGGGGTTTCATGGATAGATGTCCCCGCCCGGACCGCTCTTCCGGGCCTGGGGGCGCCGCTCAGCGCCCCAGCATCGCACCCACGGACGACGCCTGTGTGGCCACCGTCTCCCAGCCGTCGAAGACGAGCAGGAGCAGGGCCGCCAGGGGAAGGGCCATGAGCGTCGCCACCAGTGGGTGGCGACGGCCCGTCCGGCGGGAGGCGAACGCGGTGCGTCGCGGTGCCGGGTGGGCCATGGTCCCTCTCCTGACCGTTTCGGTTGTCATCGGCAGCGGCGGGTGTCTGACCTCGGGGGACGAGTGCTGCACCCGCCGCTTGACCTCAAATCTAGGCGCGCGGCGGACACCGGGCGTCATGCCCTCGTACCGATTGCCGGGCCTCCCCGAGGATGAGCCACGACCTGCGGACTACTCCCCTGGGTGGAGGCGCGGGGGCGCGTCTCGGGGTCTTCCCGGAGGGGACTGCCCGCTGTGTCCGGGCATGTCCGACGCGTCCGGCACGCCCGGTGGAGTGAGACTTCGATCACCCCTGACGGGGCTCGGAGGGGGGCGGGAGGTGCAGCGTGATCCGGTGCGCGGCGCGGCCCGAGGGCTGCCCGCGGCACCTCACCGGCGACCGTACCGCGCGACACCCGGCACCCTGACAGGAACCCAACTTCCCTGCCGTACGCGCGGGTTGCTGTGGTACGCACGGTCAACGGGCCGCGCCCCGGGGTCTGCTGACCGGGTTTCACCTCCCCCGAACGGCGTACACAATCCGCCGGGTCGAGAGGGCGCGGCCTCTGCGCGCGGGCGGCCGTGGAAACGTAAGCTGTGCCACGTCACAGGGACCGGGCAGCGGGGATGAACATGGCGATGATGCGCCTGAGGCGCGAGGACCCGCGCGTCGTCGGCTCGTTCAGGCTTCACCGACGGCTCGGCGCGGGTGGGATGGGCGTGGTCTATCTCGGCTCCGACAAGAAGGGGCAGCGCGTCGCGCTGAAGGTGATCCGGCCCGACCTGGCGGAGGACCAGGAGTTCCGGTCGCGGTTCGCGCGCGAGGTGTCGGCGGCCCGGCGGATCCGCGGCGGATGCACGGCCCGGCTGGTCGCCGCGGACCTGGAGGCCGAGCGGCCCTGGTTCGCCACCCAGTACGTGCCCGGCCCCTCCCTGCACGACAAGGTCGCCGACGAGGGCCCCCTCTCCGCGGTGGACACCGCGGCGGTCGGCGCGGCCCTCTCCGAGGGGCTGGTCGCCGTGCACGAGGCGGGTGTCGTCCACCGGGATCTGAAACCGTCCAACATTCTGCTGTCCCCCAAGGGGCCGCGGATCATCGACTTCGGCATCGCCTGGGCCACCGGCGCCTCCACCCTCACCCACGTGGGCACCGCGGTCGGCTCCCCCGGTTTCCTCGCGCCCGAGCAGGTCCGCGGCGCGGCGGTCACCCCGGCGACGGACGTGTTCTCCCTCGGCGCGACCCTGGCGTACGCCTCGACCGGTGACTCGCCCTTCGGGCATGGCAGTTCCGAGGTGATGCTGTACCGGGTGGTGCACGAGGAGGCGCAGCTGCACGGCGTACCGGACGCCCTGGCCCCGCTGATCCGGGCCTGCCTGGCCAAGGATCCCGAGGACCGGCCCAGCACCCTCCAGCTGTCGCTGCGGCTCAAGGAGATCGCCGCGCGGGAGGCGCAGGGCCTGGACGGCGCACGGCCGCCCGCGCCGCGCGCCGCCGAGGCGGACCGGCCCACCGGGCGGCTCACCGACACCTATCCCGAACAGCAGCGCGTCCAGCGGCGTACCTCCTCCGGTACGCCGCTGCCGCGCGGAGGCGCCCCCTCCCGGAGCGGTGAGCCGGCGCGCGGCGGGATGCCCTCGCGGAGAGACGTGCCGTTCCGCGGCGGGGTCGCCTCGCGCGGGGGCAGTGGTGCGCGCGGCGCGGGGGCAGCAGCCCGGCCGGGCAGGGCACGCCCCACGCCGGCGCCGCGCGGTGGTGCCCCGCGCTCCGGCAGTGGCGGCCGGCCCGCTCCGCGCGGCGATTCCCGGCGGCCGGGGCAGCGTCCGTCGCGGACCGGGCGGCGGCCGGCCAATCCGCGGCTGCTGCGGCAGCGGTTGTTCGTGTTCGTGGTGGTGACGCTGCTGGTGGCGCTCGGGATCGCGGTGGCCCAGGGCTGCCAGGGGCCGGCGCGCGGACTGGGCGGCGACGGCCGTGACGGCGGCGTACAGCGGCAGCAGGACGCGCAGCCGAGCTACCCGCCGCTGGAGAACGGCAAGCTCATGTCCGACCGGTACACGTCGACGCTGAGCCGCGACGCCGGCAAGTGAGCGCCTCCCGGAACAGCGGCCCCGGGGCGGGACGGCGGACGGCCGCCGGAGAAGCTCCCAGGCGGTCGGGCAGGCGTGACGGGCCGCCCCGGCATGGCTTCCTGGCGGTCGGGCAGGGCGGACGGCCGTCGCAGGCGGGACTCCCGGGCGACCGGCCAGGCATGACGGCCGCCCCGGCATGACGGCCCGCCCGGACGCCGGCTGCCCTGCGGTCACGCCAGGCATGAAGGGCCGCCGGAGAGAGGCTTCGCGGTGGCCCGCCGGGCACGGCAGGTGACGGCCGGTCCGCCTTGATCACCGCCCCGACGGATCAGACGCCCGGTCGGCCTGTCGCCACCGCGTAGAAGGCGACCGCGGCGGCCGCGCCCACGTTGAGCGAGTCGACGCCGTGCGACATCGGGATGCGTACCCATGTGTCGGCGGCGGCCAGCGCCCGCCCGGACAGCCCGTCGCCCTCGGCGCCCAGCATCAGCGCGACCCGGTCCCTGGTGTGCGGGGCGGCCTCGTCGAGGGTGAGGGCCTTCTCGTCCGGGGTGAGGGCGAGGAGTGTGAAGCCGGCCTCGCGGACGGACTCCAGCCCCTTCGGCCACGCCTCCAGGCGGGCGTACGGCACCGAGAACACCGCGCCCATGGAGACCTTGACGCTGCGCCGGTACAAGGGGTCGGCGCAGTCGGGTGACAGCAGCACCGCGTCCATGCCGAGGGCCGCCGCCGAGCGGAAGATCGCGCCGATGTTGGTGTGGTCGTTGACCGACTCCATGATGACGACCCGGCGGGCGGTGCGGAGCAGTTCGGCGGCCGTCGGCAGCGGCTTGCGCTGCATGGAGGCGAGGGCGCCGCGGTGCACGTGGTAGCCGGTGACGCGTTCGGCGAGTTCGGGGCTCACGGCGTACACCGGGACCGGGAGTTCGTCGATGACGTCGCGCATGACGTCGACCCACTTGGCCGAGAGCAGCATCGAGCGCGTCTCGTAGCCCGCTTCCCTGGCCCGGCGGATGACCTTCTCGCCCTCGGCGATGAACAGGCCCTCGGCGGGCTCACGCTTGCGGCGCAGTTCGACGTCGGTCAGGCCCGTGTAGTCGGCCAGGCGGGGGTCGTCCGGATCGTCGAGGGTGATGAGTTCGGCCACAGGGTGATACTGCCTCGTCCTGAGTGGGGTGGGAACGGCTGGGAACGGCTGGGGCTACCGCGGGTCAGGGGGGTGATCCGGCTACTGTCATGTTCCGGGCTTGGAGCCGGCGCGCACGACCTCGCCGATGACGATGACCGCCGGGGGCCTGACGTCCTCGGTCCGTACCGTCTCCGCGACCGTGGCGAGGGTGGCGTCCACGCGCCGCTGCGCCGCCGTGGTCCCCTCCTGGACCAGGGCGACCGGCGTCTCGGGGGACTTGCCGTGCGCGACGAGCGTCTCGGCGATCTTCCCGATCTTGTCGACGCCCATCAGGACCACCAGGGTGCCCGTGAGCCTGGCCAGCGACGGCCAGTCGACCAGGGAGCGCGCGTCGTCCGGGGCGACATGGCCGCTGACCACGGTGAACTCGTGGGCGACGCCCCGGTGGGTGACCGGGATGCCGGCCGCGCCCGGCACCGAGATCGAGCTGGAGATACCGGGGACCACCGTGCACGGGATGCCGGCCTCGGCGAGCGCCTGGACCTCCTCCATGCCCCGGCCGAAGACGTACGGGTCGCCGCCCTTGAGCCGGACGACCGCCTTGCCCTGCTTGGCGTGCTCGATGAGCGCGTTGTTGATGGCTTCCTGTGCCATGTACCGGCCGTAAGGGATCTTCGCCGCGTCGATCACCTCGACGTGCGGCGGGAGTTCGGCCAGCAGGTCGCGCGGGCCCAGCCGGTCGGCGATGACGACGTCCGCCTCGGCGAGCAGCCGGCGGCCGCGGACCGTGATCAGGTCGGGGTCGCCGGGACCGCCGCCGACCAGGGCCACACCGGTGGTGCGGGTGCGGTGGTGCGGGGCGACGAGGGTGCCGTCGCGCAGGCCCTCGACGACCGCGTCCCGGATGGCGGCGGTGTGCCGGGGGTCGCGTCCGCGCGCGTGGGTGGTGAGCACGGCGACGGTGACGCCCTCGCTGTGACCGGTCGCCGGGGTCCACGCCGTCGCCTGCTCGGCGTCGTCGGAGCGCACGCACCAGACCCGGTGCCGTTCGGCCTCGGCGGAGGCCCGCGTGTTGGCTCCGGAGTCGCTGGTGGCGATGAGGGCGTACCAGGCCTCGGCGAGGTCGCCGTCCTCGTACGGGCGCCGGAGCCAGGCGATCTCGCCCGCGTCCGCCATGGCCTCCACCGACGGGGTGGCCTGCGGGGAGACGAGGACGATGTCCGCGCCGGCCGCGATGAGCGCCGGGAGCCGGCGCTGGGCGACCTGGCCGCCGCCGAGGACGACCACGCGGCGGCCGGAGAGGCGGAGGCCTACGGGGTAGGCGGGGTGTTCAGCCATGAGGGGCGGCTCCTCCTGCGGCGGTGCGGTGGGCCCGCTGCGACTGCGGAGCGGCCCTGACGTGCGGATTTTACGGTGTGGGCCGGGCAGGCGACACGGGTGGTCCGGCAGTTGAACACCGGACCACCCGTGATGTCCGTGACGCCTACTTCTCGGTGACTCCCGCCGAGTCGAACGTGGCCACCTCGTGCATCGCCCGGGCCGTGCTCTGCACCAGCGGCAGGGCCAGCAGCGCGCCCGTGCCCTCGCCGAGGCGGAGGTCCAGGTCGACCAGCGGGCGCAGGCCCAGCTTGTTCAGCGCGGCGACGTGGCCCGGCTCGGCGCTGCGGTGGCCCGCGATGCAGGCCGCCAGCACCTCGGGGGCGATGGCGCGGGCCACGAGCGCGGCGGCACCGGCGCTGACGCCGTCCAGGATCACCGGCGTACGCAGCGACGCGCCGCCGAGGAGCAGGCCGACCATGGCCGCGTGCTCGAAGCCGCCGATGGCGGCGAGGACGCCGATCGGGTCGGCCGGGTCCGGCTGGTGCAGTTCCAGCGCGCGCCGGACCACCTCGGTCTTGCGGGCCAGGGTCTCGTCGTTGATGCCCGTGCCGCGGCCGGTCACCTCCGCCGGGTCGGCGCCGGTGAAGACGGAGATCAGCGCGGCGGACGCGGTGGTGTTGGCGATACCCATCTCGCCGGTGAGCAGCCCCTTGTTCCCGGCCGCCACCAGGTCGCGGGCGGTCTCGATGCCCACCTCGATGGCCGCCCTGGCCTCCTCGCGGCTCATCGCGGGGCCGGTGGTCATGTCGGAGGTGCCGGCGCGGATCTTGCGGGGCAGCAGGCCGGGGGTGGCGGGCAGGTCGGCGACGACGCCCACGTCCACGACGCACACCTCGGCACCGACCTGGGCGGCGAAGGCGTTGCAGACCGCTCCCCCGCCCAGGAAGTTGGCCACCATCTGGGCGGTGACCTCCTGCGGCCAGGGGGTGACGCCCTGGGCGTGCACGCCGTGGTCACCCGCGAAGATCGCCACGGCGGCGGGCTCCGGGATCGGCGGCGGGCACTGGCGGGACAGCCCGGACAGCTGCGCGGAGATGATCTCCAGCATGCCGAGGGCGCCGGCCGGCTTGGTCATGCGCTTCTGCCGCTCCCACGCCTCGCCGAGCGCCTTGGCGTCGAGCGGGCGGATCTGTGCGACGGTCTCGGCAAGCAGGTCGTGGGGGTCCTCTCCGGGCAGGGCGCGGCGGCCGTACGTCTCCTCGTGCACCACCCAGGACAGGGGGCGTCTCTTGGACCAGCCGGCCTGCATCAGCTCGGGCTCGTCCGGGAACTCGTCGACGTACCCGACGCACAGGTAGGCGACGACCTCCAGGTGCTCGGGCAGGCCGAGCGCGCGGACCATCTCCCGCTCGTCGAAGAAGCTGACCCAGCCGACGCCGAGGCCTTCGGCGCGGGCGGCGAGCCAGAGGTTCTCCACCGCGAGCGCCGAGGAGTAGGGCGCCATCTGCGGCTGGGTGTGACGGCCGAGGGTGTGCCGGCCGCCGCGGGTGGGGTCGGCGGTGACGACGATGTTGACCGGGGTGTCGAGGATGGCCTCGATCTTCAGTTCCTTGAACTGCTTCGCCCGGCCCTTCGGCAGCGACTTGGCGTACGCCTCGCGCTGGCGCATCGCCAGTTCGTGCATGGTCCGGCGGGTCTCGGCGGACCGGATGACGACGAAGTCCCAGGGCTGCGAGTGCCCCACGGAGGGCGCGGTGTGCGCGGCCTCCAGGACGCGCAGCAGCACCTCGTGCGGGATCGGGTCGCTGCGGAAGCCGTTGCGGATGTCGCGGCGCTCGCGCATCACCTTCAGGACGGCCTCGCGCTCGGCGTCGGCGTAGCCGGGGGCGGCCGGGCCGGTGGACTGTCGTGGTTCTGCCACTGCGGCCGTGCTCTCTTCCTGGTCGGCGGCCCTGGTCGGCAGGTCCTCCGCGTGCTGTACGACATCGGGGGCGGGCTCCGTCTCCGGCGCGGCCGGCTCACCCTCGCGGGGCGCGGGCACGGTGGCCACCGCCTCCGGCTGCTCCTGTGGCCCCTGCGGGGCCTGTTCGTCGCTGGGCACGACGAGGGGGTGGGGCGGGGTCGGCGCCAGGTGCGGGGTGGTGGGCACCTGCCCCTGCACCGGCACGAACTGCCCGAACGACTGCTCCGGGTGCGTGTCCTGCGGGATGACGGGGGGCGACGGCTGCTCCGGGACGGCGGGGGGCAGCGGCTGGTCCGCGTACGGCTGGTCCGGGACGGCGGGGGGCAGCGGCTGGTCCGCGTACGGCTGCTGCGGGACGGCGGGGGGCTGCGGCTGGTCCGGGACGGCGGGGGCCAGCGGCTGCTCCGGGTTCTGCGTGTGCGCGGCGGCCGGGGCGGGGTCCGTGGGTTCGGGGTGCGCGGTGTCCGGTACAGCGGTGTCCGGAACCTGCGGCAGAGGCTGCGGGCCGGCGGGCCGGTCGGCGGCCGGGGCGGCCGGGGTCCCGGTGCCGTGCGGGGCGTACTCGACGAGCTGCGGTCCCTGCGCCTGGAACACGGTGGGCTCCACCGGCTCGGGCTCCACCGGCTCGGCCGGGGCGGCGGCCTCGGGGGCACTGTCGCCCATGGCCTGGGCGGGTACGGCGTCCTGGGCCGGGGCGGCAGGCGCGGGCGCCACGGACTCCGCTGCCTCCACTGCCTCCACTGCCTCCACTGCCTGCGGGGCCTGGTTCGGGTTCGGCTGGTCCGCAGCGGACGCCCCGGGGTTCCCGGCCGCACCCTGCGGGGCGACGGCCTCGGCAGCCTGGGCGGCCGTCGGGTCGGCGACGCCGGCAGCCTCGTGTGCGGGAGCCGTGCCGGGGATCTGGGCGACGCCCGGGGCTGCCACCGCGTCGGGGACCTGGGCGGCATGGCGGGCACCAGCCGCCTCGGCGGGCTCCACCAGGGCCTCGACGGCGACGGGCGGTGCCTGCGTGTCGGCTTGCGCCTGGGCGGCGGCGGGAAGCCGGGGCTGCGTGGCATCGGCGGCGTGCGCGGCTTCGGCGGCCTGCCCGGCGTGGGCAGCCTGCTCGGCGTCGGTCGGCTGGAAATCGCCGGTGGGCTGCGCGGCGCCGTCGATGTGCCCGGTGGCCTCGGCCGGCGCGGCGTCGCTGTGCTCCGTACCGGCGTCCGGCCGGGTCTCCTCGTGCGGCTCGGCCGGTGCGACGGGCTGAGCCGCCTCAGCAGCCACCGCCTCGGCGGCCACCGTCTCGGCCGGGGCCGGTCCGGCCGGGGCCGTCTCGGTCACCGGGGCGGCCTCCGAGGCGTCCGCGGCAACCGGAGCGGCCTCCGGGGACTGCGCCGGCTGCGCGCTGTCCGGCGCCTCGGCCGGTACGGCGTGTCCCGGCACCTCCTCGGCAGGAAGGTCCTCGGCGGGAAGGTCCTCGACGGGAAGGTCCTGGGCGGTCGATTCCGCCACGGGCGCCTGCGCGACCGGGGGCAGCTGGCCGGAGGTCTCCTGCCCGGCGGCCGTCCCGGCGCCCTGAACGTGCACCGGGCCGGGAGCGCCGCCCGGCGCCTCGGCGGCCTCGTCCGGCGCGGACCCCGGGCCCTCGGTCGCGGCGCCACCGGCAGCCGGCTCGGTCCGGGCCGCCGGGAACACCTCGGCCGGGAGGGTGCCGTCCGGCACCTCCGCACCGGCCACAGGCGTCTGCGCATCGTCGGCGGCGTGCACGCCGTCGGCGTCCGGCGCCGTCGGCACGTGCGCGGCCTCGGCGACGGGAGCGTCGACGCCCTGCGCCACCGGGACCGGGACGCCGACGGTCTGCGCCACCGGCGCGTGGACTCCTTCGGCGTCCTGCGCCACCGGCGCCTGAACCCCGCCGGCAGCCTCCGCCGGGGGCAGCTGCGCGCCCTCGGGACCAGCCGCCACCGGTGCCTGTGCGTCCCCGCCGTCCTGACCGGCGGTCGTGGTGGACACGCCGTCGTGGCCGTGCGCCGGCTGCACGCCGTCGTGGGCGTGCACGACAGATGCCTGCTCCGGGCTCCGGTGGGCGTCGGCCGGCTGGGTCCGGGCCGCCGCCTGGCCGGCGAGGCGGGCCATCGCGGCCTGGGCCGCGTCGGCCGGCTCGGCCGGGTCAACCGTTTCGGCAGCCGGGACCTGGGCCGGTGCCGCCCCCCAGGGAGCCGCGGGCTGGGGAACCATGTCCCGCAGCGGCTGTGCGTCGAGGTACTCGGGACCGGCGGCGACGGCCGGCCCCGGCTGCCGTACCGGCGCTCCCGCGGGGCCCCGGTCGGCGAGGGAGCGGACCGGGCTCGCGGAGGCGTCCGGGATCGGCGGGCCGAGGTGCAGCGGGCGGCGCGGCGGCTGGGACGCGGACGCGGGGTCGTGCGGCGCCGAGAGGATGGGCGACGGCGGCACGGACGCCGGGCCCGAACTGGGCAGGCGCACACCGTTGAGGTCGACCGAGCCGGTGTCCCGGCCGGCCGTCTCGTGCGGGCCCGGTTCATGGACGGCCTCCACCACCGGTTCCGGGGCGGGAGGCGGCACTTCGTTGCCCCACGCGCCCTGGGCACCCGGCAGCAGCAGGTCTTCGTCCTCGGCGGGAGCCTCGGAGAGGTAGGTGTACGCACCGTGCGGGGGAACGCCCGGCTGCTCCACCATGCCTGCGCTCTCCGGCTGCCCCTCGCCCGGGACCTGGCCGGTGTCCGTCATGCGTACCCCTCGCCCATCGGTTGATGCTCTTACGACCCGCTCACCCGGAACGGCGCACCGCCCGCCCCGCAGTGAAGAACGAGCGTCCGTGCCCAGCGGCACGAACGACCCGCCGGAAAAGGCGACAAAGCCATTCAGTGGCATTGTCCCGGCCGTCGCGCCGTCGCGACAGCGTGATCCGCGACAGCCCGCTGTGGACTGCGCCACGTTGCGCGTCCTCCGGTCCGCCATACCACACCCACCCCAAAACGGGCGTGCGTTCCGGACATTGGTGAACGAAGTTCGGGCCGCCGGTGCGGTACAACGATCGGCCAGCCTACCGCGCGCGGTACGACAACCCGATCACGGGGCGCGATCCGGCAGTACCCCGCTGAGCAGGAACGCGACACTCCGCTCGGTCTCCGTCCAGGCCCGGGTGTCGAGTTCGACGGACTGGAGCAGGGCGCATTCCACCCGGTATCCGTGCTCGGTCAGGTCGCGGCCGACGCGTTCGGCGGCGTCGCGGGTCGCGGCGTGCGTGACGATGCGCTGCGGGCGCCGGTCGGCGACCGCGGAGACGACGGCCGGTCCCCCGCCGCCGACGCGCACGACGTCGGGTTCGGGCAGGTCCTCGAGGACGTGCGGGGCGCTGCCGTGGACGACCTGGAGCTGGATGCCGGCGCGGTGGCCGGCGGCCTCGGTGCGGGCGCAGGCCGCCGGGTCCCGGTCGACGGCGATGACGGCCGCTCCGGCGAGCGCGGCCTCGGTGGCGAACGCGCCGCTGCCGCAGCCGATGTCCCAGACGAGGTCGCCGGCCCGGGGCCCGAGCCGGGCGAGTTGGGCGGCGCGCAGCAGTTCCGTCTCGCCCTCGCCCAGTCCGCCGCCGTAGGTCTCGTCGGGCTGCACCCAGCCGCGCGGGCCGGCGCCCGGGTCGCGTCCGGCGATCCAGCCGCCGCCCTCCCCTGCGCCGGCCGGTCCGCCGCCGATGACGATGACGACGTTGGGGTCGCGCCAGATGTGGTCGGCGGCCTTGTCGGAGGTGACGACGCTGACCTGTTCGCGCGCGGTGCCCAGTTCCTCGCAGATGACGAAGGTGCGGTGCACGCCCTCCAGCAGGAGCCCGAGTTCGGCGGGTCCGGCGCCCGGCGCGGTGAGGACGGCGACCTTGGTGTGGGCGCGGCAGACGTTCACCGCCCGGCGCAGGGTGCGCGGGTGGGCCACGACGACCTGCGCGTCGTCCCAGGGCATGCCGGCGCGGGCGAAGGCGGCGGCGACGGCGGAGACCGCGGGGACGACCTCGACCTCGAGGCCGAACTCCGGCGCGCGCAGGCTGCGTACGACACCGAAGAAGCCGGGGTCGCCGTCGGCGAGCACGACCGCGGTGCCGCGGTGGGCCGCGATGCGGCGGGCGGCCAGGGCGAGGCTGCCGAGGCGGACGCGTTCGGCGGTGGGGGGCAGTTCGGGGAGTTCCAGATGGTGGGCGGCGCCGGCCACCAGTGTGGCGGCGCCGAGGGCGGCGCGTGCCGCGGCGGTCAGCGGCGAGCCGTCCCAGCCGATCACCGTGACCCGGTCGGCCATCGTCGTCAGTCTCCAGTGGGTTGTGCGGCTCTTCCAAGAGGGCCCGGGGCGGGCTCCGTGAGGGTACCCGGTGGGGTGCGGGGGCCGGGCGCCGGCAGGCTCAGTTCCAGTCCGGGTACGAGGTGAATCCGTCGGCGGCCGCCTGCTGCTCACCGACTCCGGCGAGGTCCTCCGGCAGCAGGCTCCAGAGGATGACATCCGTACGCACCTCGGTCCAGTGACCGTTCCCGGTCCTGGCGCGCGCTATCCAGGCGTTGCGGAGCACGCCCTCGCTGATGCAGCCGATCCGCTGGGCCACCTGCTGGGAGGCGGTGTTGCCGGCGGCGGTGCGCAGTTCGAGGCGTTCGAACTTCTGGTCGTGGAAGAGCCACTCGGCGATGGCGAGGACGGATTCGGAGGCGTACCCCTCGCCGCGGGCCCAAGGGGCGATGACGTAGGCGATCTCGCTGGAGCGGATGCGCCGGTCCGTGTTCTTCAGGTGCACGGTGCCGACGAGCCGCTGGGTGAGGAACTCGGTGACGGCGAGGACGATGCCGCGGCCCTCGGTGCGCTCGTCGGGGGCCGACCGGGTGATCCACTCGTGGGCGTGGGCCTCGGTGTAGGGGTGCGGGACGGTGGTCCAGGCGATGACCTGTTCGTCGTTCATCATCTCGGCCAGGGCGGGGATGTCGTCCTCGTCGAAGGGGCGCAGCACCAACCGCTCCGTGCTGATGGAGATGTTGGGGAAGGTGCTCGTCATGCGCCGCTCCGTAACCTTCGGTGGTTCTCGAAAGACCGTCAGGCCTGCTGAACTGCCAGCATAGGACGGCGGTGGCACCGGCGGCCGAGGGGCCGAGGGTGCCACCGCCCGTGCGATCGGAAGCGGGGGACCGGACGCGACGGATCAGATCCGGGGGCCGGAACCGGGAGATCAGAAGGAGGGGATGACCGAACCCTGGTACTTGTCCTCGATGAACTTCTTGACCTCGGGCGAGGTGAGGAGCTTGGCGAGCTTCTTGACCCGCGGGTCCGTCTCGTTGCCCTTCTTCACGGCGAGGAAGTTGCCGTACGGGCTGTTCTTCGCGGACTCCAGGACCAGGGCCTCCTTCGCGGGCTTGATGCCGGCGGAGATGGCGTAGTTGCCGTTGATCACGGCCGCGTCAACGTCGTCCAGGGAGCGCGCGGTCTGGGCCGCCTCGACCTCCTTGAACTTGAGGTTCCTGGGGTTCTTGGCGATGTCCTGCGGGGTGGCCTCGGTGCCGACGCCGTCCTTGAGGGTGATCAGCCCGTGGGAGGCGAGCAGCTTGAGGGCGCGGGCCTCGTTGACGGCGTCGTTCGGGACGGCGACGGTCGCACCGCTCTTGAGGGCGTCGGCCTTCTTGATCTTGTGGGAGTAGAGGCCGAGCGGCTCCAGGTGCACCGTGACGACGGGCACGATGTGCGTGCCGCGCTTCTTGTTGAAGTCGTCGAGGTAGGGCTGGTTCTGGAAGTAGTTGGCGTCCACGTCACCGTCTTCGGTCGCCGTGTTCGGCGTGATGTAGTCGGTGAACTCCCGGACCTCCAGGTCGAGGCCCGCCTTCTTCGCCAGGTTCTTCTTGACGTAGTCGAGGATCTCGGCGTGCGGGGTGGGGCTCGCGGCGACGACCAGCGGACCGTTGTGGTCGGAGGAGCCGGAGTCCTTGTCCGAGCCGCAGGCGGTGAGCCCGAGAGTGAGGGCTCCGGCGGCGAGGACGGCGGTGGTGAGCTTGGCGGTGTTACGCACGAAAAGTGCCTTTCCTTATGGGTGGTGCGACCCCGTGTCGGGTTACGGGGGGTCTTCGGGGTGTGGTCAGGCGACCTTGCCGATGTCGGCCGCCGCGGGCTCCTTGGCCTTGAGCAGGCGCAGCCTGGGGCCGGGGCCGGAGCGGGCGCCGCGGCGGTGCAGCGAGCGGGCCGCGAGGTCGCCGGCGAACTGGATGACGGTGATGACGACGGCGAGGATCGCCACGATCACCCACATCAGCCCGGTCTCGAAGCGCTGGTAGCCGTAGCGGACGGCGAGGTCGCCGAGACCGCCGGCGCCGACGGTGCCGGCCATCGCGGAGTAGCCGATGAGGGCGACGAGGGTGGTGGTGGCCGAGGCGATCAGGGAGGGCAGGGCCTCGGGCACCAGGACCTTGCGGACGATGGTGAAGGTGCTGCCGCCCATCGACTGCACGGCCTCGACGAGCCCGCCGTCCACTTCGCGGACAGCCGTCTCGACCAGCCGGGCGAAGAACGGGATGGCGCCGATGGCCAGCGGCACGATGGCCGCGTCACGGCCGATGCTGGTGCCGGTGACGAAGCGGGTGACGTCGGTCAGCGCGACCATGAGGATGATGAACGGCATCGAGCGGGTGATGTTCACGACCTGCCCGAGGACCTTGTTCACCACGACGTTCTGGAGCAGGCCGCCGCGTTCGGTGAGGACGAGCAGGATGCCGAGCGGCAGACCGCCGACGACGGCGATGAGCGTGGACCACCCGACCATGTAGAGGGTGTTCCAACACTCGGGCTCCAGCAGCTCCCACATCTCGGACCAGGTCACTTCGCACCCTCCTTGACCAGCGGGGACTCGTCGCCCTCGTGGCCGACGACATCGATCTGAAGGCCCTGTTCGCGCAGGAATCCGACGGGCACCACGTTGTCCTCGTAGCGGCCGGGCAGTTCGATGCGCATCCGGCCGATCTGGAGGCCGCCGACGGTGTCGATGGCGGCGCCGAGGATCGAGATGTCGATGTTGTAGGTGCGCGAGAGCTGGGAGATGACCGGCTGGGTGGCGGCCTCGCCGTGGAAGGTGACGTCGAGGACGGTCCGGTCGGTGCCGGTGGCCTCGCCGCCCACCGGGAACAGCGCGGCGGCGAGCGTGGAGCCCGGGGTGGCCAGCAGTTCGCCGACCGTGCCGGATTCCACGATGCGGCCCCGCTCCATCAGGGCGGCGGAGTCGCAGACCGACTTCACGACGTCCATCTCGTGGGTGATGAGCAGGACGGTGAGGCCGAGCTGCCGGTTCAGGTCGCGCAGCAGCTGGAGGATGGAGCGGGTGGTCTCGGGGTCGAGGGCGCTGGTGGCCTCGTCGGAGAGCAGCACCTTGGGGTCGCCGGCGAGGGCGCGGGCGATGCCGACGCGCTGCTTCTGCCCGCCGGAGAGCTGGGCGGGGAAAGCCTTGGCCTTGTCGCCGAGGCCGACCAGGTCGAGCAGTTCCAGGGCCTTGCGGGAGCGTTCCCTGCCGGACGTGCCGAGGATCTCCAGCGGCAGTTCGACGTTGTCCTGGACCGTCCGCGAGGAGAGCAGGTTGAAGTGCTGGAAGACCATGCCGATCCGGCTGCGGGCGCGGCGCAGTTCCCGGCCGGCGCGCGGGCCGCGGCCGGCCAGGGCGGTGAGGTCCTGCCCGGCGACGGTCACGGTGCCGGACGTGGGACGCTCCAGCAGGTTGACGCAGCGGATGAGGGAGGACTTGCCGGCGCCGGACTGGCCGATGACGCCGTAGACCTCGCCTTCGCGGACGTGCAGATCGACGCCGTCGAGGGCGGTGACCTCACGGCCGCGGGAGCGGTAGACCTTGGTCAGGCCCGAGGTGGTGATCACGTGGGTTTCCGTCACTGTCGAGTGCGCGGGCGCGGGTGTGCCCGGGCACGAATGCGTGGTGTGCGTTCGGTCAGGGACGCGGCACGGTTCTCGGGTGGCGGGGGAACCGGGGAGAACGGAGTGTGCGCGCGGCGGCCTCGGTCACGTACGCCGGGGTGCCGGCGCGGGACGGGCCACGGCTCTCGCTTCGGGGCGCGAGGCTCGGCTGGTGCGGGGGCCCTCTAGAAGGCGCACATTCGACACGGACACATACAACGAGCACCGGGCGTGCCGGTCGCCTCGGTCGCAAGGATGCGGCTGCTCGTCGTGGTCATGCGATCAGTAAAGCAGACGTACGGTCCTGACCGGTCGCCGCTGTCCGGATAGTGGACAGCCGCGGACAGGGTTCAGCCGCGGACGGCGATCTCCACGCTTTCGTCGTTGACCAGGGCCGACAAGGCCGACAGGTCAGGTACCACCAGGTCGGCGTCCAGCTCGTGCGCCGGGTGGGTTGTGGCCAATGCCACGGTGGTCATGCCGGCCGCGCGGCCCGCCCGGAGTCCGGCGGGGGCGTCCTCGAAGACGACGCAGCGGGCCGGGTCTACGCCGAGCTGCCGGGCGGCGAGCAGATAGGGCTCGGGGTCGGGCTTGCCGCGGGTGACGTCGTCCGCCGAGACCAGGGCCTTCGGCGCGATGCCGACGGCGTCCAGGCGGGCCTCGGCCAGGCGGCGGGTGGCGGAGGTGACCACGGCCCAGCGGTCGGCCGGCAGGCAGTCCAGGAAGGCCCGGGTGCCGGGCAGCAGGCGCACACCGCCGTCGGGCACGTCCTCGACCTCCAGCTGCTCGACCCGGGCGACGGCCTCGGGGACAAGGCGGGCGGGCAGCAGGTCGCCGACTATCTCGACCGCTGTGCGTCCGTGCAGCTCCACGCGCCCGAACTCCTCCGCGGTGATCCCGTACTCCCGCGCCCAGCGCGTCCAGCAGCGCTCGACGGAGTCGAGGGAGGAGACGAGGGTGCCGTCGTTGTCGAACAGGAGGGCGTGTGCGTGGATCGTCATGGTTCCGACCCTACGGTGTACGCCGGGGTCGGCGGCGGTGGGCCTTTTCCGCCGTAATAGGGTCACGGCATGCTCAACGTCCTGATGCTGGTGACCGGGGTCGCCGCGCTGTTGCTCGCCGCCTGGTGCGGCTGGGCCGCGTATCGCGACCAGCCGACCAAGGACTGGCATTTCATCGGCATGGCGGTGGTGTCGCTGCTGGCCGTGATCCAGCTGGTGGCCGGGATCGTGCTGCTGGCCCGGGGCGAGAAGCCGGAACAGGGCACGACGATCTTCGTGTCGTATCTGCTGGGCGCGTTCGCGTGCGTCCCGGCGGCGGGTTTCATGTCACTGGCCGAGCGCACGCGCTGGGGTTCGGTGACGGTCGCGGCGGGCGGTGTGGTGCTGGCCGTGCTGGAAGTGCGGCTCTACGACATCTGGGGAGGCTGAGGTGACCGCGGTGGAGGAGAAGCCGGTCCGGCTGATCAGCGGGCCGGGCCTGCTGCTCGTCTGGTTCTACGGCGTGATGGTGGTCGGCGCGCTGTCGCGGTCGGCGTACCAGATCGCCACGGAGTTCGACCGGGCGCCGCTGGCGTACTCCCTGTCGGCCGTGGCCGGCGTCGTGTACGCGTTCATCACGTACACGCTGGTGCGGGGCGGGGAGACGGCCCGGCGGGCGGCGTCGGTGTGCTGCGCCGCCGAGCTGGCCGGGGTGCTGATCGTCGGTACGTGGACGCTGGTCGACCGCTCGGCCTTCCCGGACGCCACCGTGTGGTCCGACTACGGCATGGGCTACGTCTTCATTCCCGTGCTGCTGCCGCTGTCCGCCCTGTACTGGCTGCGCAGGGCGCGGGACCGCAGGGGCGCCTGAGGGCGACGGCCCGGAGGCCGTACGGGCCGGGCCGCGCGATTCCGCGCCCCTCGCGGGGCGCCGCGCCTCAGGCCGTCTGCGCGTACTCCCCGGCCGGCTTCTCCAGGATGATCATGTCGACGCCGTCGGCGCCCCTGGCCCTGCCCACCGTCTCGTATCCCACCCGGCGGTACAGCCGCAGGTTGCCCTCGCTGCGGTGGCCGGCGACGAGGCGGAACCGGGTGGCGCCGCGCTCCCCGGCCAGTGCCGTCTCGGCCGCGCGGAGCAGCCGGGCGCCGATGCCGTGGCCCTGGAGACGCGGGTGGACGCAGAGCTTGCCGATGGCGGCGGCGCCGTCGTCGGTGACCCTGCCGCGCACGGAGCCGACCACCTCCTCGCCGAGCCGGGCGACGAAGACGCAGTCGCCGTCGACCTCCTGGCGGACGGACTCCAGGGTCTGGACGAGCGGGTCGATGCGGTAGTTGCCGTACAGCGCCGCCTCACTCTGGAAGCACAGGTACTGGAGCCTGAAGATCTGCTCCGCGTCCTGCCCGGTCGCCACCGAGATGGTCACGCTCATGCCCATGTGCGCACGCCTCCCGCTCACCTGATCACCTGTCGTCCCTCACTCCTATCCCCGCGCTCCACGGGAAGCAACCTCCGGGCTGAGCAAACGCCGAAGACATCCCAGACATCTGGAGCGTTCCGGCCCGAGACTGCCCTGTGAGATACCCAACTCCCCCGCGATTTCCCGGTAGGTGGGGTCCTTCGGGGAGAGCAGGGCCTCCAGGAGGCGGGGGCAGCGGCCGGGCAGGCGGCGGACGGCGTCCCGCAGCGCGCGGTACCGGGCGGCCGTGAGGGCGTCCTGCTCGGGGCCGGGGCGGGCGTCGTCGGCCGGCTCGACGCCGTACGGACGTTCGCGGCGGGTGGTGCGGCGGGTACGGCGGGCCTCCGCGCGCACGGCCCTGCGCAGCCAGCCGTGCGGGTCCGGCGGCGGCCCGTCGCTCTCCAGCCGCTCCAGCAGCCGGAGCCAGACGGCCTGTTCCAGATCGCCCGGCTCGCTCCCGGAGGCATATGCCTCGGCGGAGGCCTCGGCAGTCAGCAGGGGGTGCAGGGCGGCTACCAGGTCGGGCGTCATATGCGGAACGACGAGCCGCCCCGGCGGCAGGTTGCCGGGGCGGCTCGGAGTGACCCCGAACGGGGGGCCGGCGCGTGCCCAGGTTGACGCGCTCAGTGGTTCAGGAAGTCCTCGCGGGCCAGGAGCCCGGTGTCGGCGTTGTCGGTGAAGACGCCGTCGATGCCGGTCGCGAAGTACGTCCTGAAGGCGCCGAAGACGTCGCCGTACCCGTCGGCCGCGCCGCCCTTGCGGTACTCGGCGGGCAGGAACGGGTTCTCGTTGCGCATGGTGTAGGGGTGCAGGACCAGGCCCACCTTGTGCGCGTCGGTGACCAGCGTGGTGGGCCGGCCCAGGGTGCCGTCCGTGTTCCGGGGGATGACCAGGTCCAGGGTCGGGCCTATGCCCTGCGCGTAGCCGGCGATCTCCCGCAGGCCCCTGGGGGTGACGAGGTCGGCGACCGTACGCGGGTCGCCGGCCGCGACGAAGTCGTACGGGCGGCTGTCCGCCGAGGAGAGCAGGACGACCAGCGGGTTGTCGACCAGCCGGTTCAGCCGCTGGATGCTGGTCGGTTCGAACGACTGGAGGATGACCGGCGCGTTCCTGCCGTCCTTGCCGTACTTGCGCAGCAGCTTCGCCACCCGCTCCTCCAGGGGGAGGCCCAGCCCGCGGAAGTAGGTGGGGTGCTTGGTCTCGGGATAGATCCAGACCTGCCTGCCGCGCCTGCGGGTCTGCTCGTCCTGCCACTGGAGGACCTCCTCGAAGGTGGGGATCTCCCAGCGGCCGTTGTAGAGGGTGTTGTGCGGCCGGTTGGCCGGGATGCGCTCGACCGCGCGCAGCGTCTTCAGTTCGGCGAGCGTGAAGTCCTCGGTGAACCAGCCGGTGGTGGAGACGCCGTCCAGCACCTTGGTGGTCCTGCGGTCGGCGAACTCGGGGTGCGAGGCGACGTCCGTGGTGCCGCCGATCTCCGGTTCGTGCCGGCAGACCAGATGGCCGTCCTTGGTGGGCACCAGGTCGCCCGCCTCGACGACGTCGGCGCCCAGGTCCAGGGCCAGCTCGTACGAGCCGAAGGTGTGCTCGGGGCGGTAGCCGCTGGCACCCCGGTGGCCGATGATCGTCGGCACCGGCAGGCTCTTCAGCCCGCGGCCCCCGTGCCCCGCCGTCCGGGTCCCGGCGGCCCGGGCCGTGCCGGGCAGCCCGAGGGCCGCTCCGCCCGCGCCGAGCACCGCGGCGCCGAGGAGCGCCCGCCGTCCCGTTCCCCGCGTCTGCCCGTTCGCCTGGTCGCTGTCCATGAGCGCTCTCCTGCCGCCTTCGCCCTGTGTCCTGATCTCGGCGCTCCGTCTGCCGGGCCGCGCCTCGGTGCGGCCCGATCGTAGGGGCGGGCACATGACGGGAGGGAGACCCCGGCGCGAACACCGGGGTGCGGTCGTCTGTCCGCTCGGGCGGCTCGGGGTGACGGAGCGTCGGCGTGGCGGGTCCCCGGAGCGCGCGATGTGCGTCACACCGGCGCGGGGGTGTGACGGGCCGCCACCGGCACGCAACCGCAGGTAAACCCGCGTCAACTCTTCGTAAGGCCTCGGTGAACCGGGCCTTCCCGATGTGCGCCCGGGCCGGACCCGCGAGTAATGTCCTCACCTGCACAGACTCATATCGCTTCCCTCGCCGTCGGAGGACCCGTTGTCCCGCTTCGCGCTCATCAAGGCAGTGCTCGGACCGATCATGCGTCTGATGTTCCGCCCACAGGTGGAGGGCGCGGAGCACATCCCCGGGGACGGGCCGGTGATCCTGGCCGGTAATCACCTCACCTTCATCGACTCGATCGTGCTGCCCGTGGTCACCAAGCGGCAGGTGTGCTTCATCGGCAAGGACGAGTACGTCACCGGCAAGGGCCTCAAGGGCCGGCTGATGGCGTGGTTCTTCACCGGCGTCGGCATGATCCCGGTCGACCGGGACGGGGCGAACGGCGGCGTGGCCGCGCTGATGACGGGGCGCCGGATCCTGGAGGAGGGCCGGGTCTTCGGCATCTACCCGGAGGGCACGCGGTCGCCCGACGGCCGGCTGTACCGGGGGCGCACCGGCATCGCGCGGCTGACGCTGATGACCGGTGCGCCGGTGGTCCCGTTCGCCATGATCGGCACGGACAAGCTCCAGCCGGGCGGCAAGGGCATCCCGCGGCCCGGGCGGGTCACCGTCCGGTTCGGCGAGGCCATGGAGTTCTCCCGCTACGAGGGCATGGACCGGGACCGGTACGTGCTGCGGGCGGTGACGGATTCCGTGATGACCGAGGTGATGCGGCTGTCCGGTCAGGAGTACGTCGACATGTACGCCACGAAGGCGAAGGCGGCCTAGCCGGGTTCCGGCCCGAGGGGGCGCGGCGACACGCGTCCGTCCGCCTGCCGGAGGAATCTTCCCCCGACACATGGGGCATTCGGCCCTGTTTCCCGGCCATATGACCACACGACATGTCTCATTCAGATATGTCCACTCCTTCTCGGCGTACCCTGCTCCGTGCACCCGTCGCCGGCGCGGGCGCGGGGCTCCTGGCAGCCTGCACCAGCTCCCGGTCCGGCTCCGGGCCCCGCTCGGGCCCCGAAGACAGCGGCGTCCAGGCTCCCTTCGTCCCGCCGGGTCCCCGGGGTTACGTCAACCCCTCGGACCCGGAAGTGCGTGCCGCCGAGCGGAAACGCGGTTCCGGCCCCGTACGCACGCACCGCTTCACCGCTGCCGAGAGCACGCTGGACCTGGGCGGGCGTTCCGTGCGCAGCTGGGCGTACAACGAGTCGCTCCCCGGCCCGCTGGTGCGGGTCACCGCCGGTGACGTGCTCGATCTGACGCTCACCAACCGGCTGCCGGCGACGACCACGCTGCACTCGCACGGGGTGCGGCTGCGCTGCGACATGGACGGCACCCCGGACGTGACCCAGGCGGGCATCAAGCCCGGGGCGGACTTCCGCTACCGCTTCACCGTCCGCCATCCGGGCACCTATCTGCTCCACTCCCACGTCGGGATGCAGCCCGACCGCGCGCTGTACGCGCCGCTCGTCGTCGACGACCCCAAGGAGCCCCTGTCCTACGACAAGGAGTGGCTCGTCGTCCTGGACGACTGGGTCGACGGCGTGCAGGGTTCCACCCCCGACGAGGTGCTGCGCCAGCTCAAGCCCGGCGCGGACGGCTCCATGTCCATGGCCGGCATGGCCGGCATGGCCGGTCCGGGCCACGGCAGTCCGGGCCCGCACCGGTCGGCGAGCCCGCACGCGTCCCCGTCCAGGAAATCGGCGGGCCCCTCCCGGGTGCTGCGCGAGTCCCACAGCCGCATCCTGCACGGCGACGGCGGCAGCGTCGACTACCCCCACTACCTGGTCAACGGGCGCGTGAACACCAGTCCCTCGGCGTTCCGCTGCCGTCCCGGCGACCGCATCCGGCTGCGCATCATCAACGCCGGTTCCGAGACCGCCTTCCGGGTGGCACTCGGCGGCCACACGATGACGGTCACGCACACCGACGGTTACCCCGTACGGCACAAGGAGACCGACGCCCTGCTCGTGGGCATGGCCGAGCGCTACGACGTCCTCGTCACCGCCAAGGACGGCGTCTTCCCCCTCGTCGCGCTCGCCGAGGGCAAGAAGGGCCAGGCACTCGCCGTCCTGCGCACCGGCAAGGGCAGGGAGGTGCCGAAGCCGGACGTCCGGCCGGACGAGCTGGACGGCAAGGTCGTCCCGGCGCGGCGCCTGGTGCCGGCCGAGTCCGTGGCGCTGCGCGACCGCAAGCCCGACCGGGAACTGCGGATCCGGGTGACCGGCACGATGGAGAAGTACGACTGGGGCTTCGACCACCAGGGCTTCGACGTGCGCCGCCGCCATCCGGTCAAGGCAGGTGAGCGGGTGCGGCTCACCCTCATCAACGCCACCGACATGTGGCACCCGCTGCATCTGCACGGGCACACGTTCTCGATGAAGGGGCTGGACGCCGCCGGGGCGCTCAAGGACACGGCGGTGGTGCTGCCGCACCGCAAGCTGGTCGTCGAGTTCGACGCCGACAATCCCGGGCTGTGGATGCTGCACTGCCACAACCAGTACCACTCGGAGACCGGGATGATGACGGTGCTGGGATACCGGCGCTGACGGGGCGCGGGCGCCGGGAAGCCGGCCGCGCGGCGCCCCGCGCCCCGGACGGGTGGCCTCAGCCGGTGGTCTCCAGTTCCTGGTGTCGCAGCAGGAACCAGGACACCGCCGACGCCGTCAGCAGGACCACCGCCCCCGCCGCCGAGGCCAGGTGCAGGCCGTGGACGAAGGACGTCCGGGCGGCGTCCAGCAGCGCCTCCGCCTGGTGCGGGGCCAGGTGCGCCGCCGCCTGCGTGGCAGCGCCGAGGGATTCGTGGGCCTCGGCCGGGGTGCCGGCCGGGCCCTCGAAGCCGCGGTAGACGCCGGTCACGATGGAGCCCAGCAGGGCGATGCCGAGGGCCGCGCCCAGTTCGTACGCCGTCTCGGAGACCGCCGAGGCGGCGCCCGCCTGGTCCCTGGGGACGCTGGAGAGGATGACGTCGGCCGTCACCGTGAACGAGAAGCCCGCGCCGACGCCCACGACCAGCAGGGCGGCACCGAGGACCGGGTAACCGGTGGACCGGCCGAGCATCGTCAGGACGGCCAGGGCGATGCCGACGGCGGCCAGGCCGCCCGAGACCACCGTACGGACCGTGAAGCGCCGGGCGGCGCGGCCGGCGACCAGGCCGGCCGCCACCGCGCCCACGGCCGCGGGCAGTTCGGCCAGACCCGCCTCCAACGGGCGGCGGCCCTGGACGAGTTGCAGATACTGGGAGAGGAAGAACACCAGGCCGGACATGCCGAGGACGGTCAGCAGGTCGGCGAGGACCGCACCGCTGAAGCCCCGGCGCCGGAACAGGCGCATGTCCAGCAGCGGCATCGGCATGGTGAGCTGGCGGTGGACGAAGCCGTACAGGGCCGCGGCGCCCAGCAGGCCGGCGGCGAGGGGGGTCGGGCCGAAGCCGTGGGTGGCGGCCTCCTTGACCGCGTAGACCAGGGCGATCATGCCGGTCAGCGACAGCAGGACGCTGCTCAGGTCCCAGGGGCCCGGGCGGGGGTTGCGGGACTCCGGCAGGGTGCGGATGCCGACCAGGACCAGGACGGCCATCACCGGCAGGTTGATGAGGAAGACCGACCCCCACCAGAAGTGCTCCAGGAGGAAACCGCCGGTGATCGGGCCGACCGCCGTACCGGCCGAGGCGGTGGCGCCCCAGACGCCGACGGCGAGGCTGCGCTCGCGCGGGTCGTGGAAGATGTTGCGGATCAGGGCCAGGGTGGCGGGCATCAGGGTGGCGCCCGCGACGCCGAGCAGCGCCCGGGCGAGGATCATCAGCTCGGGTGTCGTGGCGTAGGCGTTGAGGACGGACAGGGCGCCGAACGCCGTGGCGCCGCACAGCAGGATCCGCTTGCGGCCGATGCGGTCGCCGAGGCTGCCCATGGAGACCAGAAGACCGGCGATGACGAAGGAGTAGACGTCGCCGATCCACAGCAGCTGGGTGCCGGAGGGGCGCAGGTCCTCGCTGATGTAGGGGGTCGCCAGGCCGAGGACGGTGGCGTCGACGGCCACCAGCAGCACGGCCAGGACGAGGACGGAGAGCGCGAGCCAGCGGCCCGGGCGCTTCACCGCCTCGGTCACGTCGGCCGGCCGCAGGGTGCTGGTCATGGTTCCTCTCTTCGCAGTGCGCCGCCGAGCAGCAGCTCGGCGATCATGGTCGGGAAGTCGCGGGCGGCCACCCGGCCGTCCAGGGTGGCCCAGGCGCAGGAGGCGATCAGGCCGTACAGCGCCTCGGTGAGCCAGGCCGGGGTGAGGTCGATACGGAAGGCGCCGTCGCGCTGTCCGCGCTGGAACAGGGCGCCGATGCGGGTGTCCAGGCGCTGCCAGCCGTCGTGCTGCCGGTCGCCCTCCCACAGCTGGTTCTCGCCGTAGAGGAACGCGAGCAGTCCGGCGGCCGGCTGGATCTCGCGGAGCAGCCTGCGCACGGCCTCGGGCGCGGGGCCCTCCTCGGGCCGGGCCCGCTCCAGCGCGGCCTCGCACTCCGCGATGCCGAGCGACTCCAGCGCCCGGACGAGCGCGTCGCGGCCGGCGAAGTGGCGGTGCAGCGTGGCCCGGCTGATCCCGGCGGCGCGGGCGACCTCGTCCATGGTCGCGGTGGACTTGCGGGTCAGCAGGGCGGCTGCGCTGCGCAGCACATGGTCACGGTCGAGGGCCATGAGACAAGAGTAGCCCACATGAGACATGAATGTCTCACCATGGGCACGCGCGGCTCATCCCGGTGGGTCGCGCATTGGGTCGCGGTCAGTGCCAGGGCAGCTGTCCGCGCCGCTCCCAGTAGGCGCGCGGGTCCTCCGCCAGCGTGGCCAAGCGGGCGAGCCGCTCCTCGCCGAGGTCGACGGCGGGGGCGTGCAGGTTGGACGTCAGCTGGGCGACGGTCGCTGCGCCGGAGAGGACCACGCCGGCCCACGGCTGCCGCAGGACCGCGGCGAGGGCCACGGCGTCACAGCCCAGTCCCGTCGCGGCGGCCACCTCCCTCAGCGCGTCCGGGGCGTGCGGTCCGGCCAGCCGGCCGTTGGCCATGCCCTCCTTGACGATCACCGTGAGCCCGGCGTCGTGCGCCTCGGCGAGGGCCGGACCGGCCGAGGTCTCCAGGACGTTGTACGTCGACTGCACGGTACGGAAGAGGGGCTCGCCGCCGACCGTCACGGCGAGCGCGGCGCGGACCGCGTCGGCCTGGGCGGGGCCGCTGGTGGAGAAGCCGACGGTGAGACCGCCGGCGGCGGCGTCCGCCAGCCGGGCGTGGAGATCCTTGTCGGTGAGGGCCGGGCTGTCCGGGGTCACCGAGTGGATCTGGTAGAGGTCGAGCCGGTCGCCGAGCAGGGCGTCGGTCTCGGCGCGCTGACGTTCGTAGGCGGCGAGACTGTGGTCCTTGACCTCGTGCCGGTCGGCGTCGGTGGACCAGCCGGCGGTGTAGGTGTAGCCCCACTTGCTGCCGACGACCACGTCGTCGGTGCCGGGGCGGGCGTTCAGCCAGTCGGCGAGGAACTCCTCGCTGCGGCCGTAGGAGCGGGCCGCGTCGACGTAGCGCACGCCCTGTGCGTAGGCGGCGTCCAGGAGTTCGTGGGTGCGGGCGCGCATCGCCTCGACACCGCGGTCCGGGCCGAGGTCCTCCTCGCGGCCGAGATTGATGTAGCCGGGGCGGCCGACGGCGGCCAGGCCGAGCCCCAGGTGGCAGGTCGGCGTGGTGGCGGTCGCGAGACGGGCGAAGGGCATCGCGGGCTCCGTGGGGTCGGCTCCGGGAGGGGCTTTCGACCAACGTAACCCGCGATGACCTTGGTACGGCCGCCGTGCCGCCCGGGGCGTGCGCGGTTCGTCCCGGGACGGGGTGGTGTGCGGCTCGGGACGGGGTGGTGCGGCTCGGGGACGGGGGGTGGTGCGCGGCTCGGGACGGGGTGGTGCGGCCCGGGGACGCGGGGCGTGCGGCTCGGGGACGCGGGGTGTGCGGCTCGGCGCGTGCCGGGGGCGGCGCCGTCCTCAGCCCTGCTTCCCGGCCGTCGCCCAGGCGTGCTGGCGCGCGAGGTCCGCCTTGACCTCGGCCAGCTGGACGGCGACCGCGCTGGGCGCCGTACCGCCGCGGCCGTTGCGGGAGGCGAGGGAGCCGGGGACGCTGAGGACCGTGCGGACCTCCGGGGTGAGGTGGGCTGAGATCTTCGCGAACTGTTCGTCCGTGAGGTCGTCCAGCTCCTTGCCCTCGGCCTCGGCCGCCTTCACGCACTCGCCGGCCACCTCGTGCGCCACCCGGAACGGCACGCCCTGCCGGACCAGCCACTCGGCGATGTCGGTGGCGAGCGAGAAGCCGGCCGGGGCCAGCTCCGCCATGCGCTCGCGGTGCACCGTGAGGGTGGCGATCATGCCGGTGAAGGCGGGGAGCAGCACCTCCAGCTGGTCGCAGGAGTCGAAGACCGGCTCCTTGTCCTCCTGGAGGTCGCGGTTGTAGGCGAGGGGCAGTGCCTTCAGCGTGGCCAGCAGGCCCGTCAGGTTGCCGATCAGGCGGCCGGACTTGCCGCGGGCCAGCTCGGCGATGTCGGGGTTCTTCTTCTGCGGCATGATCGACGAGCCCGTGGAGAACGCGTCGTGCAGGGTGACGAAGGAGAACTCCTTCGTGTTCCAGATGATGATCTCCTCGGCGATCCGGGAGAGGTTCACGCCGATCATCGCGGTGATGAACGCGAACTCGGCGACGAAGTCCCGGGAGGCCGTGCCGTCGATGGAGTTGCCGACGCTGCCGTGCTCGAAGCCGAGGTCACGCGCGACCGCCTCCGGGTCCAGGCCGAGGGAGGAACCCGCGAGGGCGCCGGAGCCGTACGGCGACACCGCCGTCCGCTCGTCCCACTGACGCAGCCGCTCGGCGTCCCGGGACAGGGACTGCACATGGGCGAGGACGTGGTGGGCGAAGAGCACCGGCTGGGCGTGCTGGAGGTGGGTGCGGCCGGGCATCGCCACGTCGGGGTGCGCCTCGGCGAGGCCGACGAGCGCGTCCTGGAGGTCGGCGATCAGGCCGCCGATGATCCGGGCGTGGTCGCGCAGGTACATCCGGAAGAGGGTGGCGACCTGGTCGTTCCGGGACCGTCCGGCCCGCAGCTTGCCGCCGAGGTCGGGACCGAGGCGTTCCAGCAGCCCGCGCTCCAGCGCCGTGTGGACGTCCTCGTCGGCGACGGTGCCCACGAAGGCGCCTGAGGCCACGTCCGCCTCCAGCCGGTCGAGACCGTCGGTCATGCGGGCCAGCTCGTCCTCGGTGAGGAGCCCCGCGGTGTGCAGCACGCGCGCGTGGGCACGCGAACCGGCGATGTCGTAGGGCGCGAGCCGCCAGTCGAAGTGGACGGACGCGGACAGCCTGGCCAGGGCCTCGGCGGGACCGTCGGCGAAACGGCCGCCCCAGAGCCGTACGTCACCGCTGTTGCTGCTCACTTGCGTTGCTCCTCGAAGTCTCGGTGGGCCACCGTCTCCCGACTCTTCCAGGCGGTCGGGCGGCTGTCAGGCTGTTGCGTGCGGGACGACCCGAAGGCCGTACGGCGGTTACGCCGGGCCGCGCTTGGCGGCGATCTTCGACGACAGGCTGTAGATGTCGATGAAGCCCTTGGCCGCGGACTGGTCGAAGGTGTCACCGGTGTCGTAGGTCGCGAGGTCGAAGTCGTACAGCGAGGCCTCGGAGCGGCGGCCGGTGACGACCGCGCGGCCACCGTGCAGGGTCATCCGGATGTCGCCGCTGACGTGCCGGCTGGCCTCGTCGACGAAGCCGTCCAGGGCGCGCTTGAGCGGGGAGAACCACTGGCCGTCGTAGACCAGTTCGCCCCAGCGCTGCTCGACCTGGCGCTTGTAGCGGGCGAGTTCCCGCTCGACGGTGACGTTCTCCAGCTCCTGGTGGGCGGTGATCAGGGCGATCGCGCCGGGCGCCTCGTACACCTCGCGGGACTTGATGCCGACGAGGCGGTCCTCGACCATGTCGATCCGGCCGACGCCCTGGGCGCCGGCGCGCTCGTTGAGCTGCTGGACGGCCTGGAGCACGGTGACGGGCCGGCCGTCGAGGGCGACCGGGACGCCCGCCTCGAAGGTGATGACCACCTCGTCGGCCTCGCGCGGGACGGCCGGGTCGGCGGTGTACTCGTAGACGTCCTCGGTCGGGGCGTTCCAGATGTCCTCCAGGAAGCCCGTCTCGACGGCGCGCCCGAAGACGTTCTGGTCGATGGAGTACGGGGACTTCCTGGTGGTGGCGATGGGGAGCTGCTTGCGCTCGCAGAAGTCGATCGCCCGGTCGCGGGTCATCGCGTAGTCGCGGACCGGGGCGATGCAGGTGAGGCCGGGGGCGAGGGCGGCGATGCCGGCCTCGAAGCGGACCTGGTCGTTGCCCTTGCCGGTGCAGCCGTGGGCGACCGTGGTGGCGCCGTGCTTCTCGGCGGCGGCGACGAGGTGCTTGACGATCACCGGCCGGGACAGGGCGGAGACCAGCGGGTAGCGGTCCATGTAGAGGGCGTTGGCCTTGATGGCGGGGAGGCAGTACCCGTCGGCGAACTCGTCCCGGGCGTCGGCGACCTCGGCCTCGACGGCCCCGCAGGCGAGGGCGCGCTTGCGGATGACGTCCAGGTCCTCGCCGCCCTGGCCGACGTCCACCGCGACGGCGATGACCTCGGCACCCGTCTCCTCGGCGATCCAGCCGATGGCGACGGAGGTGTCCAGACCGCCCGAGTAGGCGAGTACGACGCGCTCGGTCACGGGTTTCTCCTCACACTGCTTTCGCTGACTACCTGCATGAGTATGCAGTGTTCTGCATGATTCGTCAATGAGCACGACCGCTGAGAGAGATCGCCGGGGAGGCTGAACGGATGAAACCGCTTTCCCGTACTCCCCTGCGCACGCAGGCGCCGCGTTGCCCGGGCCCCGTCACCAGGGGCCGACCCGACCCACCTCCGACCCGAGTGAGGCATCGCATGTCCAGGGCTCTCCCGAAGTACAACCAGCGTCGCGTGGCGGTCATCGGCGGCGCTGCCGCCGTGGTGCTGTCCGGCGCGGTGATCGCCGGCTCGGCCCTCGCCGGCACCCCCGCCAAGAGCGACGGCGCCACGGGCGCGCGCACCCTCGCGAGCCCCGGGACGATCACGTGCCCGGACGTCGCCTCGAAGCTTCCCGCCGTGCCCGCCTCCGCCAAGGCCGAGGTCGACCGCAACCTCACCCTCCTCCAGACCCAGATCCAGGAAGCGAACACACGCCTGCGCGACACCGTCGGCCAGGGCGGACCCAACTTCGTCGACAACGCCATCCTCGGACCCCTCAAGGACAAACGCGCCTCCACCATCGACCGCATCGCCATCAGCATCGGCCGCAAGAGCACCAAGCCCACCGGCCTGGACCCCCTGGCCGCCTGCGCGCTGAACGCGGGCGGCACCGACACGGCCGGCGGCGCGGGAACCGGTGCCGCCACGCCCGGCACGGGCGCGACCGGGCAGTCGGGCACCGGGCAGGCGGACACCGGCGCGGGCACCGGGGCGACGGCCGGCTCCGGCGGGAGCACCGGGGCGGGCACGATCACGTGCCCGGACGTCGCCTCGAAGCTTCCCGCCGTGCCCGCCTCCGCCAAGGCCGAGGTCGACCGCAACCTCACCCTCCTCCAGACCCAGATCCAGGAAGCGAACACACGCCTGCGCAACACCGTCGGCCAGGGCGGACCCAACTTCGTCGACAACGCCATCCTCGGACCCCTCAAGGACAAACGCGCCTCCACCATCGACCGCATCGCCATCAGCATCGGCCGCAAGAGCACCAAGCCCACCGGCCTGGGCTCCCTGGCCGCCTGCACCCTCACGAAGTGAGGTAGCGCAGAGCGTGGCCGCCCCGACGAACGCCGGCCGGGGCGGCCGTGGCGGGACCCCTCGCCGGCCGGTCAATTCCTCTGACAGGCAGACGCCTCACGGCGATACTCGGCTGCCATGGGAAAAACCTATGAACGCATAGACGGCAGGCTGCGCACGTTCATCGAACGGCAGCCCCTCTTCTTCACCGCGACCGCCCCCCTCTCCGGCGACGGCACGGTCAACCTCTCCCCCAAGGGCCTGCGGGGCTCCTTCGTCGTGCTGGACGAACTCACCGTGGCCTACCTGGACTTCGCCGGGTCCACCGCCGAGACGATCGCGCACCTGCGGGAGAACGGGCGGATCACGCTGATGTGGTGCGCCTTCCAGGGGCCGCCGAACATCGTGCGCGTGCACGGCCGCGGCGAGCCGGTCTTCCGCGACGACCCGCGCTTCCCGGAGCTGCTCGCCCGCTTCCCCGACATCGACCCGAGCGCGCACGGCCTGCGCGCGGTCATCGTCGTCCACGCGGAACGGATCCGCGACAGCTGCGGCTACGCCGTCCCCCACATGGCGTACGAGGAGGACCGCGAGCTGCACGGAAAGCGGTTCGCGCGCGAGGACGACACCTCCCTGAGCGCCTACTTCGCGAAGAAGGAACACATCGCTACAAGCCTGGACGGACTACCCGGGCTGCCGTTGCCGCTGCCGCCGTCTACCGTCTGAGCCATGCGCCCCGGTGTGGTCCTCGCCCTCGTCCCGGCCTCCTGCCTCGCCCTGCTCGGCGTCGCGCCCGTGCCCGGGCCGGTGCCGCTGCCCGCGCGGATGGCCGACACGGGCGGCGGCGGCCAGCTGATCACCGCCGAGGCTCCGGACACCGACGCCACGGCGGGCACGGTCACCTGGTGGGACCTGCGGGAGGGGCAGTGGATCCGGGCCGGGTCCGCACCGGCGCGGTTCGGGGCCCACGGGCTGGTGGCGGGGGGCGCCCGCAGCCAGGGCACGAACACCACACCGACCGGGCTGTACGGCCTCCCCTTCGGCTTCGGGATCGAGCCGGCACCGGCCGGGACGAGCGTCACCTACCGTCGCGTGCGGGAGAGTTCCTGGTGGTGCGAGGACAACGAGTCGGCGGCGTACAACCGGTGGACGGACCCGCTGCCGGACGACTGCCGTGCCGACCGGTCCGAGCATCTGATCTCCTACGGGACGCAGTACGCGTACGGCCTCGTCGTCGGCTTCAACTACGACCGGCCGGTGCGGGGCCGGGGCGCCGGCATCTTCCTGCACGTCAACGGGCAGGGCGCGACGGCCGGCTGTGTGTCGGTCCCGGAGGACGCCATGCGGCAGATCCTGCGGTGGGCCCGGCCGGACCAACGCCCGCACCTCGCCATCAGCACGGTGAGCGGGGCGACGGCGGTCGCCCGGTACTGAGGTGCCGGTCACCCGGCGCCGAGGTGCCGGTCACCCGGTACTGAGGTGCCGGTCATCGGTCGTTGAGGTGCCGGCCACCGGGCGTCGAGGGCGCCGTCCGGATGCTGACGACACCCGGTGCCGTCCCGACAGCGTCGCCCGGCGCGGTTCTCAGGCCGGCAGGCGGACCGTGAACGTCGTGGTGCCCGGGGCGCTGTCCAGGTCCACGCTTCCGCCGTGCGCCTCCACCACCGCCGACACGATCGAGAGGCCGAGTCCCGCTCCCCCGCCGGACGCGTCCGGGTGGCGGCGGTGTTCCGCGCGGGTGAAGCGCTCGAAGACGGCGGACCGGATGTCGTCGGGGACGCCGGGCCCGTCGTCGTGGACGCGGAGGCGGACCGTGCCTGCGTCGGTCGCGTCGTCGGTCGCGTCGGTCGCCCCGTCGGTCGCCAGGGTGACCGTCACCGTCGTGCCCACGGGTGTGTGCCCACGCGCGTTGGCCAACAGGTTGGCCAACACCTGGTGGAGGCGGTGCGCGTCCCCCGGCACCGTCACCGGCTCCTCGGGCAGGTCCAGGACCCAGTGGTGGCCGGGGCCCGCGGCCCGGGCGTCCGTGACCGCGTCCAGGACCAGACGGGTCACGTCGACCGGGTCGCGCTCCAGCGGCCGGCCGGCGTCCAGGCGGGCCAGCAGGAGCAGCTCGTCGACCATCCCGCCCATGCGGGCGGACTCGGCCGCGATGCGTTCCAGGGCGCGTGACACCTCGGGCGGCACCGGGCCGGGGTGCAGCAGGGCCAGCTCGGCGTGGCCGCGGACCGAGGCGACCGGGGTGCGCAGTTCGTGGCTGGCGTCGGCGGCGAAGCGGCGCAGCCGCTCCTCGACCGCGTGCCGCTTGGTCAGCGCGTCCTCCACGTGGCCGAGCATGCGGTTGAACGCCGTGGCCACCCGCCCGATCTCGCTGCGCGGATCGGCGTCCGGCGCCCGCGACGGGAGCGTGACCTCGCCGCTGGCCAGCGGCAGCTCACTGACCCGGGTGGCGGTGGCCGCGACCCGGCTCAGCGGCCGGAGCGACCAGCGCACCCAGCACGCCCCGGCCACCCCGGTCACCACCAGGGCCAGGCCGAAGACGATCCCGGCGACCAGCTCCAGCCGGTGGACCGTGGCCTCCACCGGCTCCAGCGGCAGCCCGGCGATCAGCACGTCGCCGTCCCGGCCGGCGGAGGCGACGACACGGTAGTCGTGCAGGGCGGAGAGCGGGACGGTGTGGGGCCTGCCGTCGACCGGCACCCGGGCCAGCCGCGCGGCGTCCCCGGCGGTCAGGTCGACGCGCAGGTCCGCGGAGGGGTCGCCGGAGCGGATCAGCCCCCGGTGGGTGACCGTGCCGTTCACCAGACGGGCGCCGAAGGTGCCGGTCGCCGTCCGGCGGGTGTCGGCGTTCTCGTCGCCGTCGTGGTCGTCGGGGAGGCGGCCGGGGTGTTCCAGGCTGGCCGGGAAGCGGGTGCCGACCTGGCTGAGCTGCTCGTCCAGGCGCTGGGTGAGGAAGCCGTCGAGTTCGACGACGGCGGCCAGTCCGACGGCCGCGCAGCTCACGGCCAGCAGGACCACCAGGCCGGCGGTGAGCCGGGCCCGCAGGGAACGGGGGCGGGGCAGGCGGCGTACGGCGCGGGGCAGCCCGCGTACGGCGTTCACCTGGTCACCGGCTTGAGGACGTAACCGGCGCCGCGCACCGTGTGGATCATGGGGTCGCGGCCCGCGTCGAGCTTCTTGCGCAGGTAGGAGATGTACAGCTCGACCACATGGGCCCGGCCGCCGAAGTCGTAGGACCAGACCCGGTCGAGGATCTGCGCCTTGCTGAGCACCCGGCGCGGGTTGCGCATGAGGAAGCGGAGGAGTTCGAACTCGGTCGGCGACAGCTCGATCAGCTCTCCGGCCCGGGTCACCTCGCGGGCGTCCTCGTCCATCACGAGATCGCCGACGGTCAGCCGCGGTCCCTCGTCCGGCCGGCGGGCCATGCCGGCGCGGCGCAGCAGGCCCCGCAGCCGGGCCACGACCTCCTCCAGGCTGAACGGTTTGGTGACGTAGTCGTCGCCGCCCGCCGTGATCCCGGCGATCCGGTCCTCCACCGCGTCCCGGGCGGTCAGGAAGAGCACGCACACGTCGGGCTTGACCTCGTGCAGACGGCGCAGCACCGCGAAGCCGTCGGTGTCGGGGAGCATCACGTCGAGGACGACGGCGTCGGGCAGCAGTTCGCGGGCGGCGGCTAGGGCGGCGGCGCCGTCACCGGCCGCGCGGACCTGCCAGCCCTCGTAGCGCAGGGCGCCGGTGAGGACCTCGGCGAGGTCGGGGTCGTCATCGACGACGAGGACGCGCAACGGGGTGCCGTCGGGGCGGGTGAGGGCCGGGCGGCCGGAGCGGGTGGTGTTCATCGCGTCTCCAGCATCGCTCGTCGCCGATGGCGCGGGCGGGCCGGCCCCCTCTGAGTTTCCTCTGAGTCCGCTCAGGAGAGGCCCGCTCAAAGGTCCCTGAGAGGTTCGGCCCGCACAGTGGCCCGGAAGGACGGACGACGGACGGCGAGGACGGATGACGACGGACGGTGAGGGCCGATGACGACGGTGGATGCGCGGCGGACGGCTCCGCCGCCGCTCGTGACGGGCCGGCGCTCCCCCGCGGGAGCCGTGCTGGCCCTGCTGTGGGCGGGGGCCGCGGCGGTGATCGCGCTGTGGTGGACGGACACCGGGGCGGTGGTCGGCGCGGCCGGCGGGCTGACCGGGGCCGGGCGGATCGCCGGGCTGCTGTGCGGGTACACCTGTGCGGTGCTGGTCGGGCTGATGGCCCGGGTCCCGCTGCTGGAGACGCGGGTCGGCTCGGACCGGGTGGCGCGCTGGCACGCGATGGCCGGCCGGTACACGGTGTGCCTGCTCGTCGTGCACATCGTGCTGATCCTCGCCGGATACGCCGCCCAGGACCGGGCCTCGCTCTGGCACGAGACGGTCACCGTCGTCCTGGACTACCCGGACATGCTGAAGGCCACCGCCGGCACCGTCATGCTCCTGGCGGCCGGCGTCACCTCGGCCCGTGCGGTGCGCCGCCGCACCGGCTACGAGTTCTGGTACTACGTCCACCTGCTCACGTACGCGGCCGTCTTCCTCGCCTTCGGCCACCAGCTCGCGCTCGGTGAGCAGTTCAGCGGCGGGCCGGCCGCCACCGCCGCCTGGTACGCGCTGTACCTGGGCGTGGCCGCCCTGGTGCTGTGGTTCCGCGTCCTCACCCCGGTCCGGCTCAACCTGCGCCACCAGCTGCGGGTGGACTCGGTGCACCAGGAGGCACCGGGTGTGTACTCCGTCGTCGTACGCGGCCGGTTCCTGGAGGAACTGGGGGCGCGGCCGGGGCAGTTCTTCCGCTGGCGGTTCCTGGCAGAGGGCCTGAGCCGGACGTCGACGCCGTACTCCCTGTCGGCGCCGCCGCGCCCCGGGCTGCTGCGCATCACCGTCAAGGCGCTCGGCGGCCACAGCGCGGCCGTCTGCCTGCTGCGCCCCGGCACCCGGGTGTGGGCCGAGGGCCCGTACGGTTCCCTGACCGCCGACCGGGCCACCGGCCGGCCCACCCTGCTGATAGCGGCCGGTGTCGGCATCACCCCGCTGCGGGCGCTTTTCGAGACGCTGCCCGGCGAGGTCACCCTGCTCTACCGGGCGCGCTCGGTGGAGGACCTGGCGCTGGGCGGCGAGCTGGAGGCGATCGCCCGCCGGCGCGGGGCGCGGGTGCGGTACGCGCTGAACGGCCCCCACGGCGAGCGCCCGGACCTGACCGCCGGGTCGCTGAGCGCGGCCTTCCCCGGGCTGGCCGGCCACGACGTCTACCTCTGCGGCCCGCACGGCTTCGCGCAGGACCTGTACCGGGCACTGCGGACGGCCGGGGTGCCCGACCGCCGTATCCACCACGAGTCGTTCGAACTGTGAGGCAGACACCGTGCATCCGCTGAGGAAGAACCGTCCGTTCCGCCGGATCGTGCTGGCCGGTGCCGCGACCGTCTCCGGGATGGTGCTGCTGCTGTCGCTGAAGCCGCACACGAGCCCGGTCCTCACCGCCGGCTCGCACGCACCGGCGCCGGTGAGCAGCGCCGCCGGTGCCTCCCCGGGGGCGACGCGGGCGCCCGTCACCGGCACGAGGAACGTCACCGGCGACACCGTCCGGACCCGCTGGGGTCCGGTCCAGGTGCGCGTGACGCTGGGGAACGGCAGGCTCACGGACGTCACCGCCGTCAGCTACCCGCAGGACAACCCGCGCGACCAGGAGATCAACGGCTACGCCCTCCCCCAGCTGCGGCGGGAGGCGCTGACCGCGCAGAGCGCGCAGATCGACACCGTATCGGGAGCCACGTACACCAGTGACGGCTACCGCCAGTCACTCCAGTCCGCGCTGGACTCGGCGGGCCTCTGAACACCCGGCGCAGCCGGCACGTATCTGTGGGCCAAGGGTCAAGTCCCCACGGAGGAACAGTGACCACCACGCTCGCAGGCGGACGTGCCGCCCGCCGACAGACCATGCGCCGCATCCGTCCGCGCCGCTCCCCGGCCGTCCCGCTGCTGCTCGCCGTCTGGGCGGGCGCGGCGGCCGTGCTGTGGCTCTGGTGGCACGACACGCCCGCCATCGGCGACGACACCGGCCGGATCCTCAACGCGGGCCGGATCACCGGCCTGCTGGCCGGCTATCTGATGGCGCTGGTCGTGCTCCAGATGGCGCGGGTCCCGGCCCTGGAGCGGCGGGTCGGCTCCGACCGGGTGGCCCGCTGGCACGCGATGAGCGGCCGGTACACGCTGTGCCTGATCGTCGCGCACGTCTTCCTCACCATGTGGGGGTACGCGCTCCAGGCCGGCAGGTCGCTCGGTGACATCGTGCGGCAGACCGTCGACTCAGTCGAACAGCTGCCGGACATGGGCAAGGCCGCGATCGGCACGGGCCTGTTCGTCGTCATCGGCCTGTCGTCCGTCGGCCCGGTCCGCCGCCGGCTGCCGTACGACGGCTGGTACCACGTGCACCTGCTGACGTACGCGGCCGTGTTCCTGACGTTCTGGCACCAGATCACCACCGGCAACGACTTCGCGGTCGAGCCCGCCGCCAAGACCTTCTGGTACGGGCTGTACGGCGTGGTCACCGCGCTCGTCCTCTGGTACCGCGTGCTCACCCCGCTCCGCCTGAACCTCCGGCACCGCATGCGGGTCGAGGCCGTCATCGAGGAGACGCCCGGCATCGTGTCGGTGCTGATCGGCGGGCGGAGACTGCACCGGATGGGCGCGGAGGCGGGCCAGTTCTTCCGCTGGCGGTTCCTGGCCCCCGGGATGCGCTTCAGCTCCCACCCGTACTCCCTCTCCGCCGCGCCGCGTCCCGGCATGCTGCGGATCACGGTGAAGGCGATCGGCGACCACAGCGCCCGGCTGCGCGAGCTGACGCCCGGGACGAAGGTGTGGGCGGAGGGACCGTACGGCGCGCTCACCGCCCAGCGCCGCAGCCGGGGCAAGGTGCTGCTGGTCGCGGGCGGGGTGGGCATCACGCCGATGCGCGCGCTGTTCGAGACGCTGCCCGGGGCCGCCGGTGACATCACCCTCCTCTACCGGGCCAACACCACCCAGGACCTGGCCCTGTGGGACGAGCTGGCGTCGATCGCCACGGAGCGGGACGCCCGGCTGATGTACGCGGTGAACAGCCCGGAGGGCGAGCGGCCGGACATCTCCGCGGAGAGCCTCCAGCGGAAGATCCCGGACATCGACCGGCACGACGTGTTCATGTGCGGCCCGCCGGGGTTCGCGCAGTCGGTGTACGAGGCACTGCGCGGCGCCGGGGTTCCCGCCCGCCGTATCCACCACGAGTCGTTCGAGATGTGAGCGGAGCAGCGAAGCGATGAGGAAGAGCCATCCCGTTCGGCGGGTCGTACTGGCCACCGCGGCGACCGTGTCCGGTGTCGTGCTGCTGCTGGCGCTGAAACCCGCGTCGGACCCGGCCGCCGCGTCGGCGGCGGGCGCGGCCCCGCGGCAGCCGGTGGCGGGGCAGGAGCCGCAGGGCGGCGGACAGGCCCGGGCGGGCTCCGGCACGGTGACCGGGGACGCGGCGCGGACCCAGTACGGGGCCGTGCAGGTACGGATCACCGTCGCCGGCGGGAAGATCACCAAAGCCGAGGCGGTGCAGGCCCCCAAGGGCGGCCTCAGCGACCAGAAGACCCAGCTCGCCGTCCCCCGCCTCAACCAGGAAGCCGTCACCGCGGGCACCGCACACATCGACACCGTCTCCGGCGCCACCTACACCAGCGAGGGCTACCGCACATCGCTCCAGTCAGCCCTGGACCGGATGAAGTCCGCGTCCCCGGGCGCCACCGGCTCGGCGCAGGCCCGTACGGTCACCGGGAAGGCGGCACAGACCCAGTACGGGGCCGTGCAGGTACGGATCACCGTGACCGGCGGGAAGATCACCAAAGCCGAGGCGGTCCAGGCCCCCAAAGGCGGCCTCAGCGACCAGAAGACCCAGCTCGCCGTCCCCCGCCTCAACCAGGAAGCCGTCACCGCGGGCACCGCACACATCGACACCGTCTCCGGCGCCACCTACACCAGCGAGGGCTACCGCACATCGCTCCAGTCAGCCCTGGACCAGGCCGGTGGCTGACACGGTGACCGGGCCGGCGCGGACCCCCGCCGCGGTGCGTCACGCGGAGGAGGTCATGGGGACCGTCTTCTCCTTCGACATCCGTGGCGGGGCACCGTCCGCGGTCCGGGCTGCGCTCGACGAGGCCGTCGCCGGGCTGCACCGGGCGGACACGCTCTTCAGCACGTACCGGGAGGACAGCGAGGTGTCCCGGCTGGCCCGCGGTGAGCTGGACGTCGCCCGGTGCGCTCCCGAGGTGGCCCAGGTGCTGGAGCTGGCGGCCGAGGCGGAACGGGTGAGCGAGGGGTGGTTCAGCACCCGGTACCAGGGCTCCCTCGACCCCACCGGGATCGTCAAGGGCTGGGCCGCCGAGCGGGCGGCGCGGCTGATCGGCGCGGTCGAGGGGGTGTGCGGGGTCAGCGTCAACGGGGGCGGCGACGTACAGATGCTGGGCGCGCCGGAGCCGCGGCGGCCCTGGCGGGCCGGAGTGGCCGATCCGCTGCGGCCCGGCGGGCTGGCGGCGGTGATCTCGGCTGCCGGAGCGGAGGAGCTGTCGGTGGCGACGTCCGGTACGGCGGAACGGGGCGCGCACATCATCGACCCGCGCACGGGCCGGCCGGCGGTGACCGACCTGGTCGCCGTGACCGTGGTCGGACCACGCCTGACCTGGGCCGACTGCTGGGCCACGGCGGCCTTCGCGATGGGCTCACGCGCGGCCCTGACCTGGCTGGAGTCCCTGCCGGACACAGAGGCCCTCCTGATCACAGCAGGCGACGAGGTCCGCTGCACAGCAGGCCTCCCCACAAAACTAGGCTGACCCCCACCCCCCTCAGGGGCGCGAGGAACTGCGCGACCGGCCCACGACGACCCGCACCCGAAAACGGACGCCCACCCCCACAGGGGCGCGGGGAACTGCGCGACCAGCCCACAACGACCCGCACCCGAAAACGGACGCCCACCCCCCAGGGGCGCGGGGAACTGCGCGACCAGCCCCCACGGACCCGCACCCGGCAACAAACAGCCACCCCCGCCCCCGCCACCCCGCGGAGCGCTCAGTGGCTGTTCTGGGCCAGCCGCAGCAAATGGTCCGCCAACGCCTGCCCCCCACCCGGATCCCGGCTGATCAACAGCAACGTGTCGTCCCCGGCGATCGTGCCGAGGATGTCATGCAGCTCCGCCTGGTCGATCGCCGAGGCGAGGAACTGGGCCGCGCCGGGCGGCGTACGCAGGACCACGAGGTTCGCCGAGGCCTCCGCGGAGATCAGCAGCTCCTGCGACAGGCGCCGCATCCGCTCCTCCTTCGCCGACCCGCCCAGCGGAGCCCGCGGCGTACGGAAGCCGCCCTCGCTCGGCACCGCGTAGATCAGGTCACCGTCGGCGTTGCGGATCTTGACCGCGTTCAGTTCGTCGAGGTCCCGCGACAGCGTCGCCTGCGTGACGCTCAGCCCGTCGTCCGCGAGCAGCTTCGCCAGCTGGCTCTGCGACCGCACGGGCTGCCGGTTGAGGATGTCCACGATCCGGCCGTGCCGTGCGGTGCGGGTCTGCGGCACGCCGGGTCCGGCTCCCGCCGCCTGCTCGTGGTCCTGCGCGTGGCTCATCGTCGTCTCATTCCCCGGATAGTCCGTCCCCGTTGGCCTGCTCGAGGATGCCGGGCAGTGCCTGGAGCAGGGCACCCGCCTCGTCGTCGCGGAGGTTCAGCGGCGGCATGAGCCGTACGACGTCGGGGACGGGCGCGTTCACCAGGAACCCGGCGTCCTGGGCCGCCTGCTGCACCTGGGGTGCGCGCGGCCCGGTGAGCACGATACCCAGGAGCAGGCCCACGCCCCGGACATGGTCGATCAACGGGTGGTTCAGGGACTCGATGCCGTCCCGCAACTTCTCGCTCTGCCGCTTGACGTTGTCCAGCAGTCCCTCGTCGGCGATGGTGTCCAGGACGGCGAGCCCGGCGGCGCAGGCGACGGGGTTGCCGCCGAAGGTGGTGCCGTGCTGGCCGGGCCGGAGCAGTTCGGCGGCCCGGCCGAAGGCCACGGTGGCGCCGAGGGGCAGTCCGCCGCCGAGTTGCTTGGCGAGGGTGACGACGTCGGGGAGCACGCCCTCGTGGGCCTGGTACGCGAACCAGTTCCCGGAACGGCCGACGCCGGTCTGCACCTCGTCCAGGACGAGCAGGGCACCGGTGGCGGCGGTGATCGCGCGGGCCGCCTTGAGGTAGCCGGCCGGAGGCACGACCACGCCGTTCTCGCCCTGGGCCGGTTCGAGGATCACCAGGGCGGTGTCCTCGGTGACCGCGGCGGCGAGCGCCTGCGCGTCGCCGTAGGGGACATGGGTGACGTCGCCGGGCAGCGGCATGAACGGGTCCTGCTTGGCGGGCTGGCCGGTGAGCGCGAGGGCGCCCATCGTACGGCCGTGGAAGCCGCCGCCGGTGGCGACCATGTGGGTGCGCCCGGTGAGCCGGCCGATCTTGAAGGCGGCCTCGTTGGCCTCGGCACCGGAGTTGCAGAAGAAGACGCGGCCCTCCCGGCCGAAGAGCGTCAGGAGCCGTTCGGCGAGGGCGACGGTGGGCTCGGCCATGAAGAAGTTGGAGATGTGGCCGAGGGAGGCGATCTGTCCGCTGACGGCCTCGACGATCGCCGGGTGGGCGTGACCGAGGGCGTTGGTGGCGATGCCGCCGACGAAGTCGAGGTACTCCCGGCCGTCGGTGTCCCACACCTTCAGGCCCGCGCCACGGACGAGGGGCAGGCGCGGGGTGCCGTAGTTGTTCATGAGCGCGCCCTGCCAGCGCCCGGTCAGCTCCTGGTTGCTCATGACTCCCCCTGTTCGTCCGGCACGACCATGGTGCCGATGCCCTCGTCGGTGAAGATCTCCAGCAGGATCGAGTGCTGGACCCGGCCGTCGATGACGCGGGCGGTCGTCACGCCGTTGCGTACGGCGTGCAGGCAGCCCTCCATCTTCGGCACCATGCCGGCGCTGAGGTCCGGCAGCAGTTTCTCCAGTTGCGAAGCGGTGAGGCGGCTGATCACCTCGTCGGAGCGCGGCCAGTCCTCGTAAAGGCCCTCGACGTCGGTGAGGACCATGAGGGTCTCGGCGCCCAGTGCCGCGGCGAGCGCCGCGGCCGCCGTGTCGGCGTTGACGTTGTAGACGTGCCCGTCGTCCTGGGAGCGGGCGATGGAGGACACGACCGGGACGCGGCCGTCGGCCAGGAGGGCCTCGATCGCGCCGGTGTCGATCGCGGTGATCTCGCCGACCCGTCCGATGTCGACGAGTTCGCCGTCGATCTCGGGGGTGTGCCGGGTGGCGGTGATGGTGTGCGCGTCCTCGCCGGTGATGCCGACGGCGAGCGGGCCGTGCCGGTTGAGCAGACCGACCAGTTCGCGCTGCACCTGCCCGGCGAGGACCATGCGGACGACGTCCATGGCCTCCTCGGTGGTGACGCGCAGGCCCGCCTTGAACTCGCTGACGATGCCGTGCCGGTCGAGAGCGGCGCTGATCTGCGGGCCGCCGCCGTGGACGACGACCGGCTTGAGGCCGGCGTGCCGCAGGAAGACGACGTCCTGGGCGAAGGCGGCCTTCAGTTCCTCGTTCACCATGGCGTTGCCGCCGAACTTGATGACGACGGTCTTGCCGTGGTGCCGGGTGAGCCAGGGCAGCGCCTCGACGAGGATCTGGGCTTTCGGCAGGGCCGTGTGCTTGCGAGTGCTCATGAGGAGTAGGCGCTGTTCTCGTGGACGTAGTCGGCGGTCAGGTCGTTGGTCCAGATGGTCGCGGTCTCGTCGCCCGCGGCGAGGTCGGCGACGATGTGCACCTCGCGGTAGCGCATGTCGACCCGGTCGCGGTCCTCGCCCACGGCCCCGTTCTTGCAGACCCAGACGCCGTTGATGGCCACGTTCAGGCGGTCCGGCTCGAAGGCGGCCCGGGTGGTGCCGATCGCGGAGAGCACACGGCCCCAGTTGGGGTCCTCGCCGTGCAGGGCGCACTTGAGGAGGTTGTTGCGGGCGATGGAGCGGCCCACCTCGACGGCGTCCTCCTCGCTGGCCGCGTTGACGACCTCGACCCTGATGTCCTTGGCGGCGCCCTCGGCGTCGCCGATGAGCTGCCGGCCGAGGTCGTCGCAGACCTGCCGTACGGCCTCGGCGAACTCCGCGTACCCGGGGGTGACGCCGGCGGAGCCGGAGGCGAGCAGGAGCACGGTGTCGTTGGTGGACATGCAGCCGTCGGAGTCGACCCGGTCGAAGGTGACCCTGGTGGCGGCGCGCAGGGCCTTGTCCAGGGCGGCGCTGTCGAGGTCGGCGTCGGTGGTGAGGACGACCAGCATGGTGGCGAGGCCCGGCGCGAGCATGCCGGCGCCCTTGGCCATGCCGCCCACGGTCCAGCCGTCCCCGCTGACCACGGCGGTCTTGTGGACGGTGTCGGTGGTCTTGATGGCGATGGCGGCCTTCTCACCGCCGTGCTCGGACAGCTGGGCGGCGGCCGTGTCCAGGCCCGTGAGCACCTTGTCCATGGGCAGCAGCACGCCGATGAGCCCGGTGGAGCAGACGGCGACCTCGATGGCGCCGCGGCCGAGCACCTCGGCGGCCTTCTCGGCGGTGGCGTGGGTGTCCTGGAAGCCCTTGGGGCCCGTACAGGCGTTGGCGCCGCCGGAGTTGAGGACGACGGCGGAGACCTGGCCGCTGCTGAGGACCTGCTCGGACCAGAGGACCGGCGCGGCCTTCACACGGTTGGAGGTGAAGACGCCGGCGGCGGCACGGCGGGGCCCGTTGTTGACCACGAGGGCCAGGTCGGGGTTGCCGTTCTCCTTGATCCCGGCGGCGATGCCCGCCGCCGTGAATCCCTTGGCTGCCGTGACGCTCACGGTGCGACTCCGATCGTGGAAAGGCCGGTGGTCTCGGGGAGACCGAGGGCAAGGTTCATGCTCTGGACGGCGCCGCCCGCGGTGCCTTTGGTCAGGTTGTCGATGGCGCTGATCGCGATGATGCGGCCCACGGCGGCGTCGTAGGCGACCTGCACCTGTACGGCGTTGGAACCGTGGACGGACGCCGTGGCGGGCCACTGGCCCTCGGGCAGCAGGTGGACGAAGGGCTCGTCGGCGTAGGCCTTCTCGTACGCGGCCCGCAGGGACTCCGCGCTCACTCCTTCCTCCGCGGCGGCGCTGCACGTCGCGAGGATCCCGCGGGGCATCGGCGCGAGGGTCGGCGTGAAGGACACCGCGACCCGCTGCCCCGCGACGCCGCTGAGGTTCTGGATCATCTCGGGGGTGTGCCGGTGGCCGCCGCCGACGCCGTACGGGGACATGGAGCCCATCACCTCGCTGCCGAGGAGGTGCGGCTTGGGCGCCTTGCCCGCGCCGGAGGTGCCGGACGCGGCGACGATCACCGCTTCCGGCCGGGCGAGTGCGGCCGCGTAGGCCGGGAAGAGGGCGAGGGTGACGGCGGTGGGGTAGCAGCCGGGCACCGCGATGCGCCGGGACCCCGCCAGCGCGGTGCGGGCACCCGGCAGTTCCGGGAGGCCGTAGGGCCAGGTCCCGGCGTGCGGGGAGCCGTAGAAGGCCTCCCAGTCGGCCGGGTCGGCGAGCCGGAAGTCGGCGCCCATGTCGACCACGAGGACATCGGGGCCGAGCTGTTCGGCGACGGCCGCGGACTGCCCGTGCGGCAGCGCCAGGAAGACCACGTCGTGTCCGGCGAGCGCCTCGGGCGTGGTCTCGGTCAGGACGCGGTCGGCCAGCGGCAGCAGGTGCGGCTGGAGCGCGCCGAGCCGCTGCCCGGCGTTCGAGTTTCCGGTCAGCGCGCCGATCTCCGCCTCGGGGTGTGCGAGGAGCAGGCGCAGGACCTCTCCGCCCGCGTATCCGCTCGCTCCGGCCACTGCCACACGTACCGCCATGTCCACCCTCCTCAGGATGGCATGACTATACGCAACCATGCAGGAGTATGCAACGCACCGCGAGCAGGGGGAGCGCGAAGACCGGGAGCAGCCCGTGGAAGGTGTGCGGGGACGCTTCGGCACAAGGTGTGCGGGGACGCTTCGGCAAGGCGACAGGGGGGAACGGTGCCAGCGCCGCGGGCGCAACCGGACGGCCGTGACACGCCCGGGCCCGTAGCCCGCGGTCCGCTCACGCGGCGTCGGCGGTGCCGCGGACCTCTCCGGAGTCGCCCGCCGTGTCGGGCCGCGTGCCGCAGTCACCGGTCGTGACGGGCGCGGCGGGCCTCGCTCCCGGCAGCATCACCCGGCGGGACACGACGAACGTCACCGGGATCGCCGCGGCCGAGGCCAGGAGGGGGGCGAAGCGGTGGCCGGCGCGGAGGACGTCCACGATCACATAGACCCCGGCCGTCGTGATCACGAAATTGGTCACGTTCGTCAGCGGGAACATCAGGAATTTCCGCCAGGTCGGCCGCGTCCGGTAGGTGAAACGGGCGTTGAGGAAAAAGGAACCGGTCATGCTGAGCGTGAATGCCAGGGTGTGCGCGGCGAGGTACGGCAGCCATATCAGGAACAGCAGGTAAAGCCCGTAGTAGGTGGCCGTGTTCACCACACCGACCACGGCGAACGCCACTATCTGGCGGGACAGCGAGCGACTCGGCATCAGGGGATGAGGTCCTTTGTCCGTTCCACGTTGGTCGCCTTCACCAGGAAGTGCGGGCGGCCCTTCACCTCGTAGTAGATGCGGCCGGTGTACTCGCCGATGACACCGAGCATGACCATCTGCACCCCGGCGAGCGCGGTGACCGCGGTGATGATGGTGACATACCCGGGCGTCCGGACCCCGTTGACGAGCGCCGCGCCCACGATCCAGGCCGTGTACAGGCCCGCGCACAGCAGCAGGGCCAGGCCGAGCCAGAGGGCGGCGCGCAGCGGGCGGTTGTTGAAGGACAGCAGGCCGTCGAGGCCGTAGTTGAGCAGGCCGCGCATCGACCAGGAGCTGCGGCCGGCCCCGCGGGCCGCGTTCCCGTAGGTGAAGGTGACGCTCGGGAAGCCCACCCAGGCGAACAGCCCCTTGGAGAAGCGGTTGTACTCCGTGAGGCCGAGGACGGCGTCCACCACGCGGCGCGACAGCAGGCGGAAGTCGCCCACGCCGTCGACGAGTTCGACGTCGACCAGGCGGTTGACGACCCGGTAGTACAGGCGGGCGGTCAGGGTGCGGGTGAGCCCGTCGCCGGTGCGGGTGCGCCGGGCGATGACCTGGTCGTGGCCCTGCTCGCGCAGCTCCACCATGCGCCGGATCAGCGCCGGCGGATGCTGGAGGTCGGCGTCCATGACGACGACCGAGTCGCCCGAGGCGTGCCGGAGACCGGCGAGGAGGGCCGCCTCCTTGCCGAAGTTGCGGCTGAAGGAGACGTAGCGCACCCGGGAGTCGGCGGTGGCCAGGTGCTCCAGGACGGCGAGGGTACGGTCGCGGCTGCCGTCGTCGACGTACACGAACTCCATGTCGTGGCCGAGCGGCAGCAGTTCCTCGGCGACCCGCTGGACCTCCTCGTGGAAGCGGGCGAGGACGTCCTCCTCGTTGTGGCAGGGCGCGACGATCGATATCAGCATGGCGGGTCTCCCCCTGGGCGCGGTCGGAGAGCGGTGGTCACGCGCTCGCGCGGTGATGTGGTCGTGGCCGGTGCCCGGACGCGCCGGCGGCGGACGGCGGTGAGGACGGTGAGCAGGACGAGGGCCGTCAGCGAGGCGGCCCCGGCCGTCGCGCCCAGCCGCAGGCCGGGTGGGTGGAAGGTGCAGGTCAAACGCGTTGAGTGGGCGTCGAGCGGTACGGCGGTCAGGCCGTGGAAGCCGGCGGCGGGCCGCTCGGGGCCGTCGCCCGCGGCGCACCGCCAGCCGGCGATCCGGGGGACGGCGAGGACCGCGACGCCCTTGCTGCCGGCGGGCAGCCTGGCCCGTACGGTGCCGTCGGTGACGGTGACCTCGGTGGCGCCGGTGGCCGTCAGTCGGGCGGCGGCGGTGCGCAGCCGGGCGGTGTCCAGGCAGCCGACGGCACCGGCCGGGACGCGCCCCGGCCGGTCCGGGGTCAGCTCGACACGGACCCGTCCGGTGGCCGGGGCCCGGCCGAGGGGTGCCATGGCGGCCCGGTTGCGTGGGAACACGTAGCGGAACGGCACCGTGCTCCCGGCGCCGGTGAGCCGTGCGGTGCCGGAGAAGTGCGGGGCCCACAGGTGGACCCGGGTGCCGGCCGGGCACCGGGCGGTGAGCGTCGGCGCGGACACGGCGGTGCCGGTGCCGACCCGGCCGGACCGCACCGGCCGCCCGCCGTCGTCGTGGACGGTGACGCGGGGCACGGTGTAGACACGGCTGCCGAGCAGCAGTTCCTGGTTGCGGTACGGCGACGGCCCGAACGCCCTCGTGTCGGGGGCGGCCCGGACGGTCACCAGGGGCGGCACGTCCTGCCGGGTCACGGTCACCGGGCCGCCGTCCTCCGGCAGACGCGTCCGGTGCGGGTCGGGCGGCGAGTGCACCCGGGCGCCGACGGAGAAGATCACGTCCGTGACCGCGTTGTCCAGGCTCTGTACGCTGCGGCCCCGCGAGGTCCAGCCGCCGCCGAGGGCGGTGAGGGTGCGGCTGAGGACGTCCGGGGTCAGGCTGCTGTAGTAGGCCGCGCCCTGACCGCCCACCAGCATCGGGTCGTTGCCGACGGTCTGTTCGCGGCCGGGGTCGGTGCGGTACCGGGGCCAGCCGTCGGCCCCGGCGACCGCCGCCGCCTGCCGCTCCTGCCGCCCGCCCCAGGGCGCGTAGTCGTCCAGGTGCCCCAGGCGCAGCCGGGCGGCGACGGCGGAGGTGGCGGCGGCCTCGCCGCACTGTGCGCCGAGCAGCAGGACGACGGCCAGCCCGGCGAGCCGGGCGCGCCGCCCGGGGCGGGCCAGGAGGAGGAGCCCGCCCAGCGACCCGGCGACGGCGAGCAGCAGCACCGGCCAGGTCCAGACCCGCACCAGGCTGCTGCGGGCCGCGACGGCCGTGATCAGGGCGAGCAGCGCGGTCGCGGCGCCGAGGGCGCGCCGGTCCGGGAGGCCGTACGCCAGGGCGTGCCAGGCGGCGAGGACCAGCAGCCCGCACAGCACGAACGCCTGCCGGTAGGAGCTGCCCTGCGGCGTGGCGAAGGCGTGCCAGAGCAGGTGGGTGGGGCCCCATTGGAGGGACAGGGCCACCGCGAGCACCAGCGTGGTCCAGCCGGTGCGGACGGGTACGGGGACCGCCCGGTGGAAGGGCAGGGCGAGGGCGAGGAGGAGGGCGGTGACGCCGACGTAGAGGGCCGGGGAGCCGAAGCCGTAGGTGGCGGGGAGCAGCCGGGCCGCCACGTCCTCGGTGGGGACCGGCGCGAACCGCCGTACGCGGCCGGGGTAGGCGTGCCGGGTGCCGAGGTAGACGACCGTCACGAGCGGGGCGGCCAGGCCCACGCCGAGCACGGTGGTGAGGGTGGCGCGGCCGGCCGCCGCGAGCGCCTGCCGGCGGGGCGGACGGGCCAGCAGCAGGCGCAGCAGCAGGACCAGGGCGGCGCCGAGGGTGGCCATGTAGGCGGTGTAGAAGTTCGCGGTCCAGGCGAGGGCGACGGTCAGGACACCGAGGACGCGCCGGCGTCCGTCGAGCGCCCACTCGCCGGCCAGGCACAGCAGGGGCAGGGCGATCAGGCCGTCGAGCCACATCGGGTTGTAGGAGGCGTCGGCCACGCTCCAGCCGCACAGCGCGTAGGAGCTGCCCAGGAGGGCCGCCGCCCACCAGCGGCCGGGCCGCAGGGCGAGCAGCAGCCAGGCCATGGCCGCGGCGGCGGACGCGGTCTTCAGGAGGGTGACGGCGTAGACGGCGAGGTCGATCCGGTCCCGGGGGAAGAGGGCGACGAGCGGGGCGAAGGGGCTGCCGAGGTAGGTGCCCAGGTCGGGCAGGAAGCTGGTGCCGTAGCCGGACTGCCAGTTGACGAGGAGGCCGCCGTCGGCCCTGCCGTGCAGCAGGTCCCACAGGTGGGCGTGGAAGGGCACGTACTGGTTGCCCAGGTCGTTGACGCTGCGGGTGCGGGGGCCGAAGGGGTAGCTGCGGGCCAGCGTGTCACCGGCGCACAGGGCCGTGACGGTGACGGCCGCGGCGAGCAGCGCGGCGGCCCGGCGCGGCACGTCGGGCGGGGTCGGACGGTCCATTGCGGCAAGGCCCCCAGCGGAATTCACTTCGCGGTTTTCGCCGAGTGAGACGGGAGGCATTTCCCGATGGTTGTGTACTCATCGAAAAGTGGGGCGGGATCTTCCGGACAAGGAGAACAGTGTGTGAATTCCGCGCCGCTCCGGAGAACCGGGGATTTACGGAAGGTGTTCCCGGGGTGAAGCGGGGGCCGGCGGACAGTGGCGCCACGGCGGGCTTGACCTGGAGTGGGCTCCACCTTCTACGGTTCCGGTCATGAGCAACGAGCGCAGCACCACCCGTGACGAGCGTTTCGCCCATGGCCTGGAGGTACTGGAGTCCGTCGACGGCGAGGCCGGCCGGCGGGTCGTCGACTCGCTCGCCGACATCAGCCCCGAGCTGGGACACCAGATCGTCGCCTGGGGGTTCGGCGAGATCTACGCCCGGCCCCAGCTGGCGCCCCGGGACCGCCAGTTGGTCACCCTGGGCATGCTGACCGCCCTCGGCGGCTGCGAGGCCCAGCTGGAGGTGCACGTCAACGCGGCCCTGAACGTGGGACTCACCCCGGAGCAGATCGTGGAGGCGCTGCTGCACTCGGCCGGTTACTGCGGTTTCCCCCGGGCGCTGAACGCCACCTTCGTGGCGAAGAAGGTGTTCGCCGAGCGCGGTCTGCTGCCGGCGGGGCGGCAGCAGACCGCGGACGGGTCGCCCGCTTCTCCCTGATCCCGAGGAAGGTGACGGGGCGCCCCGAGGAGGTGTACGCGCACCGGCCGGCGGCTTCGGTGCGGACCGAGGGGCATGAACACGTGGACGGGGCGGGCCCGGAGGGACGGGCGGAGAGGGATCACGATGGACGAGTTCTGGCCCGTGGCCGACCTGCTGGCCCATCTCGCCGGACGCTGGCGGGCCGAGCGCAGCGTGCGGGACCTGGCGAGCGGGGACACGGGACACTTCACCGGGGAGACCGTCTTCGGTCCGCTGGACGGCGGCGGCCTGCTGCACACCGAGTCCGGCACCTTCACCTGGCAGGGCGTGACGCGGCCGGCCACACGGACCCTGCGGTTCCTGCCGGGGGCCACGCCGGGCCGGGCGGACGTGCGGTTCGCGGACGGGCGGCCCTTCCACGCGCTGGACCTGACCTCCGGGCGGCACGTCGCCGACCACCCCTGCGCGGCCGACCTCTACCGGGGCGAGTTCACCGTGCGGGACGCCGGCCACTGGCGCACGGTGTGGCGGGTCGGCGGACCGGCGAAGGACCTGGTCCTCGTCACCGACTACGTGCGCGAGCCCTGAACGCCGCCCCCGTCGAAGCGGAGGTTCCACCGGCCCGAGCGGCCCGTGACGGTGGTCGTGGACAGCGGGCGGACGTCGATGTTCCAGTAGCTCGACGGGGGCGCCTTGAGGGCGTAGACCAGGGCCGCGCGGATCACCGACGGTTCGGCCACCGCGACGATCCGGCCGCCGTCGTCCGCCGGCCGGGTGTCCAGCCAGCCACCGACCCGCGAGATGAACACCAGCAGGGACTCACCGCCGTGCGGGGTGGAGCACGGATCGGCCAGCCAGGCGTCGACCGCGGCCGGCTCCCGGGCCATCGCCTCGCCCAGCGTCAGGCCGCGCCAGCGGCCCATGTCGCAGTCCCGCAGGGCCGGCTGGACCAGCGGGGCGTACCCCAGGGCGTCGCCGGTGGCCCGGCTGCGCGGGGTCGGCGAGCAGTAGCGCAGCTCGGCCGCCGCCAGCGGCAGCAGGTCCCCGGCGACGCGCTGCACCTCGTCCCAGCCGGCCCCGTCCAGCGGCCGGTCGTCCTCGAAGCGCTCCGCGAGCAGGGAGGCACTGCGCGCGGCGGCGACGAACGTGACCCTGAGTGGCATGCGGTGATGGTGAGCCGCGCCGGGGGGCGGGTCAAGAGGGGTTACCCGGGAGTTACCGAAGGGCACGGCACTTTGCCCGGCTTCCTGCCGGAAGGGGTGGACCATCCACCCCACCGGGACGGTCCAGTTCCCGGAATCCAAGCTTCCGCCGGCCGCCGTGCGCGCCCCGCGCCGCGAGCGGCGGCCGGCGCACGCCGAGGAGCGCCCGGTGGCCGCGGACCCGGCCGACGAACACCGTGCCGATGCCCCGCCGCGCGGGGACGGGTCGACGCACCCGTCCGCGAGCCGGGCGAACAGCACGCGCTCGGCCGGTCACCCGCGCACGCGCACCGCCCGCCGGTCCCGCGGGTGCCGGGGCGCGGTGATCTCACCGGTGCGGCCGTGCCGGGCCGGCGGGTCAGCCCAGCACCTCGTCGCAGGCCGCCCGCAGCCGCCGTACCCCTTCCGCGATCTCCCCCGTGCCGGCGACCGCGGCGAAGCTCAGGCGGAGGTGGGCGGCGGGGGGCTCGGCGCTGAAGTAGGGGCGGCCGGGGGTCAGGGCGACGCCCGCGCGCAGGGCGGCGGCGGCCAGTGCCGCCTCCACCCCGGAGCCGAGCGCCGGGGAGGCGCCGCCGTCGGGCAGGCGCAGCCACAGGTGGTAGCCGCCGGAGGGGATGTGCGGCAGGGCGAGCTCGGGCAGCTGCCGGGCGAGCGCGCCCGTCATGGCGTCCCGGCGGGTGCGCAGCTCGGCCGAGAGGGCGCGCAGATGGCGCGGCCAGGCCGGGGAGCCGACGAGTTCCAGGGCGGCCTCCTGGAGCGGCCGGGGCACGAAGAAGCTGTCCACGACCTGGATGGCGCGCAGGCGCTCCAGGACGGGGCCGTGGGCCGCCAGGGCGCTGACCCGGAAGCTGGGTGAGGTGGCCTTGGTCAGCGAGCCGACGTGGACGACCACGCCGTCCGGGTCGTCGGCGGCCAGCGGGCGGGGCAGTGGTCCCGCGTCGGCGTGCACCAGCCGGCGGACGAAGTCGTCCTCGACGACGAACGCGCCGGCCTCGCGGGCGATGCGCAGCACCTCGGCGCGCCGGTCGGGTGCCAGCACGGCGCCGGTCGGGTTCTGGAACAGCGGCTGGCAGACGAAGACCCGGGCGCCGGTGGCCTGGAAGGCGTCCGCGAGCAGGCCGGGGCGTACCCCGTCGGGGTCCACGGGCACCGGGACGGGGCGCAGGCCTGCCGCGCGGGCCAGGGCGAGCATGCCCGGGTAGGTGGGCGACTCCACGAGGACCGGGGCGCCGGGCGGGGCGAGTGCGCGCAGGGCGGTGGCCAGCGCGGCCTGGCCGCCCGCCGCGATCAGCACCTCGGCCGCGCCGACGGTCCCGCCGATCCCGCGCGCGAACCACTCCCGCAGCTCGGGCAGTCCCTCCAGGGGCGGCCTCCCCCAGGCGCCGGGCCGCCGCCCGGCCCGGGCCAGGGCCGCCGCCATGGCCCGCTCGGGTTGCAGCGAGGGGTGGAGGTAGCCGCCGTTGAACTCCAGCACCCCGGGCGGCGGCGCGGCCAGCGACACCGTGACCCCGGCGGCGTCCACCGTGCGGGGGACGAGGTCGGCGGCGCCGTCGGCGCTCAGCGCCACCTCCTGCCAGGAGGTGTCCCCGGCGGGGGTCTGCGCGGAGTGCGGCCGGGCCCGGAAGGCGCCGGCGCCGGGCCGGGTGACCACGAGGCCTTCGGCGGCGAGCTGGGCGAGGGCCCGGGAGACGGTCACCGGACTCACCCGGAACCGCTCGACGAGCGCCCGGCTCGACGGGAGCTTTCCACCCAGCGGATAGCGGTTGAGTTCTCCCCGCAACTGCTCGGCCAGTTCCGCCACACTGCTACGCTGATGCATGAGAACCCAGAGTAGCGCTACTACGGCGAGCCCGATAGCAGTCACCGCTCCCCGGGAGGAGTCCGGGGGCCTCGGCACCCTCCAGGCCGCCCTCGGTGTGGTCGCCTTCTCGCTGACGTTCCCCTCGACCGCCTGGGGGCTGGAGAGCTTCGGTCCCTGGTCCCTGGTGGCGGTGCGCGGCGTCCTGGCCGCGGTCGTGGCCGGCGGCTGCCTGCTGGCCCTGCGGGTACGGCTTCCGGCCCGCCGCCACCTCGCCGGTCTCGCCGTGGTCGCCGCCGGCGTGGTGCTGGGCTTCCCGATGCTGACCACGCTCGCCCTGGAGACCTCCACCACCGCGCACGCGGCCGTGGTGGTGGGGCTGCTGCCGTTGACCACCGCCGTGTTCTCGGCCCTGCGCACCGGCGCCCGCCCCTCCCGCCGGTTCTGGCTGGCGGCCGTCGCCGGCGCGGCGGCCGTGATCGCCTTCACCCTCGCCCAGAGCGGCGGCACGCTCACCGTCGCCGACGGTTTCCTCTTCGCGGCCCTGCTGGTGTGCGCGGCCGGCTACACCGAGGGCGGCCGGCTGGCCCGGGTCATGCCGGGCTGGCAGGTCATCGGCTGGGCGCTCGTACTGTGCCTGCCGCTCAGCCTGCCGGCCGTCGCGCTCGCGCTGGCCTACGAGCCCGTGCACCTCACCGGGCACGGCATCGCCGGTCTGCTGTGGGTGGCGCTGGGTTCGCAGTTCCTCGGGCTCGTCGTCTGGTACCGGGGCATGGCGGCCATCGGCATCCCCCGGGCCAGCCAGTTGCAGTTGGCACAGCCCCTGCTCACACTGGTGTGGTCGGCGCTGCTGCTGGGCGAGCGCTTCACGGCGGCCGCTCCGCTGACCGCCGTCGCGGTGCTCGTGTGCATCGCCGTCACACAGCGGTCGTGATCGTGAGGAGGGCCCGTCCATGCACGCATCCAAGGGCGACCGCCTTGTCCAGCACGGCAGGGTGGTCGGCCAGCACGACCAGGTCACGGAAGTCGTCGAAGTGATGGGCCAGGAGGGCAATCCGCCCTACCGGGTCCGTTTCGCGGACGGGCGGGAGGCCGTCATGTCCCCCGGCCCCGACTGCGAGGTCCGTCATCCGCAGGACCGGACACAGCAGTAGGTCAGCGCGGTGGCACCGCCGACCGCCGGTAGTGGTCGGCGACCACCCGCGCCATCGCCCCGACCGGGTCGGCCGCGACCTCCTCGGCGGCGAAGAACACGTGCCCGCGCACCTGCGGGTACCGCGCGGCGAGGGTGAGGTGCCGGGACAGCTCGACCGGGTCCTGCCAGGGCGAGGGCTGCCCGGCGGCACCCGCCTTGTACAGGGCCTCGCCGACGTACAGCCGCGTCCGCGTGCCCCGGGCGACCTCCGCCCACCAGGCCACGAGCTCGGCGTAGTCGGCGGCGGCGAAGCCGATGTGCCAGTACAGCTGCGGCACGATGTAGTCGATCCAGTTGCCGCGGACCCACTTGCGGGTGTCCGCGTACAGGTCGTCATACGTCTGCACCCCCGCCCGCGTCTCGGAGCCGCGCGCGTCGGTCGAGGCGTTGCGCCACACCCCGAAGGGGCTGATCCCGAACCGGGTGCCGGGCCGGACGCGCCGGATGTCCGCCGCCGTCTCCCGCACCAGCTTGTCGATGTTGTCCCGCCGCCAGGCGGCCCGGCCGGGGAAGGCGCCGCCGTACCGGTCGTAGGCGTCCTCGTCGTCGAAGGTCTGGCCGGCGACCGGATAGGGATAGAAGTAGTCGTCGAAGTGGACGGCGTCGACGGGGTACCGGGCGACCGCGTCGAGCATGGCCCGCCGCACGAAGGCACGGACCTCGGGCAGACCGGGGTTGTAGTACAGCCGGCCGCCGTAGGGCACCACCCAGTCCGGGTGCCTGCGGGCCGGGTGGGACGGGGCCAGCCGGCCGGGGTCGGTGTGGTTGGCGATCCGGTACGGGTTGAACCAGGCGTGCAGTTCCAGGCCCCGGGCGTGGGCCTCCCGCACGGCGGTGCCGAGGGGGTCCCAGCCGGGGTTCCCGCCCTGGGTTCCGGTCAGGTACTCGGACCAGGGCTCGTACGGCGACGGCCAGAGGGCGTCGGCGGTGGGCCGCACCTGGAAGACGACCGTGTTGAGCCGGCGGCGGGCCGCGTGGTCGAGGTGGGCGATCAGCTCCTTGCGCTGGGTGCTCGCCGGGAGGCCGGGCCGCGAGGGCCAGTCCCGGTTGGCGACCGTCGCGAGCCAGACGCCGCGCATCTCGGCGCCGGCGCGCGGCAGGCGGTACGGCGCCGGGTGCGCGCCCGGCCCCGGGGCGGCGGCCTCTCCCTCGGCGCTCGCGACGCCGCCCGATGCCGTGGCCAGCGTGGACAGCGCGGCCAGCGTGAAGGTTCGCCGTGACATGCGTCCCATCCGCACACCCCCATACCCTTCGGATCCGCCTCGTCACGGATCGTTCCGCGCTCCAGAATGCCCCCACCCGAGCGATCGATCATCGATACTTGGCGGTAACGTGCACGATCGGAGCAGGCACCGAACCCGGAGGCCTGTCGAGCGAGCCGGAGAAGCGAAGGGGACGATGTGACGGGCATCCCAGGGGGAGACATTGCACGCGTCGGAGTCGTGGGCTGCGGCCAGATGGGCGCGGGCATCGCCGAGGTGTGCGCCCGCGCGGGACTGGACGTGAAGGTCGCCGAGACCACCGGCGAGGCCCTGGAGATCGGCCGCACCCGGCTGTTCAACTCCCTGGGCAAGGCGGCCGAACGCGGCAAGATCACCGAGGAGGACCGGGACGCCACGCAGGCGCGCCTGAGCTTCACCACCGACCTCGGCGAGTTCGCCGACCGGGATCTGGTGATCGAGGCCGTCGTCGAGAACGAGCAGGTCAAGACCGAGATCTTCCAGGTGCTCGACCAGGTGGTGACCCGGCCCGACGCGATCCTGGCCTCCAACACCTCCTCCATCCCGCTGGTGAAGCTGGCGGTCACCACCTCCCGGCCGGACCACGTCGTCGGCATCCACTTCTTCAACCCGGCCCCGGTGCAGCAGCTGGTCGAGCTGATCCCGGCGCTCACCACCTCCGAGGGCACCCTCAGCCGCGCCCAGCTCTTCGCCGAGAAGGTGCTGGGCAAGCACGCCATCCGCGCCCAGGACCGCTCCGGGTTCGTGGTGAACGCGCTGCTCGTGCCCTACCTGCTGTCGGCGATCCGGATGTTCGAGTCGGGCATCGCGAGCCGCGAGGACATCGACAACGGCATGGAGATGGGCTGCGCCCATCCGATGGGCCCGCTGAAGCTGTCCGACCTGATCGGTCTGGACACCATCGTCTCCATCGCCAACTCCATGTACGCCGAGTACAAGGAGCCGCTGTACGCCGCTCCCCCGCTGCTCCAGCGCATGGTCGAGGCGGGCCGGCTGGGCCGGAAGGCCGGTTCCGGCTTCTACACCTACGGCTGATCACCCAGAGCGACGCCCTGCGGGCCCGGCACCGGATGCGGTGCCGGGCCCGTCTGTTTCACACACCGTGTGCGCGCCGGGCACGCATATGCCCCTCGCACACGCTCCCCACGCGCCCACCAGGCGAGTTGACTCTCCATGCGCATGCAAGGGAAGCGGAACCATCCATTTCGACTACCGAGAGGAACGGACCCGTGACGGTCGATCCGGAGCATCCCGTGATCCATGGAGAACTCGCAGAGTTACGGCGCCGCCTCGACGTGGCCTACGCCCGCGTCGAGGGCGGACTGGCGCTGCTGCGTCACCGTACCGAGGAGACCGCCAAGGAACTGGACGAGCTGAACTCCCGGCTGGCCTCGCTGGAACACGCGCGCTGGCCGTTGCCCTCGCTCGCCGCGCTGACCGCGCTGGGCGCGCTCGCGGCGACGATCTGGCAGGCGCTGACGGCCCATTAGTCCTGGGCGAGCCTGAGGTGGTGCAGCAGGAGTAACGCGGCCGCCATGTTGGCGGCCGGGACCTCCCCGCGGGCGATCAGGTCGGGGACGAGTTTGAGGGGCACCCATTCCCGCCGGTCCGACTCGAAGTCGTCCACGGGGTGTCCGACGTACTCGCCCCGCTCCGACCAGTAGATGTGGTGCCGGGCGTCGGTGAGGCCGTTGGACGGCTCCACGCTCATGAGGTGGTGCAGGGGTCCCGGCCGCCAGCCGGTCTCCTCCTCCAGTTCCCTGGCCGCCGCGCGCGCGATGTCCTCGCCGTCCTCGACGACGCCCGCGGGCAGTTCCCACCCCCAGCTGTCGGTGATGAACCGGTGCCGCCACAGCAGCAGCACCTCGTTCGCCTCGTTGACGACCGTCGCCACCGCCACGGGCCGCAGCCGGATGACGAAGTGGTCGAGGTGCCGGCCGTCCGGCAGCTCGACATCGGCGAGATTGACGCTGAACCAGCGGTTCTCGTACACAGTTTGTTCGTTCTGTTTCGTCCACTGCACGGTATTGCCACCTTCCGCTGAGTAAGTGGCAATATCGCAGCAGGGACGGTGCGCCTACAGTGCGCCTACAGCGGCACGCGCAGTGCTCCGTCGATGAGTTCGGCGGCCTCGGCGGTGCCGGCCGAGCCGCAGCGCAGCAGGTGGTCACGCACCGCGCGGAGTCTGTCCCGCAGCCGCTGGGACTCCATCCCGCGGGCCTGTTCGGCCATCTGCACGGCGGTGGCCGCCGCCCGGTCGGCGTTGCCCCGGCGCAGTTCGATGGTGCTCAGCATCGCCAGCCGGTGCACCCGCCCCCGGTCGTGCGCGGGGTTGTCGACGGCCGCCGCCGCGTGCTCCCGGGCGCCGCTGAGGTCCCCGAGACTGAGGAGCGCCTCGGCCACCTGCACGTTGACGAGGCCCGGCTGGACGTACCCGGTCTCGGCCGGCTCGTGCCCCCGCCGGATCCGCCCGGCCGCCGTCTCCGCGCGCCGGATGCAGAACAGCGCGCTGCCGCTGTCCCCGAGGTGCGCGTACGCCTTGGCCTGCATCGCGTACAGGTCGGAGGCGAGCGCCGGGGTGATGTGCCGGCCGGCGGTGCGCAGCGCGGCCTCGGCGAAGGCGACGGCCTGCCGGTACTCCCGCATGAACAGCGACTGGTTGACCAGCAGGGCTATCACGTACGCCCCCAGTCCCCGGTCCCCGCTGGCCTTGGCCAGGCGCAGCGCCTGGTGGAAGTAGCGCTGGGCGAGTCCGTGCGCGTCGGAGTCGTACGCGCAGATGCCCGCGATCGCCACCAGCCCGCCGGTCGCCCGGTGCAGCTGGCGGCCGGTGGCGTCGGTGTAGCCGCCGCGCAGCAGCGGCGCGGCCTCGGCGTTGAGGAAGCCGACGACCCGGCTCCGCGTCGCGATGCCCCCCGCCTTGCGGTACATCTGCTCGTAGTGCGCGCGGGCGGCCCGGAGCATCTCGATGTCGGACGCGGTGACCGCGTGCCGGCCGCCCCGCGAGACGTCGACGTCCTCGGGCGGGTTCTCCCACTCCCACACCGGCATCACGGCCGGGGTCCCGGTGACGGCGGGCGCGCCGAGCACGTGGGACCGCTGCTGCTCGTCGGACCGCCACAACGCGGTGGCCCGCTCCACGAACCCGTTGAGGGAACCGGTGTGCGGGGTGCTCGGCCCGCCGGGCACCCCGAGGCCGATGTCGTCGAGCGTGACGGACCGGTGCAGCCGTGCCGCCAGCACCTCGCAGATCAGGTCGGGCACCTGGCCGCGGGGCCGCTGCCCCTTCAGCCACCGGGCGACGGCGGTGTGTTCGTAGCGCAGCGCGAGACCGCGGGCGCGTCCCGCCTGGTTGACGTGGGCGGCTAGACCGGCGTGCGAGATCCCCGCCTCGTCCAGGATGGCGTCGAGCAGAGTGTTGGGCTGCATGGGATGCCCCCCGAGTGACCTGGTGCCGTCAGCGTAGTGGGTACGCCTTCACACGGGGTGTGAACGCAGTGCCCGCGTCCGCGGGGCGCACGCGCTGTCGCCGCGGGGGCCGCGCCGGTTCACTGGGCTGCCTCGCGAGAGACCGGCCGGGCCGCCGGCTCCCCCTCAGACAGCGGCGGCCCGGCCGGGCGGCGCCCCGGACGTCAGTGCGCGCCGGACGTCAGTGCGCGCGCCGGGCGTCAACGGCGCGTCGTCGGCTGCGGACGCGTCGAGGCCGGGCAGGCGGCTCCCCGCGCGCCCGGCGGCCGTCTGTCCTTCCGGTCGTTGCGCAGGACCAGGAGTGCGACGTCGTCCGTGGGTCTTCCGCCGGTGTGGTGCAGCAGCGCGCCGAAGACCGTACGCAGCACCGCCTGCGGGGAGGCCGGCTGGTCGCGCACCGCCTCGCTGAGCACGTCCGGCAGGGAGAAGAACCGTCCCCGGCCGTCCCGGGCGTCCTCCGCGCCGTCCGTGAAGAGGACCAGGGACTCGCCCGGCAGCAGCCGGCCGCAGGGCTGGGGCACCGGCTCCGCGGGCGGCGGGAACGGACCCAGCGGCGGCAGCGGATCCGTGCGGGTGAGCGGCTCGACCCGCGTGCCCCGCAGCACGTACGGCCATGGATGGCCGCAGTTGAGGGCGCGGAGCGTGCCGTCCCGGTCGATCTCCAGGAGCAGGACGGTGACGAACTCCTCGGCGACCGGGCTGTCCGGGGCGGGAATGCCGCACGCGGGGTGTTCGGCGCGGGCGCGTTCGTGCAGATGGCGGCCGAGGGTGCGGTCCAGCCGGTGCAGCACCCCGCCGAGCCGGGGCTCGTCGTGCGCGGCCTCGCGGAAGCTGCCGAGGAGGGCGGCGACGGTGCCGAGGGCGGCCAGACCGTGCCCCCGTACGTCCCCCATCACCACCCGCACCCCGTGCTCGGTGGCGATGGCCTCGTACAGGTCGCCGCCGACACTCGCGCCCCGGTCGGCGGACAGCTGGGCGGCGCCGACGTTGAGCCCGTCCAGCCAGGGCGGCAGCGGACGCAGGACGACGCTCTGCGCGGCGCACGCCGCCCGCCGGGCGAACCGCAGCTCCCGCAGCAGGGCGCACCGGACGTGGAAGATGAGGGCGGTGCCGACGGCGACGAACACGGCGCTGGTGACCAGGCGCGCCCCGAGCCCGTCCTGCCGGGCGAGCGGGCAGCCGTATCTGTAGCCGACGGCCACCGCTCCCCAGAGCGTGGGCAGTAGGGTTCCTCGCGCGGTGGGCGCCCGTGCCTTGATGCGGATCATGCCTCTGGTCCCCCATATGGGCCCTGACAGAGCAGACGGACCGGCCCCGTGAGGCCGGTCCGATTCTGTCGACGCCATGAGCCGGTGGGACCGGATCACCTGCGATTCCCACCCGAACGAGTGAGACTCCGCGGGCCGGGCCGCATTTATGCAGCTGACAGGGGGTTCCGCGCGCTCCCGGAGGGGGTGGCGAACGACGCGGCCGGCCACGGGGAACCCGTGGCCGGCCGCGTCGGTGTGCGTGCTCAGCTGCGCAGCGTTGCTCCGGTCAGCTCGCCCGCGAGGGCGACGGCCGCGTCCCGCGCGGCGGACGCCTCGTCCACGGTCAGCGTGCGGTCGGACGCCCGGAACCGCAGCGCGTACGCCAGCGACTTCCGCCCGTCACCCAGCTGCTCGAGGTTCTCGTACACGTCGAACAGCCGGATCGACTCGAGGAGTTCACCCGCGCCCTCACGCAGCGCGGCCTCGACGTCGGCGGCCGGCACGAACTCGTCGACCACGAGGGCGACATCCTGCGTGGCCACCGGGAAGGCCGAGATCCGCGGCCCCTTCACCGGACCCGCGCTCGCCTCCTCCAGCGCGTCCAGGTCCAGCTCCATGGCGCAGGTGCGCGCCGGCAGGCCCAGGGCCTGTACGACCCGCGGGTGCAGCTCGCCGGCGTACCCGACGACCCGCTCGGTGCCGTCCGCCGTGACCGCCAGCTCGGCGCAGCGGCCGGGGTGCCACGGCCCGTACTGGCCCTTGCGGACGATCAGTTCGGTGCCGGTCTCCCGGGCAATGAACCGCGCCGCCTCGACCGCGTCGGCCCAGCCGGCCGGGCGGCCCGCACCCCACCAGCCGGCCTGCTCGCGGGCGCCGGCGAGGACGACGGCGGCGTGCCGGGGCTGGACGGGGAGCGCCTCGGTCAGGGAGGCGATCTCCTCTGCCGTGGGACGCCGGTCGACGGGCAGCCGGACCGCGGCCTTCGCCTCCGCACGCGGATGGAAGACCAGGCCCGTCTCGAAGAGCGCCAGGTCGTGCGAGCCCCGGCCGTCGTTGCGCCGCAGCGCGCTCAGCAGGCCCGGCAGCAGCGTCGTACGCAGCGCCGGTTCCTCGTCGGAGAGCGGGTTGACCAGCGTGACGACCGCGCGCTCGGGGTCGTCCGCCGCCAGGCCCAGCCGGTCCAGGACCTGCTCGCCGATGAACGGGTAGTTCGGTGTTTCGACGTAGCCGGCGCCGGCCAGCGCGCGGCCGACACGGCGGTGCAGCCGCTGCCGCTCGGTCAGGCCGCGGCCCGCGGGGGGCTTGGGCAGCGTGGAGGGCAGGTTCTCGTAGCCCTCCAGGCGGATGACCTCTTCGGCCAGGTCGTTCGGGTCGGTCAGGTCGCCACGCCAGGACGGCACGGTGACGACCAGCTCGTCCTGCCCGTAGACGTCGCAGCCGATCTCCTGGAGGCGGCGGACCACGGTCTCGCGGCCGTACTCCACGCCCGCGACCCGGTCGGGATGGTCGGCGGGGATGGTGATGGTGCGCGGCGCGGAGGGCGCGAGCACCTCGGTGACGCCCGCGTCGGCCGTGCCGCCCGCGAGGAGCACGAGCAGGTCGACGGTCCGCTGGGCGGCCGCCGCGGCGGCCTGCGGGTCGACGCCGCGCTCGAAGCGGCGGGAGGCCTCGGAGGACAGCTTGTGGCGGCGGGCGGTGCGCGCGATGGAGATCGCGTCGAAGTGCGCGGCCTCGATGACGACCTCGCTGGTGCTGCCCTCGGTGTCGTCGATCTCGGTGTGGGCGCCGCCCATGACGCCGGCGAGGCCGATGGGGCCGCGCTCGTCGGTGATGACGAGGTCCTGGGCGTCCAGGGTGCGGGTGACGCCGTCGAGCGTGGTGAGCTGCTCGCCGGCCTCGGCGCGCCGCACGCCGATGGGGCCCTGGACGCGGGCGCGGTCGTACGCGTGCAGGGGCTGGCCCAGCTCCAGCATCACGTAGTTGGTGACGTCCACCGCGAGGGAGATCGGGCGCATGCCGGCCTTCTGGAGCCGACGCTGGAGCCAGATCGGGGAGCGCGCCTCGGGGTCGAGACCGGAGACGGTGCGGGCGGTGAACCGGTCGCAGCCGAAGGGGTCGGAGACCTGGACCGGGTAGCCGTAGGCGTTCGGCGCGGGCACGTCCAGCAGGGCCGGGTCGCGCAGCGGGAGGCCGTAGGCGATGGCGGTCTCGCGGGCGACGCCGCGCAGCGACAGGCAGTAGCCGCGGTCGGGCGTGACGGCGATGTCCAGGACCTCGTCGACCAGTTCGAGCAGCTCGATGGCGTCGGTGCCCGCCTCGTACTCCGGCGGGAGCACGATGATGCCGTGCGTGCCGTCGTCCCCCATGCCCAGCTCGCCCGCGGAGCAGATCATGCCGTGGGAGGTCCTGCCGTAGGTCTTGCGCGCGGAGATCGCGAAGCCGCCGGGCAGCACGGCGCCCGGGAGAACCACGACGACCTTGTCGCCGACGGCGAAGTTGCGGGCGCCGCAGACGATCTCCTGGGGCTCACCGGTGCCGTTGGCCCGGCCGACGTCGACGGTGCAGAAGCGGATCGGCTTCTTGAAGCCCTCCAGCTCCTCGATGGTGAGCACCTGGCCGACGACGAGCGGCCCCTTGAGGTCGGTGCCGAGCTGCTCGACGGTCTCGACCTCGAGGCCGACCGAGATCAGCTTCTCCTGGACGTCGCGCCCGGTCTCCGTCGCCGGCAGGTCGACGTACTCCCGCAGCCAAGAAAGCGGGACCCGCATCAGATCTCCATCCCGAACGGCCGGGTGAACCGGACGTCACCCTCGACCATGTCTCGCATGTCTTCGACGTTGTGGCGGAACATCAGCATCCGCTCGATGCCGAACCCGAAGGCGAAGCCGCTGTACCTCTCGGGGTCGACGCCGCAGGCGGTGAGGACCCGCGGGTTGACCATGCCGCAGCCGCCCAGCTCGATCCAGCCCTCGCTGGAGCAGGTGCGGCAGGGCCGGTCGGGGTTGCCGACGGACTCGCCCTTGCACACGTAGCAGAGCATGTCCATCTCGGCGCTCGGCTCGGTGAAGGGGAAGTAGTTCGGACGCAGCCGGGTCTTCATGTCCGACCCGAACAGCGACTGGACCATGTGGTCCAGGGTGCCCTTGAGGTCGGCCATGGTCAGGCCCTCGTCCACGGCCAGCAGCTCGATCTGGTGGAAGACCGGGGTGTGGGTCGCGTCCAGCTCGTCGGTGCGGTACACGCGGCCGGGGCAGACGATGTAGACCGGCAGCTCGCGCTCCAGCAGGGCGCGGGCCTGCACGGGCGAGGTGTGGGTGCGCAGGATGACACCGGAGTCGCCGTTCTCGCCCTGAGGGCCGTCGACGAAGAAGGTGTCCTGCATCTGCCGGGCCGGGTGGTCCGGGGTGAAGTTGAGGGCGTCGAAGTTGAACCACTCCGCCTCGACCTCGGGGCCCTCGGCGATCTCGTACCCCATGGACACGAAGACGTCCGCGACCCGCTCCATCATGGTGGTCAGCGGGTGCCGGGCGCCGGCCGGGACGCGGTCGTACGGGAGTGTGACGTCCACCGCCTCCTCGACCAGGACGCGGGCGTCCCGCTCGGCCTCCAGCTCCACCTGGCGCGCGGCGAGGGCCTTGTTCACGGCGCCGCGGGCCATGCCGACGCGCTTGCCGGCCTCGGCCTTGGCGTGCGGGGGCAGGGCGCCGATCTCGCGGTTGGCGAGGGCGAGCGGGGAGGCCGGGCCGGTGTGGGCGACCTTCGCCTCGTGGAGCGCGTCGAGGGAGTCCGCGGCGGCGAAGGCGGCGAGCGCCTCGTCCCGCATGCGCTCGATCTCTTCCGGTTTCAACGCCTCGACCTCGACAGGGTCGTACGACTTATTCGGTGCCGACATCTCTTCCCGTACTTCCGATTGGCTGGCGGATGGTCCCCGTCACCGGCTGATGGACAGTGCGTCTGGCCTTTGGGACACAAAGGTGCCAAAGGCCGAGTCTAACGGGGTGGAGGTGTGCGGATGCGCCCGTGGGCCACTAGGCGAGATACGCCGGGGCCGCCACGGGCAGCGTAAAGCGGAACTCGGCGCCGCCGCCGGGGGCGCGGCCGACCGTGATGGTGCCGCCGTGGACCTCGACGATGCCCTTGACGATGTACAGCCCGAGGCCGGTGCCGCCGCGCTTGCTGCCCCGCCAGAAGCGGGTGAAGACGCGGTTCATGGACTCCTCCGGGATGCCGGGCCCCTCGTCGCTCACCGTGACCGACGTGGCTGCGTGCTCGCCGTCCTCGCCCTCGCGGGGGGACGCCGAGGGCGTGACGTCAATGGTGACGGTTCCCGCCCCGTGCCGCACGGCATTTTCGATGAGGTTGCTGAGGACCTGGTCGATCTTGTCGGGGTCGGCCCACAGGGCGGGCAGCGGCTGTTCGACGCGGAGCAGGAAGCGGTCGGCGGGCTGGCCTGCGGCGACGTACGCCTGGATGTGCCGGGACACGGCGGCCCCGATGTCCACGGGCTGGCGGCGCACCTCCAGGCGTCCGGCGTCGATGCGGGAGATGTCGAGGAGCTCGGCGATGAGGCGGGTGACACGGTCGGCGTCGGCGTCGACGGTCTCCAGCATGAGCCGCTTCTGGTCGTCGGTGAAGCGTTCCCACTTGGCGAGAAGGGTGGCGGTGAAGCCCTTCACGGAGGTGAGCGGGGAGCGCAGCTCGTGCGCGACGGTGGCGATCAGCTCGGCGTGGCTGCGCTCGGTACGGCGGCGGGCCTCGGTGTCCCGCAGGGAGACGACCACGCTGCGCACCGGCCCCAGCGGCTCCTCCCGGACGTAGCGGGCGGAGACCAGCACCTCCCGGCCGCCCGGCAGCAGCAGGTTGCGCTCCGGCTGCCGGACCCGGATGGCGAGCCCGCCGTAGGGGTCGGTGAGCTGCCACCAGCGGCGGCCCTCCAGGTCCTCCAGTGGCAGCGCCCGCTCCAGCGGCCGGCCGAGGGCGTCGGCGGCCCGTACGGCGGTGATGCGGGCGGCGGCGGCGTTGAAGCAGACCACGCGGCCGTCCGCGTCGGCGACGACGAGGCCGTCGGGCAGCTGGTCGGGATCGAGACCGAGGGCCGCGTCGCGGTGCCGGGGCGCGGAGGCCCGTCGCGCGTCCCGTCCCTCCGGCGCGGTGCTCGTGCCGGCCACAGTCATCCCCGTACCCCACCTCTCAGACCGCGCAGGCCCCGAGTCGGTCACCCTACTAGCTCTGGGTGACGGATCGGCACCCTCCGGAGGCACGCTGTGCGCGGGCCGACGCATACAGACATACGGCGGCGGCCGTGGCGAGGTTCAGGCTCTCGGCGCGCCCGTGGATGGGGACGCGTACGACGGCGTCGGCGAGGGCGCGGGTCTCCTCCGGGAGCCCCCAGGCCTCGTTGCCGAACACCCACGCGGTCGGCCCGCCCATGGTGCCCCGGTCCAGCTCCTCGTCCAGGTCGCGGTCCCCGGCGCCGTCGGCGGCCAGGATCCGCACCCCCGCGTCCCTCAGTCCCGCCACGGCCCGCTCGACGGGGACGCCGACGGCGACGGGCAGGTGGAAGTGGGAGCCGACGGAGGCCCGCACGGCCTTGGGGTTGTACAGGTCGACGGAGGCGTCGGTGAGGACCACGGCCTCGGCGCCGGCGGCGTCGGCGCAGCGCAGCACCGTGCCGGCGTTGCCGGGGTCGCGCACATGGGCGAGGACGGCGACGAGCCGGGGGCGGGCGGCGAGGATGTCCTCGAAGGGGGTGTCCAGGAACCGGCAGACCCCGACCAGTCCCTGTGGGGTGACGGTGGTGGAGATCTCGGCGATGACCTCCTCGGAGGCCAGGTGCAGCCGGGCGCCCGCGTCCCGCGCCTCCCCCACGATGTCGGCGTAGCGCTCCGCGGCCTCGACGGTGGCGAACAGTTCGACCAGGGTGGCCTGCCCGCCGGACCGGTGCCCGGCGGCCTCCCGTACGGCCTGCGGGCCCTCCGCGAGGAAGAGCCGGTCCTTCCCCCGGAAGTTCCGCTTGGCGAGCCGCCGCGCGGCGCTCACCCGGGCGGACCGGGGGGAGATGAGTTCGGGGGAGACGGGGGGCATCCTCTTACCTTCGAAAACTCGTGTCCGCCGCGGCGGAGACGGGCCGCGACGGCGGATTCAGGCGGTGCCGCACCCCGCTGCGGGGAGGGCGCGGTGTGTCCCGCGCCGCGGCGGACCCGCCCGTGGGACGGCGCGGCCGCCCGTGGCCGCGAGGCGTCGTCGGCAACAGCAGGACCCGCAAGCCGTGCAGCCTGCGGGTCCTTCGGTCACGTCGGCTCCGGGCCGGAACGTCACGCAGCCTTCGGGGCGTTGACGTCCGACGGCAGCGCCTTCTGCGCGACCTCGACGAGCGCCGCGAAGGCGCTGGCGTCGTTCACGGCCAGCTCGGCCAGGATCTTGCGGTCGACCTCGACGTTCGCGACCTTCAGGCCCTGGATGAAGCGGTTGTACGTCATGCCGTTGGCGCGGGCAGCGGCGTTGATGCGCTGGATCCACAGCTGCCGGAAGTCGCCCTTGCGCTTCTTGCGGTCGTTGTAGTTGTAGACCAGCGAGTGGGTGACCTGCTCCTTGGCCTTGCGGTACAGGCGCGAACGCTGACCGCGGTAGCCGGAGGCCTGCTCGAGGATCGCCCGGCGCTTCTTGTGGGCGTTGACTGCCCGCTTGACGCGTGCCACTTGTTAACTCCTTGTAGCGGGGTCGTGGTGATGCTCACACGACCCGGAAACGATTCGGTCCCGGTCCAGACGCACGGCGCTCAGGCGGCGCCGCGGCGTCACTTGCCGAGAAGCTTCTTGATCTTCGCGGCGTCGCCCGGGGCCATCTCGGCGTTGCCGGTGAGGCGACGCGTGACACGGGACGACTTGTGCTCGAGCAGGTGGCGCTTGCCGGCGCGCTCGCGGAGCACCTTGCCGGAGCCGGTGATCTTGAAGCGCTTGCTGGCACCGCTGTGCGACTTGTTCTTCGGCATAGCGCCGTTATCTCCTCGTCGGTGGCGCCCCGGTGCCCGGTCGTGAAACCGGGCACGATGGAGCGTCGCTCATTTCTGTCGGTTACATCCTCGGGGACGCACGTCCCCCGGGATCACGCCTCGGCAGGTTCCTCGGCGGGCACCTCGGCCTGGACCTCGGCCTCGTCGTGCTCGTCGGCCTCGGCGGCGTTCTGCGACTTGCCGGGGTTCGCCTTCGCGTCGGCCTTGCGGGCCTCCTGCGCCTGACGGGCCTCGGCCATCGCCTCGGTCTTCTTCTTGTGCGGACCGAGAACCATGATCATGTTTCGGCCGTCCTGCTTCGGGTTCGACTCGATGAACCCGAGGTCCTGGACGTCCTCCGCGAGACGCTGCAACAGTCGGTAGCCCAGCTCGGGGCGCGACTGCTCACGGCCACGGAACATGATCGTGATCTTGACCTTGTCGCCCTGCTTGAGGAACCGGACGACGTGACCCTTCTTGGTGTCATAGTCGTGCGGGTCGATCTTCGGCCGGAGCTTCATCTCCTTGATGACCGTGTGCGCCTGGTTCTTGCGCGCCTCACGGGCCTTCATGGCCGACTCGTACTTGAACTTGCCGTAGTCCATGAGCTTGCACACGGGCGGACGGGCGGTCGCCGCGACCTCGACCAGGTCCAGGTCGTACTCCTGCGCAAGCTCCAGTGCCTTCGCGAGCGGCACGATGCCGACTTGCTCGCCACTGGGACCGACAAGTCGCACCTCGGGAACGCGAATCCGGTCGTTGATGCGGGGCTCGGCGCTGATGGATCCTCCTCGGTAGCACCACGCGGCGGTCTGGCGGACAGCCGCGTTACGTCTGTGTTCGTAAGACCAACCGCGCCGAGGCACAAAAAATGCCCCGCACGATCACATGCGGGACTCCGAGCACTACCGGAGCACCGCCGCGATGCCGCGGGGCGCACTTTCGGGCGACTCCATCGTCCGTACGGAACGATGGGGGCCGCCTGACCGGATAACCCGCCGTCCCGGAGGATGGTCGGGTGGGAGATCGGAGCCTCCACTTGTGGGCCGCACAAGATGTCCGGCCGGTCGTCTTTCAGACTAGCAGCATCACCTGGCGGGGGCTAATTGAGGGAGGCCCGCCGGGACCACCTATCGTGTGGGGCATGAGTGACACCCCTCCCGAATCCCCCGACTTCGACGCGATGACCCGGGACATCGCCGAGGTCCCCGCCGTCGAGGTGATCGTGACGGTCGCCGTCAACCTGATGAGCGCCGCCGCCGTGAAGCTCGGGCTGAGCGAGGAGGGCGAGTCGTACAAGGACCTGGACGAGGCCCGCAAGCTGATCAGCGCGCTGGCCGGCCTGCTGGACGCGAGCACGACCGAGATCAGCTCCTTCCACGCGGCCCCGCTGCGCGACGGCCTGAAGTCGCTCCAGCTGGCGTTCCGCGAGGCGTCGCTCGTCCCGGACGAGCCGGGCCAGGGACCGGGCGAGAAGTACACCGGCCCCGTCTACGGCTAGTCCGTCCCGCTCGACCACACGTTCATCCGCGCACGTACAGGGGCTCGCCCGGCGGCGTGGTCCCGGCCGGCAGCAGTGCCAGGTCGAGGCCGCGTACCAGGCGGGCCCGCAGTGTCTCGTCGGCCGCCAGGCGTTCGGCGACCGCCCGGGCGGCCTCGGCGGGCGCAACCGCCGGGTCGAGGACGAGCGCGAGGACGCCGTCGGCCCGCCCGGGCCCGAGGTGGGCGCGGAGCACGGCGGGTTCCGCCGCCACCGCCGCACGGACGGCCTCGACGACCGCCGGGTCGGCGAGCGGGTCGATGCTGGTGCGGCCCTCGGCGAGGGCGAGCAGCGCCGGGCCGGTCAGCTCGAACGGCACCGGGCCGGCGAGGTCCAGCACGACCGTGTCGGCCTTCTCGTGCGCCGCGGCCTCAAGCGCCTGGTGCAGGGGTACGGCGACCGGGCGGGCCGCGGGGTCCCAGCGGGCCAGGGAGTCGGTGGAGGTGAAGGCGGGCAGCGCGGTGCGGTCGCCGGCCTTCAGGGTGGGGACGGCCATGTCGCTGGTCTTCTCGCGGCGCAGCCCGTTCTCGTCCTCCTCCACCTCGCCGAGCACGGCGACGACGGGGACGAGCAGGCGGGCGCCCTTGAGCGCCTCCAGGACGGGCCCGAGGGCACCGCGGTCCTCGGCCCAGGCGGCGAGGGCGGCGCTCAGCCGGGGGTCGGCGGAGCCGTCGTCGCCGGAGAAGCCGGGGTCGGGGATGTTCTTGTTCGCCACGGTCACCGACCCTATCGGGGGGAGGCCGCCGGCCGGCCGCGGGGCCGGTGACACCCCGCTCACAGGAATCCCGGCATTCCCTGACGTGGCCCTCGGCCCGGCCCCAGGGGGCGCGCAGTCCGCGCCCCGAGCATCGCGGGCATGGAACTCACCCGAGCCCGCCGTCGCCGCCGCGCGCGCCCGGCGCCGTCCCCTCCTGTGTGCCGCGCTCGCCGTCGTCGCCGTGGGCGGGGTCACCGCCGGCGGCGCGGTCCGCGTGCGGGAGCGGGCGCGCTCGGGGACCGCGGCCGTATCGTCGGCGGCGACACTCCCGGCCTCCCCCTCGGGGCGGGCGAGGAGGCGTCGGTGGAACCCGTCACAGAACCCGCGGTGGACCGGGACGCGCTGCTGTCCGGGGCGATGGCGCGGGTGGCCGTGCCGTCCGGGGCGCGGGTGTCGGTGGCGGTGCTGGAGACGGACACGGGTGGCAGCGCCGTGTACGGCGACGCGGCCTTCGACACCGCGAGCATCGTCAAGGTCGACATCCTGGCCGCGCTGCTGCTCCGGGCCCAGGACGCGGGTCGGGGGCCGACGGCGGCCGAGCGGGCGTACGCCACGAAGATGATCGAGAGCAGCGACAACGCGTCCGTGACGGCGCTGTGGCACACGATCGGGGGCGCGGTCGGCCTGGACGCGGCCGACGCACGCTTCGGCCTGAGCGCGACCTTCGGCGGCGCGGACGGGCTGTGGGGGCTGACGCGGACGACGGCCGCGGACCAACTCATCCTGCTGCGGCAGGTGTTCGGGGAGGACTCCCGGCTGAGCGCGGCCTCCCGCACCTATGTGCGGGGGCTGATGGAGTCGGTCCGGGCGGACCAGCGGTGGGGGGTGTCGGCCGCCGCCCGGGGCACCTCCCCGGCGCTGAAGAACGGTTGGCTGCCGCGCGGCACGACGGGGCTGTGGGACGTGAACAGCGTCGGCCGGGTGACGGTGGACGGCACCGGCTGCCTGGTGGCGGTGCTGTCGGACGGCACCCGGAGCCAGACGGAGGGCATCGCGCTGGTGGAGGCGGCGGCGAAGGCGGCCGTCTCCGCGTTCACCGCCGGCTGAGCCGTCTCTTCCTGCCGCCCCGCCACAGGACGACGCCCGCGACCAGCATGACCCCGCCGGCGCCGCCCGCCAGCGGGCCCGCCCAGCCGGAGGCCGAGGACGCGGTTCCGGGGACGTCGGGGCCGGTACCGAAGTACCGCTCGCCGTACGACGCCGGGCGCAGACGCTGCGGCTTCAGGCGGGCCGCCGACTCCAGGGCCGCCGCCGGGTCGATCATCCCGAAGCCCCGGGAGTCGTCCCGGCCGCCCACCGGCGCGTCCCGCGCGGTGTCCTCCAGCAGCTTCTTGATCTGCGCCGGGGCCAGCGCGGGGTGGGCGGACCGGATGAGCGCCGCCGCGCCGGAGACGAACGCGGACGCGGCGCTCGTACCCCAGCCCTCGTAGTACTTGTGGTCGGGGTCGGCGATGATGACGTCGACGCCGGGCGCGCTGACCGCCGCGTACCAGCGGCGGGTGGAGAACGAGGCGCGCGTGCCGTAGCGGTCGACGGCGGTGGCCGCGATGACGCCCGGATAGGCGGCCGGGTAGGAGACGTGGTCGCCCTTGTCGCCGCCGTTGCCCGCGGACGCCACGACGACCACGCCCTTCTTCAGGGCGTACTGCACGGCCTCGTCCTCGCCGGGCTCCGGATGCGCGGAGTCGGAGTCGTCGCCGAGGGAGAGGTTGATGACGTCGGCGCCGTGGTCGGCGGCCCAGCGGATGCCGTCGGCGAGGGCGCTGCCACGCTCGGTACGGGCCTTGGCGCGGGCCGGGTCGCCGTCCTCCAGGATCACCCGCACGGGCAGGATCCTCGCCTCGGGGGCGACGCCCATGACGCCGTCGGTGTCGCCGGGGCCGTGGCCGTGCCCGGCGATGATCCCGGCCATGGCGGTGCCGTGCCGGGCCCACGTGCGGTCTCCGGGACCCGCACCGAAACCGATCATGTCCTTGGCGGGCAGGACGTTTCCGGCGAGGTCCGGGTGATCGGCCTCGACGCCGGTGTCCAGGACGGCGACGGTGACACCCCGGCCTTTGGTGGTCCGCCAGACCCGGTCCAGGTGGAGGGCGGACAGGGCCCACTGCCGGTCGCGGATGCCGTCGGCGTGGGCGGTGGTGGCCGGCAGCAGGGCGAGGGAGCCGGCGAGGAGTAGGCTCAGCGCCGCCGCGCGGATGTGCGTCATGCGGGCTTCTCCGAGGCTGTGCCGACGGTCTTGCGCAGGCGCCGTTCGATGCGGTCGGCCAGGCCCTGGGCCTCGTTGCCGAGGCCGGCCTGGGCCGGTGCCGTGGCCGCGCCGGAGCCGACGGCGTCCGCGGCGGGCTGGGGGGCGTCGACGGTACGGCCGTCGGCCCAGCCGGAGATGGCGTAGGCGACGACGGGGGCGTCGGTGAGGACGGAGATCGTCCAGGACGCGCGCTGGCGGTCGCCGAACGCGGCGGCGGCCGTGCCCGGGGCGGCGTACGGCCGGGGCATCAGGTCGGCGCGCCGGTCCAGGTGCTCGGTGCGGAAGCGGGCGGCGAGCGCGGACATGGCGGCGGGGTCGGCCTCGGTGAACAGCAGGCCGACGGTGGTGACATGGCTCTGGGTGGCGTCGGTGTAGGTGGCGCGGAGCAGCCGCCGGCAGCCGACGGGGGCGAGGACCTTGCCCAGCAGCGGGTCGAAGGCGTGGGCGCAGCCGCTGTCCGGGGCGACGGCGATCCGGGTCCAGGTGCGGTCGGCTCCGCCGGGACCGGCGCCGGTGCCCTGGACGGTGGGCGGGAACAGCCCGTCCACGGGCACGCTGTGCCAGAGCGTCCCGGCGGCCGTGTACGCGTCGGCGGAGGCGTGGTCCCCGCCGTCCCCGGTGAGCCAACTCCCGGTGACGGCACCACCGATGAGGCCGAGACCGAGCACGAGGCAGGCGGCGGCAGCGGCGGTGCGCGGCCCGAGACGGCCGGGCGTCCGCTCGCCGAACGCCTCGGGCACCGCGAACGTCACGACGGGACGGGTGGCCGGGGCGGCACTCCAGGAGTGGGCCGGATCGGGCGGGGAGCCCGCGGGGCGGGCGGGCGCCGGCGGACTCCAGGCGCCGGACACGGGCTCGGCGGACCCGCCCCGGACACGCTCATCACCGGCACCGGCCACCCCACCGACGCCGCCACGAGATCCCCGCGCGGTCCCCGCGGGCGTCGTCGCGTCGGGCCGCCCCGACGCGGGGGGCGTGGCCGGCCTGGAAGGCGCGGAGGGTACGGGGGGTGCGGAGGGCATCGGGGGTGCGGAGGCGGGGCGCCGGGGTTGCGGGGGTGCGGAGGGGGGCGACGACGGCGAGGGGGCCGAGGACGTCGGGCGGGGTGCGGAAGGGGGTGACGACGCCGAGGACGCCGGGCGGATCGGGCGGAGCCGGGCCGTCGTCTCCGACATGGTCTCCGCCGGGGCGCCGCCCTGCCCCCGGGACTCCCTGCCGGGGCGCGACCGGGCGGTCACCCCGGAGGCCGTCTCCGACGGGGTCTCCCCCGCGGCGACCGGGGCCGCCTGGGCTGCGGGGCGCTCGCCGTCCGCGGGGGCTGCCCGGCCTGCCGGGACCGTCGGGCTTGCCGGCGTCATCGGGCCCGGCACGGCCGCCGGGGCCGCGAGGCCTGCCGGGGTCGCCGGGCGGCCGGGCGACGCCGTCCGCCCTGCCGGAGCCGCGGGGCCTGCCGAGGCCGCCTGACCCGCTGGAGGCGTCTGATCTGCGGAGGTCACCGGACCTGCCGGGACAGTGCGGCCTGCCCAGGCCGCCTGACCTGCCGGGGTCGCCGGACCTGCCCAGGTGGCCGGGCCTGACCGTGGGGGCCGGGCTGCCGAAAGCCCCTGTGCCCCCCGTCCCTCCGGGGTCCGCTGTTCCCCCGAGGCCCTCGGGACCGCCGAGGCCCCCCGGACCTCCCGGGCCCCCTGCCCTGCCCGGGTCTCCTGGCCTGACGAGGTCATCGGGCCGGACCCGCTCACCGGGGTCGTCGGGGCCGAGCCTGCCGCCTCTGCGGGTCGGCGGGACGGCCGCGGTGGGACAGGGGCGCCGCGGTCAGGTTGGTGTCCGGGGTTCGGTGGGGCGTCGGGGAAGCGGGCCGAGGCGGGAGGCGGCGGCGGGCTCACGGGGTCGGCGACCTCGGGTACGGCCCGGCCGGGCCGTGGGTGCGAGGTGCGGGGGGTGAAGACCGAGGGTTCGTCGTCGGGGTCGAAGGGGTCGCCGGTGAGTGGCGCGGAGGCCGGGCGGGCGGGGGTGGAGCGGGCCGGCGGATGCTGTGCACCGGGCGGGAGCGGCCCGGTGCCGGCGGGCTGTCCGGGCGGGCTCGACGGACGTCGCGGGACGGGAGCGTGCCGCGCTTCCGTGCTCATGCACTCCCCGTTTCCTCGTGCCCGGGCCGTTTGTCGTACGCGGGCCGTTGTGCTGCTCGGCCGCGCCCGGTACGGAAGCTCCCGTCGGGCACGCATACCCGTACGGCCGGACCGGCATCCCGGTTCAGACGGGTGTGCCGGGCGCGTCGCGCCGTACGTGCGCGTCACTCTACGGGTTGGCGGGGGCCGGGACGGAACCGGTGCGCGGGCACGCGGCATCTGCCCGGAACATCCCTCTACCCTGCGGTAATCCTGTCTGGCAGTCTTCCGTCATGACTGCGCGCGCCGCTGACCGGGCCCGTTACGACCGGGCCACCGCCCATCTCGACGCCCCTCTCGCGATCGTGGACCTGGACGCGTTCGACGCCAACGCCGCCGACCTGGTCCGCCGTGCCGGGGGCAAGCCCGTCCGCGTCGCCAGCAAGTCGGTACGCTGCCGGGCCCTGCTGGAACGGGTCCTGGCCCGGGACGGCTTCCAGGGCATCATGTCGTTCACCCTGGCGGAGTCGCTGTGGCTGGCGCGGTCGGGGTTCGAGGACATCCTGCTGGCCTATCCGTCGGCCGACCGCACCGGGTTCGCGGAGCTGGCCGCCGATCCGAAACCGGCCGGTGCCGTCACGGTGATGGTCGACGACCCGGCGCAGCTGGACCTCATCGACGCCGCCCGCGACGGCGGGCGCGAAGTGGTGCGCGTGTGCCTGGAGTTGGACACCTCGCTGCAACTGCTCGGCGGCCGGGTACGGGTGGGCGCCCGGCGCTCGCCCCTGCGCTCCCCCGCCCAACTCGCCGAGCTGGCACGCTCGGTGGCCCGGCGGCCGGGATTCCGGCTGGTGGGGATCATGGCGTACGAGGGGCATGTCGCCGGGGTCGGGGACGCGGTGGCCGGGCGGCCGCTGCGCTCGCGGGCGATCCGGCTGATGCAGGCCGCCGCCCGGCGGGAGCTGGCCGAGCGGCGGGCCGCGGTCGTGCGGGCGGTGCGGGCCGTCGTGCCGGACCTGGAGTTCGTCAACGGCGGCGGTACGGGCAGCGTGCAGCACACGGCCGCCGAGGACGCGGTGACGGAGATCGCGGCCGGTTCGGGGCTGTACGTGCCGCGCCTGTTCGACAACTACACCTCGTTCACGGGCCGGCCGGCCGCCCTCTTCGCCCAGCCGGTCGTACGGCGGCCCGGCGTGGGTGTCGTCACCGTGCTGGGCGGCGGCTATCCGGCCTCCGGCGCCGCCGGCCGCGACCGGCTGCCGGTGCCGTATCTGCCGGAGGGGCTGGCGTACGACCCGCAGGAGGGCCCCGGCGAGGTGCAGACCCCGCTGCTCGGCTCGCCCGCCGACGACCTGCTCGTCGGCGACAAGGTGTGGTTCCGGCACGCCAAGGCGGGTGAGCTGTGCGAGCGGTTCGACACGCTGCACCTCATCGAGGGGGACGCGGTGACGGCGGCGGTGCCGACCTACCGCGGCGAGGGGCGGACGTTCCTGTGAGGGCCGGTCGGTAGACCGTGTCCGGCTGGTCCGGCACCACCGAGCCGTCCGGGCGGCGGAGCGGTCCGTGCGTGCCGTCGGGCGCGGTGTACGCCGTCGTCGCGCAGGGATAGGGGGCGGGCCGGCGTGGCAGCGGGGCGAGGAACATGGGGTTGACCAGCCAGCGGCCGTCCGCGTCGTCGTACGCCCGGCACATCAGCTCGGGCTTGTTGCGGTTGATCACGAGGTGGGCGCCGGTGGCGTCCCCGACGAAGGTGACGTCGGTGTCGGCGTCCCCGGCGGCGAGGGCGGGCCGGCGCTCGCGGGGCTGCCGCTGCCAGGCCCGCGCGCCCCGGACGCCGTACACCTGCTCGTCGAGCAGGCAGCGCTTGCCGTCGATGTACGGGATGACCGTGCCCCGGCCGTCCGGGACGCCGCCGCAGCCCTCGGTGCGCACGGTGATCCGGCCCCGGCGGTCGAGGACCGGGCGGATGGCGAGCGTGTGCGCGGCGTCCACACCCACCGCGCGGGACCAGACCTCGGTGACGGGCTCGACGCCGGCCGAGACGACGTACACCCGGAAGCCGGCCCGGTGCAGGGTGTCGATCAGGGCGCGCTGCGGGTCGTAGTAGCGGACGTAGGCGGGGACCGTGTGGGTGCCGAGGGCGCGGGTCGCGCCGACGGGGGCGGCCAGGGCCTCGCGGCGGGCGGCGCGGGCGTAGGAGGCGAGGTCGGCGGGGGTGCGGCCGGCGAAGAGCGGGGACACCCAGGCGTACTGCGGGACGGTACGGCGGTGGTTCCAGTGGCCGGCGAAGGCGGGGGCGCCGCTCATGGTGGTGCCGTTGTCGCGGATCTCCACGATCTCGTCCGTGCAGCGGGGCCGGGCCGAGGTCGGCAGGGACGTGCCGGCGCCGGTGCCGCAGGCTGCGGTGAGGGCGCGGTCGGCGGCATCCGTCAGCCAGGCGCTGGTGTCCTTCCAGCGGGCCGGGCGCGGCAGGCGGTCGTGGCGCAGGGCCCAGGAGAGGGTGGCGTCGGTGACGTCGTTCCTGGTGACCGTGTTGTCCCAGTCGAATGCGGCGACCGCTCCGGTGTGTCCCGAGCAGGTGCCGTAGGCGTCGATGACCTGTTGCAGGCGGGCGCGGTTGCCGCCGTACCAACTGCCGTGCAGGCGCGGGCAGTCGGCGGGGTGTGCCGTCGTCGGCGCGGTGGGCGCGGCCGCCAGTGCGGCGGCCGCTGCCAGGAGCCACGCGAGGTGCTGTCGCATATGCGCGGACCGTACACCTTCGTCCCTACAGTGGGGTGACGTACGCGCCCGAGATGCCGCCGTCCACCAGGAAGTCGGTGGCGTTGACGAAGGAGGAGTCGTCGCTGGCCAGGAAGGCGACGGCGGCGGCGATCTCCTCCGCCTCGGCGAACCGGCCGACCGGGATGTGCACCAGGCGGCGCGCGGCCCGCTCGGGGTCCTTGGCGAACAGCTCCCGGAGCAGCGGGGTGTTCACCGGGCCCGGGCACAGGGCGTTCACCCGGATGCCCTCGCGGGCGAACTGCACGCCCAGCTCGCGGGACATGGCGAGGACGCCGCCCTTGGAGGCCGTGTAGGAGATTTGCGAGGTGGCCGCTCCCATCCGCGCCACGAAGGACGCCGTGTTGATGATGGAGCCCTTGCCCTGGCGGCGCATGTAGGGCAGGGCGGCCTTGCAGCACAGGTAGACGGAGGTGAGGTTGACCTCCTGGACGCGTTTCCAGGCCTCCAGGCCGGTCTCCAGGATGGAGTCGTCGTCGGGCGGGGAGATGCCGGCGTTGTTGAAGGCGATGTCGACGCTGCCGTACGTGTCGTACGCCGTCCGGAACAGCGTCTCGACCTGCTCGGGGTCGGTGACGTCGGTCTGCACGAAGAGCCCGCCGGTCTCGTCGGCGGCGGCCCTGCCCCGGGCCTCGTCCACGTCGGCGCAGACGACGTGGGCGCCCTCGGAGGCGAGCCGGCGGGCGGCGGCGAGTCCGATGCCGCTGCCGGCTCCGGTGACGACGGCGGTACGGCCGGCCAGACGGCGGCAGACGGTGTCGGTGTGCTGAGCGGTCACTGTGCGGGGCCCTCCGTGCTGAGGAAGACGTTCTTGGTCTCGGTGAAGGCGGTCAGGGCGTCGGGGCCGAGTTCGCGGCCGAGGCCGGACTGTTTGAAGCCGCCGAACGGGGTCCAGTAGCGGACGCTGGAGTGGGAGTTGACGGACAGGTTGCCCGCGCGGACGGCCCGGGACAGGCGCAGGGCGCGGCCCAGGTCCCGGGTCCACAGGGACCCGGAGAGGCCGTAGGGGGTGTCGTTGGCGAGGCGGACGGCGTCCTCCTCGTCGGTGAAGGGCAGCAGTACGGCGACGGGGCCGAAGATCTCCTCGCGGGCGGCCCTGCCGCCCGGCCGCTCGCCGGTGAGGACGGTCGGCGGGAACCAGAAGCCGGGGCCGTCGGGGGCGCTGCCGCGCAGCGCGGGGGCGTCCCCGGGGACGTAGGAGCGGACGCGGTCGAGTTGCCGCCGGGAGATCAGCGGGCCCATCCCGGTCCGCTCGTCGGCGGGATCGCCCACGACGACGGCGGCCAGCGCGCCGGCGAGGAACTCGCGGGCCTCCTCGTACACCGTCTCCTGGACGAGGATCCGGGTGCGGGCGCAGCAGTCCTGGCCGGAGTTGTCCAGGAAGGAGAACGGGTCGAGGGCGGCTTCGAGGTCGGCGTCGGCGAAGACGACGTTGGGGCTCTTGCCGCCGAGTTCCAGGGTGACCGGTTTGACCAGGCGGGCGCAGCGCTCCATGACCTCGCGGCCGGTGCGGGTGGAGCCGGTGAACACGATCTTGGCGACGTCCGGGTGGTCCACCAGGGCGCGGCCGGCGGTGTGGCCGTGACCGGGCAGCACCTGGAAGACGTGCTCGGGCAGGCCCGCCTCCAGGGCGAGCGCGGCGAGCCGGAGCGCGGTGAGCGGGGTGGTCTCGGCGGGCTTGAGGACGACCGCGTTGCCGGCGGCCAGGGCGGGGAAGGAGCCCCAGGCGGCGATCGGCATGGGGAAGTTCCACGGGGCGATCACGCCGATCACGCCCAGGGGTTCCTGGAAGGTGACGTTCCAGCCGCCGGGCACCGGGATCTGCCGGCCGAGCAGGCGTTCGGCGCCACCGGCCGCGTAGAGGAGCAGGTCGCGGGCGTTGCCGGCCTCCCAGCGGGCGTTGCCGATGGTGTGGCCGGCCTCCCGGACCTCCAGCCGGGCGAGTTCCTCGGTGTGGGTGTCGACGACGTCGGCGAACCGGCGGAGCAGGCGGGCCCGGTCGGCGGGGGCGAGGGCGGCCCACCCGGCCTGGGCGCGGCCGGCCCGTACGACGGCGGCGTGCACGTCCTCGGCGGTGGCGGCGGGGACGGTGGCGACGACCTCCTCCGTGGCGGGGTTGAGGATCTCCAGCTCGTGCGGGTCGTGCGGGTCTTGCGGGCCGGGCGACTCGTGGGGGTCGGACACGTGAGGACCTTTCACAGGCGACGGCGCGTGACTGGCGTGCGGGGGCGGCTCACAGGCGTTCGAAGGAGCGGCGCAGCTCCCAGTCGGTGACCGCGGCGTCGAAGGCCGCCAGCTCCACGCGCGCCATGTTGCGGTAGTGGGCGACGACCTCGTCGCCGAAGGCGGCCCGGGCGATCGGGCTGTTCTCCCAGAGTTCGGCGGCCTCGCGCAGGGTGGTGGGCACGTGCGCGAAGCCGGCGGTGTAGGCGTTGCCGGCGCAGGGTTCGGGGAGTTCCAGCTTCTGCTCGATGCCGTACAGACCGGCCGCGACCAGTCCCGCGACGGCGAGGTGGGGGTTGACGTCACCGCCGGGCAGGCGGTTCTCGAAGCGCAGGGAACGGCCGTGGCCGACCACGCGCAGGGCGCAGGTGCGGTTGTCGTGCCCCCAGGCGACGGCGGTGGGGGCGAAGGAACCCGGCTGGAACCGCTTGTAGGAGTTGATGTTGGGGGCGTAGAGGAGCGAGAAGTCGCGCAGGGCGGCGAGCTGTCCGGCGAGGAAGTACCGCATCACCTCGGACATCCCGTCGGGCCCGGCCATGGCGTTGTTCCCGTCGGCGTCCGCGAGGGAGAGGTGGATGTGGCAGGAGTTGCCCTCGCGCTCGTTGTACTTCGCCATGAAGGTGATCGACACCCCCTCCTGCGCGGCGATCTCCTTGGCGCCCGTCTTGTACAGGGCGTGCTGGTCGCAGGTGACGAGGGCCTCGTCGTAGCGGAAGACGATCTCGTGCTGGCCGGGGTTGCACTCGCCCTTGGCGGACTCCACGGTGAGGCCGGCGCCGGCCATGTCGTTGCGCAGGCGGCGCAGCAGGGGCTCGATGCGGCCGGTGCCGAGGATGGAGTAGTCGATGTTGTACTGGTTGGCCGGGGTCAGGCCGCGGTAGCCGGCGTCCCAGGCCTGCTCGTAGCTGTCCCGGAAGACGATGAACTCCAGCTCGGTGCCCGCCTGGGCGGTGTAGCCGAGTTCCGCCAGCCGCTCCAGCTGGCGGCGCAGGATCTGCCGCGGGGCGGCAACGACCGGGGAGCCGTCCTCCCAGGCGAGGTCGGCGAGGAGCAGGGCGGTGCCCGGGTGCCAGGGGACGCGGCGCAGGGTGGCCGGGTCGGGGCGCAGGGCGAAATCGCCGTAGCCGCGCTCCCAGGAGGACATCGCGTAGCCGTCGACGGTGTTCATCTCGGTGTCGACGGCGAGCAGGTAGTTGCAGCCCTCGGTGCCGTGGTGCAGGACCTCGTCGAGGAAGAAGCGGGCGGCGAACCGCTTGCCCTGGAGGCGCCCTTGCATGTCGGGGAAGGCCAGGACGACAGTGTCGATCTCACCGCCCGCGACGAGGGCGTGCAGTTCCTCGACGCTGAGCGGGGCTGTGCGGACTGCCACGGGAGAGCCTCCTTCGGCGCCATCGCGCTTCTCGGCCGGGCCGGGAACCATAAGGTATTGCTGAGAACCATTGCTTGGGAAGGGGGCACGGCGGGTGTCGCGGGAGACGGAACGGCAGGGGGCGCGGGCGCCCGGCACCGGTGACCGGCTCGCTCCGGTGCTGCGGCCGGTGCGGGCGGGCAACGGATTCGAGGAGGCGCTGGAGCAGATCCTCCAGGTCGTCCGGCTCGGCCTGGTGCCGGACGGCGGGCGGCTGCCGGCCGAGCGGGAGCTGGCCGGACGGCTGGGCATCAGCCGGGTGACGCTGCGCGAGGTGCTGAAGGTGCTCCAGGACCAGGGACTGGTGGAGGCGCGGCGCGGGCGGTACGGCGGAACGTTCGTGCTGCCCCGCACGGACGCGGGCGGCGAGGACGAGCTGCGGCGCCGCGTCGCCGGGACCGACATCGAGGACGTGCTGCGGTTCCGGGAAGTGCTGGAGGTGGGGGCCGCCGGGCTGTGCGCGGCGCACGGGCTGACCGGTGAGCAGGCGGACCGGCTGCGGGCGGCGCTGGACCACACCCGCGACGCGCCGCTGGCGGACTACCGCCGGGCGGACACGCTGCTGCACCTGACCCTGGCCGAGCTGTGCGGCTCGCCGTCGCTGACGGCGCACTACGCGGCGGTCCGGGCCACGGTGAACGACCTGCTGGACTGCATCCCGCTGCTGGTACGCAACCTGGAGCACTCCCAGCGGCAGCACACCGCGCTGGTGGAGGCGGTGCTGGACGGGGACGCCGACGGGGCCCGGGAGATGACGCGGGAGCACTGCGCGGGGACCGCGGCGCTGCTGCGGGGGTTCCTGGCGTGAGCCGGTGGTGTGATGGTCCTCGGATCAACCTTTTGACGGGCGACCGTCCGACGGCCCGGCGTCCGGGAGGGCGGCATGACCGTACGACCACTGATCGGTGTGAGCACGTATCTGGAGGCCGGGACCCGCTGGGGTGTCTGGGAGCTGGAGGCGGCACTGCTGCCGGCCGCGTATCCCCGGCTGGTGCAGCGGGCCGGGGGGCTGGCGGTGATGCTGCCGCCGGACACACCCGGGCGGGCACCGGCCGCGGTCGCCCGGCTCGACGGGCTGGTGATCGCGGGCGGTCCGGACGTCGACCCGTCGCGGTACGGCGCGGAGCGCTCGGCCCGTACGGGGCCGCCCGCGCCGGAGCGGGACGCCTGGGAGCTGGCCCTGATCGACGCGGCGCTGGCGGCGGGCGTGCCGGTGCTCGGCATCTGCCGGGGCATGCAGCTGCTGAACGTGGCCCTCGGCGGCACGCTGGTGCAGCACCTGGACGGGCACGCGGAACGGGTCGGCGTGTTCGGCGGGCACCCGGTGAAGCCGGTACCGGGCACGCTGTACGCCGGGCTCGTCCCGGAGGAGCTGACCGTGCCGACGTACCACCATCAGGCGGTGGAGCGCCTCGGGGCCGGTCTCGTGCCGTCGGCCTACGCGGCGGACGGCACGGTGGAGGCGGTCGAGCTGCCGGTGGAGGGGGGCCGCTGGGTGCTGGGGGTGCAGTGGCATCCCGAGATGGGTGAGGACCTGCGGGTGATGCGGGGGTTGGTGGGGGCGGCGTCGTGAGTGGGGGGCGGTTCTCGGGTGCGGCGTCGGGAGTGGGCGCGGTTCGCGGGTGCGGGTTCGTCGTGGCCGGGCGCGCAGTTCCCCGCGCCCCTCAGGGGGTCGCAGGGCCGTTTGCCGTTGAGGCGGGGGGTGGCGCATGGGCGTTCGCGGGTGCGGGTTCGTCGTGGCCGGGCGCGCAGTTCCCCGCGCCCCTCGGGGGGATGCCGGGGTGTGGGTCAGGTTCTGGTCAGGGTGAGGAGGTCTCGGGCCGGGCCTGTGGGGCGGTGGCCCGTGGGCCATACCGCTCGTAGCGCTCGGCGCAGGGAGATGTCCTGGACCGGGATGCCGACCAGCCGTCGTGTCGCCAGCTCCTCCCCCACCGCCAGTTCGCTCAGGACCGAGGGGCCCGCGCCGCTGACCGCGGACGCCTTCACCGCCGTGGTCGACGACAGTTCGATCAGCGGACGGGCCAGGCCGCCGAGGGCCGTGTCCAGGACCTGGCGGGTGCCGGAGCCGCGCTCGCGGAGGATGAGCGGGGTCGCGGCCAGTTCCGCCGCGGTCAGCGGGCGCCGGCGGCGGGCCCACGGGTGGCCGGGCGCGGTGACGACGATCAGGCGGTCGTGGGCGATCACCGCCGAGTCCAGGCCCGCCGGCGTCGTCAGGCCCTCCACGAAGCCCAGGTCGGCCTCGCCGGCCAGCAGCAGTTCCGCGACCTTGGCGGAGTTCCCGGCGAGCAGCGACACGGCCGTGTCGGGCCGCTGGGCGCGCAGGGCGAGGAGCCAGCCGGGCAGCAGGTACTCGGCGATGGTCATGCTCGCCGCGACCCTGAGCCGTGAGTCCCGGCGGTCCCGCAGCGCCTGCGCCCCCGCGTCGAAGGCCGCTGCGGCCTCCACCACCCGGCGGGCCCAGTCCGTCACCAGGGCGCCCGCGTCGGTGAGCCGGGAGCCGCGCGGCGAGCGGTCGACCAGGGCCACCCCGAGCTGCCGTTCCATGGAGCGGATCCGGCTGCTGGCGGCGGGCTGGGTGATGCCGACCTCGCGGGCCGCCGCACCCAGACTGCCCAGCCGCGCCACGGCGAGCAGCAGCTCCAGCGCGCCCAGGTCCGGCACCCGGTGCGCCAGCGATTCGGTGCGTGTCTGCCGCCCCTCCACCTCACTCATAAGACCAGCTTATGCCCCCATAGGACGGAACTCCCTGGTCAGGGGCGGCCGGTGACGGCACCGTGGACGCATGGTCACCGCAGCCCAGCCCCTGCCCCCGCCCCGCGCCGCCCGGTTCCGGCACCTCGGCCCGAACTGGTACGCCTGCGTCATGGGCACCGCGATCGTCGGCTCCGCCGGTGTGGCGCTGCCCGGGCGCGCGCACGGCCCGCACGGTGTCTTCGCGGCCGTCTGGGCGCTGTCCCTGCTCCTGCTGGTGGCCCTGCTGGCCGCCCGGACGCTGCACTGGTCCCGCCATTGCGACCAGGCCCGCGCCCACCTCCTCGACCCGGCGACGGCCCCCTTCTACGGCTGTCTGGCGATGGCCCTGCTGGCGGTGGGCGGCGGCGCCCTGACGGCCGGGCGGGAACTGATCGGCACGCGCGCGGCGGTCGCCCTGGACGCCGTGCTGTTCACCGCCGGTACCGTGACCGGGCTCGGGGCCGCCGTGGCCGTCCCGTACCTGATGGCCGTGCGGCACCGCCCCGGGGCCGCCGAGGCCACGCCGGTGTGGCTGCTGCCGCTCGTCGCGCCCATGGTGTCGGCCGCGGCCGGCCCGCTGCTGGTGCCGCATCTGCCGCCGGGCCAGCCGCGCGCGACCCTGCTGCTGGGCTGCTTCGCGCTGTTCGGGCTGAGCCTGCTGGCCGTGCTGCTGACGCTGCCGCTGGTCTTCGCCCGGCTGATCACGTCCGGGCCGCTGCCGCCCGCGCTCACCCCGGCCCTGTTCCTGGTCCTGGGCCCGCTCGGGCAGTCCACCACGGCCGTGGCACTGGTCGCGGACGGCGCTCCGGGGGTCGTACCGGCCCCGTACGACCGTGGCCTCGCGGTCTTCGCCGTGCTGTACGGGGTGCCGGTCATGGGGTTCGCGCTGCTGTGGCTGGGGCTGTCGGCCGCGCTGGTGGTGCGGGCCCGGCGCGACGGCATGGGGTTCACGCTGACGTGGTGGGCGTTCACCTTCCCGGTGGGCACCTGCGTGACCGGGTCGGCGGCCCTCGCCCGGCACACCGGCCTCGCCGTGTACGACGTTCTGGCCACCGGCCTGTACGCCGTCCTGGTGGCGGCCTGGCTCGCGGCGGCCTGCGGCACCGTGCGCGGCCTGCTCAGCGGCGAGCTGCTCGCAGGGCCGCGGCCAGCACCCGTGGCGCCCGCACCAGCGACGGCCCGTACCAGGTCAGGTGCCGTCCGCTGACCAGGGCGCAGGGCAGGCCGGGAAAGGCATCCGGGCCGTCGCCGGCGGTGAAGCGGTAGGGCTCGTCGGGCAGGACGACCAGGTCCGGGTCCGCCGCGCGCAGCTCGGGCAGCGGGACGCGGGGGTACCGCTCGGGGTGGGTGGCGTACGCGTGGTCCACGCCCAGGCGGGCGAGGACGTCACCGGCGAAGGTGTCCCGGCCGAGGACCGTCCAGGGGCGGCGCCAGACCGGTACGACCGCCGTCCTGCGCTCCGCCGGCTCCGGCAGGCCCGCCCAGGCCGCCTCCGCCTCGGCCAGCCAGGCCGGCCGCCCGGCCGCGCCGCACGCGGTGAGCACCCGGTCCAGCTCGGTGAGGGCCTGCGGCACGGTGCGCACCTCGGTGACCAGCACCGCCAGCCCCGCCGCGCGCAGGGCGGCCAGGTCGGGGGCGCGGTTCTCCTCCTCGTTGGCGATCACCAGATCGGGGGCCAGGGAGACGATCCGGTCCACGTCCGGGTTCTTCGTGCCGCCGATCCGGGCGACGTCCAGGCCCGCCGGACGGTCGCACCAGTCCGTGGCGCCGGCCAGCACCCCGGGGAGCGTGACGGCGACCGCCTCCGTCAGCGACGGGACGAGGGAGACGACCCGCATCCACGGCCTCCCGTTCGGATCATGCCGGGCTCGCGCGAAAGACCCTAACGCGACCGGTCCTGGACGGCCTCGATGTGCTCGGCGACCGCCACCACGACGACCCGGGTGTCCGGGACCGTGGCCCGCCAGCGGTGCCGGACGCCGCCGGTCAGGTACAGGGTGTCGCCGCGTCCCAGGCGGTAGGCCCGGCCCTCGGCCTCGATCTCCACGGCGCCGTCGGCGACGTACATCAGCTCGTCGTTGCGGTGCTGGAACTCGCGGCCGGCGTCGTGGTCGCCGGTGAACTCGGAGGCGTGCAGCTGGTGGTGGCCGCGCACCAGGGAGCGGGTCCGCGGGTCGAAGTCACCCTCGGCGACCTGCTCGGCCCGGACCACGTCCACGCTGGCCGCCGGATCGGCCGCGGCGAGGAGTTCGACGGCCGTGGTGCGCAGGGCGTCGGCCAGCTTCTCCAGGGAGGTACGGCTCGGACGGGCCCGGTCGTTCTCGACCTGGCTGAGGAAGGGCACCGACAGGCCGCTGCGCTCGGCCACGACGGCGAGGGTCAGTTCCAGCACGCGCCGGCGCCGCCGGACGGCCGCGCCCACCCGCACGGGCTGCTGCTCTTTGTGGTCGCCCATCGCTCCGGCTCCCTCCCTCACTCGTCGTGCCGCTACCCGGGTGCCCGCCCGGGGGCACACCTCTCCCGATGACTTCTCTGCACCCTACGCATGTTCGGCGAAGCGTTTCACGTGCTGTCACATCCCTGACATGCCCGTGACCCGCCGACCTCACCTTTCGCGCCAGCATCGCAGGCACCGGCACCACCCGGAAATCCGGCCCCGTCGGCGGAGGAACACGCCGACCAGCTGGGCCGGGCACCCCCGCCCGCACCGCCACCCGTCACCTTGGGTGATTGTCCTGATCTTTTCCGTAGACGGGGGCACCGCCGGAGCCGGGTCGCTGTCGGTGCCGTACGGCATGATGCGAGCGTGACCGGACGACTCATGCTCCTCGACACCGCCTCGCTGTACTTCCGCGCCTATTTCGGCGTCCCGGACTCCGTGAAGGCGCCGGACGGCACGCCCGTCAACGCCGTGCGCGGACTGCTGGACTTCATCGACCGGCTGGTCCGCGATCACCGGCCGGAGCGGCTGGTGGCCTGCATGGACGCCGACTGGCGGCCGCAGTGGCGGGTCGACCTCATCCCCACCTACAAGGCGCACCGGGTCGCCGCGGAGCGCGCGGACGCGCCGGACGAGGAGGAGGTGCCCGACACGCTCGCCCCGCAGGTGCCGGTCATCGAGGACGTACTGGACGCGATCGGGATCGCCCGCGTCGGGGTCGCCGGGTACGAGGCCGACGACGTGATCGGCACGTTCACCGCGCGTGCCGGTGAACCGGTGGACATCGTCACGGGCGACCGGGATCTGTACCAGCTGGTGGACGACGGGCGCGGGATCCGGGTGCTGTACCCGCTGAAGGGCGTCGGCACGCTCCAGTTGACCGACGAGGCCGCGCTGCGCGAGAAGTATGGCGTCGACGGCCGGGGGTACGCGGATCTGGCGCTGCTGCGCGGCGACCCGAGCGACGGCCTGCCGGGCGTGGCCGGCATCGGCGAGAAGACGGCCGCCAAGCTGCTCGCCGAGTTCGGCGACCTGGCCGGGATCATGGCGGCGGCCGACGATCCGCGGGCGAGGCTCACACCGTCGCAGCGCCGGCGGCTCACCGAGGCCCGGCCGTATCTCGCGGTCGCGCCGAAGGTGGTGCGGGTGGCCGACGACGTGCCGCTGCCGGACGTCGACACCGGGCTGCCGCGCGTCCCGCGTGATCCGGCGGCCCTGGAGGACCTGGCGCGGCGGTGGGGTCTCGGCGGCTCCCTCCAGCGGCTGCTGGCCACGCTGGCCGAGCGGCCTTGACGGGAACCTGACGGAATATTCCGGCAAAGGGTCTTCACCGACCCCTCGGGAACGGGGTGTTCACGGAAAGCGAGTGCTAACTTAGGTATACCTAACCAATATGCAGGAGGCCGTGATGGCAGAACGTCCCGGACGAAAGCCGCGCAAGCCCCATACCGCCCAGGTGGTGCGGACCGAACGACTGACCCCGCACATGCAGCGTGTGGTGCTCGGCGGCGAGGGCCTCGCCGGATTGCCCGCGGACACCTGCACCGACCACTATGTGAAGCTGCTGTTCGGCGCGCCCGGCGTCACCTACCCCGAGCCCTTCGACATGGAACGGATCCGCGCCGAGTTCCCGCGCGAGCAGTGGCCGGTGACCCGGACCTACACCGTGCGCGCCTGGGACCCCGAACAGCGGGAACTGACCCTCGACTTCGTGATCCACGGTGACGAGGGCCTGGCCGGGCCGTGGGCGGCCCGCGTGCGTCCCGGCGAGACCGTGCGCTTCATGGGCCCCGGTGGCGCCTACGCGCCCGACCCGGAGGCCGGCTGGCATCTGTTCGCCGGTGACGAGAGCGCCCTGCCCGCCATCGCCCGCGCCCTGGAGTCCCTGCCCGCCGGCACCCGTGCGCACGCCTTCGTCGAGGTGTCCGGGCCCGAGGAGGAGCAGAAGATCGACACCGAGGTGCCGGTCGTCTGGCTGCACCGCGGGGACCGGCCGGTCGGCGAGGCCCTGCTGGAGGCCGTACGGGGACTGCGGTTCCCCGAGGGCCGGCCGCAGGCGTTCGTGCACGGGGAGGCGGGATTCGTCAAGGAACTGCGCCGGCTGCTGCGCGTGGAACGGGAGCTCCCGCGCGAGGATCTGTCGATCTCCGGTTACTGGCGCCTCGGTCACAACGAGGACGGCTGGCAGGCCTCCAAGCGGGAGTGGAACGCCCGCATCGAGGCCGAGCAGGAGAGCGCGGCGACGGCGGCCTGAGCAGGACCGGCAGGCGCGGCGGGGCCGCCGGTCCCGCTCAGGCGCCGTCGCCCCGCACGCGTGCATGCAGGTGCATGTCGTGCCAGCCGTCCGGGTGCAGCAGGGCGCTGCGCTTGGTGCCCTCCAGGGTGAAGCCGGCCTTGACGGCGACGCGGCAGGACGCCTCGTTGGCGAGGGCGTGGCTCAGCTCCAGACGGTGGAAGCCGATCTCCTCGAAGGCCCAGTGGGCCAGCGCGGACGTGGCACGCGCGGCGATGCCCCGGCCGCGGGCCCGCGCCACCGTCCAGTACGCGACCTCGGCGGCGCCGTCCCCGAGCAGGATCTGGCGCAGCGCGACCCGGCCCAGCAGCTCGTCCGTGCTCTCGTCCGCGACGGCCCACTGGGCGTCCTGCTCGGCCTCCCACCCCTTGCGCCACCGGGTGATCCAGTCGGCGGCCTCCTCGGCCGAGTCGGAGGACCTGAGGTGCCACTGGTGCATCAGCGGATCCTGGAAGGCCGCGTGCACGGCGCGCGCGTCCTCGGCCCGCCACGGGCGCAGGACCAGGCCGTCACCGGCAGCGAGAACGGGCTGGGGGACGCGGGAAAGAGCCCCGGGGAACAGGACCGGGCTGCTGAGGAACGGCATGATCCCCATCCTGCCGATCCTGTGGCCGGTCGCCCACTCATTTACGGCCGCCGCCCGGGTGACCGCCCCACGTACCCTTGATTCGGTGAGACGCCGTACGCCGCCCCCGCCCGCCCCGCTCCCCCAGCGCCACGGTGTCGACCCCGTACGGGTGCGGCTGCCCGTGGACGGGACGTGGGCGACCGTGCGGGAGCATCTGGTGGAGCGGCTCACCGGCGCCGGGCCCGGGGTCGTCGCGTCGATGTTCGACGCGGGGCTGGTGGTCGGCGCCGACGGACGGCCCGTGCCCCCCGAGGCGCCGTACCGGCCGGGGCTGTTCGTGTGGTTCCACCGCGAGCTGCCCGCGGAGGTGCCGGTGCCGTTCCCGGTGGAGGTGGTCCACCGGGACGAGCACATCGTGGTGGCCGACAAGCCGCACTTCCTGGCCACGACCCCGCGCGGCTCGCATGTCGCCGAGACCGCGCTGGCCCGGCTCCGGCGCGAGCTGGACCTCCCGGAGCTGACGGCGGCGCACCGCCTGGACCGGCTCACCGCGGGGCTCGTACTGTTCACCGTGCGGCCCGCTGAGCGGGGCGCCTACCAGACGCTGTTCCGGGACCGGCTGGTGCGCAAGGAGTACGAGGCGGTAGCCCCGTACGATCCCGCGCTCGTCCTGCCCCGCACCGTGCGCAGCAGGATCGTGAAGGAGCGCGGGGTGCCGGCCGCCCGAGAGGTGGCGGGCGAGCCGAACGCCGAGACGCGGGTGGAGCTCGCCGGCCACCGGGGCGGACTGGCCCGCTACCGGCTCCTCCCGGCGACCGGGCAGACCCACCAGCTGCGAGTGCATCTGAGCGCCCTCGGCGTGCCCGTCCTCGGTGATCCGCTCTACCCCGAGGTGACCGGCCCCGTACCGGCCGGCGACTTCCGCCGCCCGCTCCAGTTGCTCGCCCGCAGCCTGGCGTTCACCGACCCGGTCACCGGCACGGAGCACACGTTCGTCACCGGACGCGCACTCCGAGCCTGGACGTCGTACGACGAGTGGGCCGCCGGGCACTAGTCAGGGCCGGAGGCCGTCCCGGACCGGGGAGGGCGGGGCCACCCCGGGAGAGGCCGGTGTGTCACTCGCCGCGCCACCAGGCCAGCAGTCGGCGCCAGACGCCCGGGGCGCGGGACGGTTCCGCGGGCGCGGGGAGCGGGGCCGGGGTCCGGGGCGGCCCGGGGGGCGCCGGCCGGGACGCGGCGGCCGGGGCCGGGTCGCTGCTCAGGGTGCCGACCTGCCAGGCGGAGCGCTGCGGCGGGACGGCCACCGGCCGGGGCGGCATCTCCACATCCTGCTGCGGCTTGGGTTCGAACCGCACCGGCAGGGCCACCAGATGCCGCGAGGCGATGGACGACCGCCAGCTCAGCTCCTCCTCCGCGCAGTCCAGCTGGATGTCGGACAGCCGCGTCAGCAGCGCGTCGACGCCGACGTCGGCGATGGCGCGGCCGATGTCCTGGCCGGGGCACTCGTGCGGTCCGCCGCCGAAGGCGAGGTGGGACCGGTTGCCCTGCATGCCGGCCGACAGGTCCGGGCGGATCCGCGGGTCGAGGTTGCCCGGCGCGGGAGCGAACAGCAGCCCGTCGCCCTTGCGGATGCGCCGGCCGCCCAGCTCGGTGTCCTGCTTGGCGTAGTAACCGAAGACGGTGCTGAACGGCGGCTCGTCCCACAGTGACTGCTCGATCGCCTCCGGCACCGTCATCTGGCCGCCGTTGAGCTGGGCGCGGAAGCCCGGCTCGGTCAGGACCATGCGCAGCGCGTTGGCGAGGAGGTTCGCCGTGGCCTCGTAGGCCGCGAAGAGCACGAGCCGCAGGTGTTCGCGGACCTCGTCGTCGGAGAGTCCGGCCGGGTGGGCGATGAGGTGACTGGTGAAGTCGTCCTCGGGCAGGGCACGGCGCCGGGTGGTGAGCCTGCTGAGCGCGCTCATGACGTACCCGTGGCTCTGGATGGCGGTCTCGGTGCCCTTGAGGGCGTCCCGCGCGGCCTGCACCATCCGGTCGTCGTACTCCTCGGGCATGCCGAGGATCTCGCACATGACGGCCATCGGCAGATGCTCGGCGAACTGGGAGACCAGGTCGGCCCGGCCCCGCTCGCAGAAGCCGTTGACGAGGGCCTGGGTGTGGCGGCCGATGTGGCGGCGGACGCTGCGGTGGTCGATGGTGGCCATGGCCGCGGTGACCGCCGCGCGCAGCCGCTGGTGCTCGTCCCCCTCGGCGTGGGAGCAGATGGGCTGCCAGGCGATGTGCGGCATGAGGGGGTGGTCGGGCTGGACCGTGCCCTCCAGCAACGGGGTCCAGATGCGGCTGTCCCGGGTGTACTGCGAGGGGCTGCGCACCAGTTGCAGGTTCTCGGCGTGCCCGAGCACCACCCACATCGGTACGTCGTCGGGGAGCAGCACGGGGGCCACCGGGCCGTGCTGTTCACGCAGGCGCTGGTAGAGGCTGCCGAGGTCCTCGGCGTCGGGGCCGTAGAGCCGGTGCAGCCCGCCGGGGCCGAGGCCGTGCGCCGGGCAGCCCGGCGGCGGGCCGGACGCGGGGTCGGTGCCGGTGAGGGAGGGGGATTCAGACGTCACGGTGTCGCTCCGGAACGGATGGTGGGGGAGAACGGTCGGGCGGCGGGTCAGGTGCGGGCGCCGGACAGGGCGAGGGAGTGCAGGAAGCGCATCAGGGTCATCAGCACGTCTTTGCTGGAGGCCCGGCGGCGCACGTCGCAGTCGACGATCGGGACGGCCGGTGCCAGGTCCAGCGCGGCACGCAGGTCCTCGACCGGGTAACGGGGCGCGTCCGGGAAGGTGTTGACGGCGACGACGAAGGGCACCCCGCGCTCCTCCAGCCGGCCCATCACATCGAAGCTGACCTCCAGGCGCCGGGTGTCGACCAGGACGACCGCGCCGAGGGCGCCTTCGAACAAGCCGTTCCACAGGAACCAGAAGCGCTCCTGGCCGGGGGTGCCGAAGAGGTAGAGCACCAGCTGGTCGGTGACGCTGATCCGGCCGAAGTCCATGGCCACGGTGGTGGCCGTCTTGGAGTCGGAGCCGTAGTCGTCGTCCACGCCGATACCGGCCTGGGTCATGGTCTCCTCGGTGGTCAGCGGCCTGATCTCGCTGACGGAGCCGACCATGGTGGTCTTGCCGACACCGAAGCCGCCCACGATCACGATCTTCACCGCGGCCTGGGCCGTGTGCGGCAGATGGTCCTCGGTGCGCGGGCCGGGGACCGTGTCAGAGCCGTTGAAGTCCATGCATCACCGCTTCGAGAAGTGAACGGTCGGGGACCGACCGGCGGACGATGGGGGCGCGCGCCTGCACCAGTTCCGCCCCGATCAGCTCGGTGATCAGTACGGTCATCGCGCTGAACGGCAGCTGGAGATAGGCCGAGAGCTCGGCCACGGACAGCGGGGCGGCGCAGAGCCGGAGCACGGCCGCCTCCTCCGGCGAGGCGGACGGCTGCGGCGAGGAGCGCGCCACGACCAGGGTCACCAGGTCGAGTTCGGCGCGGGCGCCGTCGGCGGATCCCGCGATGGTGTACAGCCGCTCGGGGTTCCTGGGCGGCTCCTGGCCGCCGGCCGGCCGGGGTGACGGCGGCGGGGCCGGCGGGGGCGCCACCGGCTGCGGCTGGCGCCGTTTGCGTCGTGGAGGCGTCATACGGCCTGTCCGTTGCGCCGGGGCGGGCTGGTCAGGTGGGCTCCGATCCGGACGACGAGGTCACGCATCATGCCGCTCATCCGCCCCGGTTCGCAGGTCACGTCGGCGAGCACGGCGAGGTAGGCATTGGCACCCGCGTTCATGAGGTAGAAGTAGCCGCCGTCGATCTCGAAGACGACGACCTTCATGTCACCGGCGCCGGGGATCTCCTGGATGATGGCACCGGCCAGGCTCTGGACGCCCGCGCAGGCGGCGGCCACCCGGTCGGCGGCGTCGGGGTCGCCGCCGTAGCGGGCGATGCGCAGTCCGTCGGCGGAGAGGACCACGATCATCTCGATACCCGGCACACCGTCGTTCAGCTGCTTGAGCATCCAGTCCAGGTTCGCGCGCTGCTGGATCACTTGAGGTTCCCCTCGTCGTCGGTCTCGGTGGCGCCCTCGCCGGGATCGGCCGAATCGTTGAGCAGATGCAGGTACTTGGTCGGGTTGAGCGTGAAGTCGGTCAGTTCCGAGGCGGTGGCGTCCGCGGGCATGCCCTTGCGCAGGCCGTCCCAGAACGCTTCCATCCACATGCCCGGCGGCCGGTCCATGAGCTTCTTGCGCTCGGGGTCGATCTCCGGCTCGGGTTCCTGCCTCCTCTGGGACCAGATGGTCGGCCTGCCCTCGCGCTCGGCGCGCTCGATGGCGGCCTGCTCGGCGATCCGCTGGCCGATCGGGGTCTTGACCCGGCTGCGGCGCTGCGGCAGACCGCCCGCGGTCCACTCGGTGACCTCCGGGACGTCGTCCTCCATGGAGATGCCCGCGGGGATCTTGGGGCTGGTGGGGCGGCGCTTCTTGGGCGGGCGCTTGGGGCCCTCGACGGCGCCGAGTTCGGGCTTCGGGATGCCGGTGGCGCCGATGCCGTGTGCGGCGCCCACGCCGGGCTCGGTGGTCGTCATCACCCGCGGCACGATGAGGATCGCGCGGACGCCGCCGTAGGCGGAGGAGCGCAGCGAGACCTCCATGTCGAACTGCTTGCAGAGACGGCCGACGACGGCGAGGCCGAGGCGCGGGTTCTCACCGAGGTTGTCGGCGTCGTCGTTGTTCTTGGCGTCCTCGATCGCCTGCTCGATACGGGCGCGGGACTCCTCGCTGAGGCTGACGCCCGCGTCCTCGATCTCGATGACGACACCGGACTGGACCTCGACGGCGGTGACGTGCACCTTGGTCGAGGGCGGTGAGTAGCGGGTGGCGTTGTCGAGGAGTTCGGCGGCGGCGTGGAGGACCGGCTCCACCGCGGTGCCCTTGATGTTGATGTTGACGATGGAGCTGAGTTCGATCCGGCGGTACTCCAGGATGCGGGACATGGCGCCGCGCAGCACGCTGTAGAGGGAGACCGGCAGGGGCCACTGACGGCCGGGCCGGCCGCCGCCGAGCACCGAGATGGTGTCGGCGAGGCGGCCGATCAGCGAGGTGCCGTGGTCGATGCGCAGCAGGTCGTCGAAGACCTCGGGGTTGCGGCCGTGGTCCTCCTCCATCTCGCGGAGCTCCTTGGCCTGCTGGTGGACGATGGCCTGGACGCGGCGGGCGATGCTCACGAAGGAGCGCTCCGTGGCGTCGCGCATCGAGATCTCGTGGTCGGCGCCGCGCCAGGCGACGCGCACCAGTTCGCGGTAACCCTCGGGCAGGCCGCGCAGGTCGGGGTCCGCGTCGTAGACGTTGCTCACGGTGTCCCGGAGCGCCTCGCCGCGGCGCAGCCGGTAGAAACCGGTGGGCAGGATGTCGGTGGTGATGCGGTCGATCAGCGCGTTGTGGGCGGCGATCCGCATTTCCAGATACGCGGCGTGCCGGGCGTGTTCGGCCTGCGTCTCGCGGAGGCGGCGGCCACGGCGGACGGCCTCCCCGGCCGCGCCGAGGACCAGCAGCACGGCCAGCGCTCCGCACACGCCGACGGCGAGCCGGGCGGTGGGCGGTACCAGGGCGACGGCGGCCCCGGCGGCGGCGGCCATCGCTATGGCCGGCGCCAACAGCACGCGCGCACAGGGACGTTCACGGCCGCCGGGAGGCTTCTGAACACTCACCATGGATGCCTTCTGAGATGAGTCGGCTGGGTGTCGGGGGGTCTTGCGGGGGGAAGGTTCACGGACGATCGGGATCTGTTTCGCACAAGGGGAACAGGCGCACGAATTACCTCAACTCGGTGCGCCTCGGGCGAGCTTAGTCCGACCGGATCATCGCCGTGCCCTCTTCGGCAAGCATCGGAAATCGCCCCCGCAACAGGAGTACGCTCGAAGCCATTTACACACTGTGCTGCTGTTCGAACACTCTTCGTAGTGGCGAACGGGCATGCGGATGCCGCTCACCGTGAAGGTGAACCTGAAGAGTGAGCCACTTCCCCCGGAGCCGTGCCCCGGCCGGCGCCCTACCGGCTCTCGGCGGGTGCGGGGGCCCGCGCGCCCGGCCGCGGCGCGCCCCCACCCGCCGGACGGCGGGTCACCCCACCGACGAGTAGGCCACCACGCCGCGCAGCAGCTGGTCCACCGCCTTGCGCGCGTTCTTCGCCACGGTCGACCCCTCCCTGGGGGCCGCCGCCGAGATCTGCCCCAGCACGTCGATGACCTGCTTGCACCACCGCACGAAGTCACCGGCGGGCATGTCCGCCTCGCGCAGCACCTCGTCCAGCCCGTTGCCCGTCGCCCACATGTACGCCGCCCAGGCGAACCCCAGGTCCGGCTCCCGCTGGCCGACCCCCTCGGTCTGGCTGATCCGGAACTCCTCCTCGAGGGCGTCGAGCCGCCCCCAGATCCGGACCATGTCACCGAGCGCGGCCTTCGCCCCGCCCGACGGCAGCTTCGGCGCCAGCGCGTCGTCGCCCGTCCGGGACTCGTACACCAACGCCGAGACGCAGGCGGCGAGTTCGGCGGGGCCGAGGCCCTCCCAGACGCCCTCGCGCAGGCACTCGCTGGCCAGCAGGTCCAGTTCGCCGTAGAGCCGGGCCAGCCGCTTGCCATGCTCGGTGACCTCGTCACCGCGCAGGTAGTCCAGCTCGGTCAGCAGCGCCACGATCCGGTCGAAGGTCCGCGCGATCGTGTTCGTACGGCCCTCGATCCGCCGCTCCAGCTGCGAGGTGTCGCGCAGCAGCCGGTGGTAGCGCTCGGCCCAGCGGGCATGGTCCTCACGGTCGTCGCAGCCGTGGCAGGGGTGCGCGCGGATCGCCGTGCGCAGCCGCGCGATCTCGCGGTCGTCGGCGGCCTGCGACCGCTGCTTGCGCACCCGCTCCGGCGGGATGTGCCCGGCCTTGGTGCGCAGCGCGGACGCGAGATCCCGACGGGACTGCGGCGAGCGGGGGTTGAAGGACTTCGGGATCCGCATCCGGTCCAGCGGCTCGACCGGTACCGGGAAGTCCATCGAGGCCAGCCGCTTGACCTGCCGCTCCGCGGTCAGCACCAGCGGGCGCGGACCGTCCTGGTGCTCGAAGCCGCGATGGCCGTCGGCCCGGCCGGCGGACAGGCCGGGGTCCAGCACCAGGGCCAGACCGGCGTACTTGCCCGTCGGCACGTGGATGACATCGCCGGCCCTGAGTTTCTCCAGGGCGACGGCGGCCTCGGCGCGGCGCTGGTTGGCGCCCTGCCGGACCAGCTCCGTCTCCCGGTCCTTCAGTTCGCGGCGCAGCCGCGCGTACTCCTCGAAGTCGCCGAGGTGGCAGGTCATGGAGGCCTTGTAGCCCTCCAGGCCCTCCTCGTTGCGCTGCACCTGGCGGGAGATGCCGACGACCGACTTGTCGGCCTGGAACTGCGCGAAGGACGTCTCCAGCAGTTCGCGCGAGCGGTGCCGGCCGAACTGCTCGACCAGGTTGACCGCCATGTTGTACGACGGCTTGAAGCTGGAGCGCAGCGGGTACGTGCGGGTGCCCGCGAGACCGGCGAGGTGCTCGGGGCTGCTGCCGCGCTGCCACAGGACGACCGCGTGGCCCTCCACGTCGATGCCGCGGCGCCCGGCCCGGCCCGTCAGCTGGGTGTACTCACCGGGCGTGATGTCGGCGTGCTGCTCGCCGTTCCACTTGACGAGCTTCTCCAGCACGACCGAACGGGCGGGCATGTTGATGCCGAGCGCGAGGGTCTCGGTGGCGAACACGGCCTTCACCAGGCCGCGCACGAACAGCTCCTCCACGACCTCCTTGAAGGTCGGCAGCATGCCCGCGTGGTGGGCGGCGATGCCCCGCTCCAGCCCTTCGAGCCACTCGTAGTAGCCGAGGACGTGCAGATCCTCCGGCGGGATCGAGGCGGTGCGCTCCGCGACCAGGGCGCGGACCCGCTCGCGCGCGTCCTCGTCGTTGAGCCGGAGGCCGGCGTGCAGGCACTGCTGGACGGCGGCCTCGCAGGCGGCGCGGCTGAAGATGAAGGTGATGGCCGGGAGCAGGCCCTCGGAGTCCAGGCGCTCGATGACCTCGGGGCGGCTGGGCGTCCACACGCGCGAACGCTGCCGGCGCTCCCGCTCGCGATCGGCCTCGCGCATCGACCGGCCGCGCCTGCGGTCCTGGAACGACGGCCGCTGCGCCTCCATCCGGGCGAGGCGGACGAGGTCGGGGTTGACGGCCTTCTTGTGGCCCTCGCCCTCCTCGAACAGGTCGTACATCCGGCGTCCGGCGAGCACGTGCTGGAACAGCGGCACGGGCCGGTGCTCGGAGACGATCACCTCGGTGTCGCCGCGGACGGTGTCCAGCCAGTCACCGAACTCCTCGGCGTTGGACACGGTCGCGGAGAGCGAGACCAGGGTCACCGACTCGGGGAGGTGGATGATCACTTCCTCCCAGACGGCGCCCCGGAAGCGGTCGGAGAGGTAGTGCACCTCGTCCATGACCACGTAGCCGAGACCGAGCAGGGTCTGCGAGCCGGCGTACAGCATGTTCCGGAGCACCTCGGTGGTCATCACGACCACCGGGGCGTCGGAGTTCACGCTGTTGTCGCCGGTGAGCAGGCCCACCTTCGCGGCACCGTACCGCCGGCACAGGTCGGCGTACTTCTGGTTCGACAGGGCCTTGATGGGCGTCGTGTAGAAGCACTTCTTGCCCTGCTGGAGGGCGAGGTGGACGGCGAACTCGCCCACGATCGTCTTGCCCGAGCCGGTGGGCGCGGCGACCAGCACACCCTTCCCCGCTTCGAGTGCCTGACAGGCCTCGATCTGGAAGGGGTCGAGGCCGAAGTCGTACATCTCGCGGAAGGAGGCGAGCGCGGTGGCCTGCTCGGCAGCCCGCCTGCGGGCTGCCGCGTACCGCTCGGCCGGTGAGAGGTCCTCTGTCATCGTGCTTTCGAGCGTACCGGGCCCCACCGACAACAGGACGATCATTATCCGGAACGTGGGCTGATCGGCAAAGACGGATGCCCCCGCCCCCGGAGGGCTCCGGGAACGGGGGCATCGCGCGTGGTGGGAGGGGCTCAGGTCACGTCGTCGTAGCCGTTGACCCGGTCGGTGCTCGCCTGCTCGGGCAGTGCCCGGGCGGCCGGGACGGGCTCGACGGCGCCGATGTCCTCGGGGGTGAGGTCCAGCTCGGACGCCTCGTCGTCGCCGGGACCGTCGGCCTCGCGGCGGGCCCGGCGCCGGTCGTTGAGCAGCGCGATGGCCACGGCGATGAAGTACAGCGCCCAGATCGGTGCCGCCAGCGCCAGCATCGTCATCGGGTCGGGGCTGGGCGTGGCCACGGCCGCGAAGGCGGTGATGCCGACGACCATGGCGCGCCACCAGCCCAGCATGCGCCGCCCGGACAGCACCCCGGTGAGATTGAGCATGACCAGCAGCAGCGGCATCTCGAAGGCGAGGCCGAAGACGACGATCATGCGGGTGATGAGGTCCAGCAGGTCGTCCAGCGGCAACAGGTTCTCAGCACCCGCGGGCGTGAGCTCGATCATGAACTTCGCCGTGGTGGGCAGCATGTGGAACGCGAGGTAGCCGCCGCCGAGGAAGAGCGGGAAACCGAAGCCGACGAACGCGTAGGCGTACTTCTTCTCGCCGCGGTGCAGACCCGGTGCGACGAACGCCCACAGCTGGTAGAGCCAGACCGGCGACGCCAGCACGATGCCGGCCATGAGGGAGACCTTCAGGGCCAGGTTGAACGCGCCCAGCAGACCACTGACGGTGATGTGCGCACAGCGGACGTTCTTGGCGTCGGCCAGTTCCCCGAAGGACTGGTGGCAGCCGATCTCGTCCAGCATCGGCCGGGTGATGACTTCGATGATGTCCCGATAGAAGAAGGCCGAGACGATCGTGACGACCACGATCGCCAGGACACCCTTCGCGAGCCGGTTGCGAAGTTCACGCAAGTGATCCGCGAGCGGCATCCGCCCCTCGGGATCCCTCTCCTTCTTGCGGGCAGGCTTGGGCAACCCACATCCTCATCTCGTGCAGCGGACCGGATGTCCCGGTCCTCGCGTCAGCGCTTGGTCGTGTCCGTCGGCTCGGTGACCGGGCGGGAGCTGGTCACGTCACCGGGGGCGGCCTGGATCGTGCGCTGAGCCGGAGCGGGCTCCTCGGCGGTGGACTGGGCGGTGCCCTCGGGCTGCTTGCCGTCGTCCTTCATCGCCTTGGCCTCGCTCTTGAGGATGCGCGCGGACTTGCCGAGCGAGCGCGCCATGTCCGGGAGCTTCTTGGAGCCGAACACCAGGACGATCACCAGAACGAGGAGCAGCAGGTGCCACGGCTCAAGTCCGTTGCGGAACATAAATCTTCACCTTCTCACCGAGGCGGGCACGTCCGACAGGTCGGACACTTGTCCGGACGTCATGCTGGCTGCGATCGTAACGCCTGGGGATGAACGCGGGACAATGCCCCGGCGTACTCCTGCTTCGCGGACCGCGCCTCGTCATCGGGCCGCTACCAGCACCAGCAGCGTACCTGTCCGGGTGGGCGGGGTGACAGAGCCGAGTGACCGACACCGCACGGCGGATCCGGAATCACCGGCACCGCCCGGCACGGCTACAGCGTGTCCACGGCACGGGCGGCGCTCACGGCCGCCCGTTCCAGATCCTCCGCCGCCCTGGTGATGCGGCGCCCGGAATCGGCGACCTGCTGCCCGAGGCGCCGCGCCTCCAGGAACACCCGGACGGCGAACACCCCCAGGACGGCGAGACCCAGGAACCCCATGGCTACCGCGAACATCGGCCAGAACATGACGCCGAGACTAGTCCGTCCGCCGCGGCGGAGCCCAGCCGGCTACACCGTGGAGTGCAGCCGCAGGGTCCGGACGCCGCCGCCGGTGAGCAGTTCGACGATCCGCTCCCCCGCGGGCTTGCGGACCGGGGTGCCGCAGTCGGGACAGGTGAAGGAGTAGAACGTCGTCCGGCTGGTGGCGCCGATGGCGAGGCGCAGCGCGCTCGCGGCGAGCTCGAAACGGCCCCGGCAGTCCGGGCAGCCGGCCCGGAAGACCACCGGGACCGCTCCGCGCATCCCGGCGAAGGCCGAAGCCGCCGTCATCTCACCCGCACCGGACACCGGGGACTCGCTCACAGCCCTCGCTCCTCTTCCTCTGGTCGCTCTGGCTCGTCCGCCACCGGGGCGCAGCCCCGGCTCACGCGGGCCTCAGGTCCCGGCCGTCACCGGGCGCTCCGCACCCGCGTCCGCCGGACCGTCGTACGCCGCCAGGGCCTCGTGGGCGGCGCGGCGGGCGCTCTCGGCCAGCTCGGCCGGGGAGACGATCCGGCCGTCACGGCCGAGCCGCAGGGCCAGCCGGCGCAGGGAGGCCGGATCGGGGGTGCGCAGAGTGATACGCAGTCCGCCGTCGGGCAGCTCATCGGCGCTGTCGTGCGGGTAGTACTCGGCGACCCAGCGACCGCCGGGGCCGACCTCGACCACCACTTCCGGGTCCTCGGCGGCCGGCTGCACCAGGGCCTCGGAGAGGTCGCGCAGCTCCACCTCGGGCGGGGCCGACGGCTCGTCGAGGACCTTGATCTCGGCGACCCGGTCGAGCCGGAAGGTGCGCCGGGCCTCGGAGCGGCGGCACCAGGCCTCCACATAGGTGTGGCCGACGCTGACCAGCCGGATGGGGTCGATCTCGCGCTCGGTGATCTCGTCGCGCGCCGGGGAGTAGTAGCGGATCCAGAGCCGGCGGCGCTCGGAGATCGCCCGGTCGACGTCGGCGAAGACACCGCCCTCGGACTCGAAGGTCACCGACAGGCGGGAGCTGGCCCCGGCGGCCTCGCCGGCCGCGGTCTCCACCTTGGCGGTGGCCCGCAGCAGGGCCTGGCGGTCACCCTCCCGCAGGCCGGGCAGTGTCGACACCGCGCGGGCGGCGACCAGCAGGGCCGTGGCCTCGTCGGCGGCGAGCCGGAGCGGCTCGGCCGCCTCCTCGCCGAGCGCGGCCGGGTTGTGCCACCAGATGCGCTCGCCGTCGGTGTCGATGTCCAGCAGGTCGCCGCCGCGGAAGCTGGTGCCGCACATGGGCAGCAGGTCGAGGTCGGCGACCAGTTCGTCCTCGGTGATGCCGAAGGCGCGCGCCACGTCGGCGATCCGGGCGCCGGGGCGCTCCCGGAGATAGGTCACCAGCGAGAGCATCCGCCGGGTCTGGTCGATGGCGTTCACGGGCCTGACCGGTTTGCCTGCCACAGTCCTGCTCCCCCTCAGCCCTTGGCCACGGCACGCAGCCGGTCCACCACGTCCGCACGCAGCTCGGCCGGCTCCAGCACCACCACGTCCGGTCCGAACTCCACCAGCCAGGCGTCCAGTCCGTGCCCGTACGGAATCTCCAACTCGTCCCAGCCGTCGCCGAGTTCCCGGACCGCGGTGGCCTTCGCACGGAGGGGGTAACCGGCGCCGGAGCGCAGCCGGATCAGCGCCGAGCGGTCGGCGATCTCGCCGGCCCAGCTCGCGACGGTCTCGCGCACGGTGACGACGTCCGGCACGGGCACGGTGAAACCCGTGCCCCGGGTGCGGACCCTGCCGGTGATCCGGGAGAGCCGGAAGACGCGCTCGGCGCCCCGGTCGCGGTCCCAGCCGGCCAGATACCAGTGCCCGCGCCAGCACTCCAGCGCCCATGGCTCGACATGCCGGGGCTCGGGGTGGGCGGCGGAGGCCTTGCGGTACTCGAAGAGGACCGGTCGGCGGTCGCGCAGGGCCAGCATCAGCGGCTCGAAGGCGGCCTCGTGCACGGGGATGCGCGGTTCGAGGGCGCTGTGCGCCTCGTACGGGTCGACGTCCTCGGGCAGGCCCGCGGCGCGCAGTTTCTGGAGGGCGCCGCTGGCCGCGCCGGCCAGCCGTGCCTGCTGCCAGACCTTGGCGGCGAGGCCGAGGGCGGCGGCCTCCTCGGCGTCCAGGGTGATGGGGGGCAGACGGTTGCTGTCGCGGCGGGCGAGGTAACCGACCTCGCCGTCGATGTTCTCGACGGTCTCGATGACGAGGCCCAGCTCGCGCAGGTCGTCCTTGTCCCGCTCGAACATGCGGTTGAAGGAGTCGTCGCTCCCCGCTTCGAGGTAGGCCTCGATGGACGCCCGCAGCTCGCGCTTGCTGAGCGGCCGCCGCGTCCCGAGCAGACACAGCGCGAGGTTCATCAGCCGCTCGGCCTTGGCAATGGCCATCGACGCCCTTCGCCTTCCCTATGGTGCTTCTGACCGATGACCGTACCGCTCCGCGGGGCGGTGACAAAAGCCGAGGGCCCACGCCCGAACAGGCGTGGGCCCCAGGTGGTCGGATCCGGTCGGATCCGGGCCGTGAATCAGACGCCGAGCAGGTCGACCACGAAGATGAGCGTCTCGCCGGGCTTGATCGCCGGGGTCGGGCTCTGGTTGCCGTAGGCGAGGTGGGCGGGGATGGTCAGCTGGCGGCGGCCACCGACCTTCATGCCCTGCACGCCCTGGTCCCAGCCCTGGATGACCCGGCCCTGGCCCAGCGGGAAGCGGAACGGAGTACCGCGGTTCCAGCTGGCGTCGAACTCCTCGCCGGTGCTGAAGGCGACGCCCACGTAGTGGACGGTGACGTTCTGGCCCGCCTCGGCGACCGCGCCGTCGCCCTCCCAGATGTCCTTGATCTCGAGGTCGGCCGGGGGCGCGCCCTCCGGGAAGTCGATCTCGGGCTTGTCGATGCTCACGTCAAAAGCTCCTGCTTGTGTACGACACGGAACGCGGACAGTCTTTCATCATCGCGGGCCCGTCGCCCGCCCTGGGCGTCCCCCGGCTACATCGCCGCGAGGATGTCCACCGTGAACACCAGGGTGGCGCCCTTCTTGATGATCCCGCCGCTCGGCGGGTTGTCGCCGTAGCCCAGCTGCGGCGGGACGACGATCAGGACCCGGCTGCCCACCTTCTTGCCGGTCAGTCCCTGCGCCAGACCCTTGACCGCCTGCTGCATCTGCTCCAGGGAGAACTGGCTGAGCCGGCCGGAGCCGTACGTCCGCTGGAAGGTCTTGCCGCTCTCCCAGACCAGGCCCTGGAACTGGCACAGGACCGTCTGGTCGGCCTTCAGTTCGGCGCCGTCACCCTCCAGGACGTACTCCGAGACGAGCTTCTTCGGCGGGTCCGACTTGGGGATGGTGACCTTGGGCACCTGGCCGTCGGTGTTCGTGGCCACCTTCGGCAGCGCCGGGTCGTTCTGTGCGACCGGCTTGCCCTTGGCGGAGCTCTTGGAATTGAAGGAGTCGATGACGTCGATGACGAAGACCAGGGTGTCGGTGCCCTTGATGCCGGCGTCCGGCTGGCCCGACTTGCCGTAGCCCAGGGCGGGCGGGACGGCGATCTCGACCCGGCTGCCGGTCTTCTTGCCGGCCAGGGCGTACCGCCAGCCGTCGATGATGCTGCCCTGGGCGAGCTGCATGACCAGCGGGCGTTTGCGGTCGTAGGAGTTGTCGAAGACCTTGGCGGTGTCCCAGATCTGGCCGAGGTAGTTCGCCTGGACGAAGTCGTTCTCCGCGACCGTGCGGCCACTGCCCGGGATCAGCGTCTTGACCGCGAGGTTCTTCGACGGCTCGCCCGGCCCCTTGGCGATGACCGGCTTCTCGCCGAACTTCGTGCCCGCCGTGACCGCCGGCAGCGGTCCGTCCACGATCTTGGGCGGGGGCGCGGCGGACGCCGACGGCGACGGCGAGGCACTGGTCTTGCCGGAGTCGGACGAGTCGTCACCGCAGGCGGCGAGCGTGACCAGTCCTGCGGGGACAGCGGCGAGGAGGAGTGAGCGTCGGCGCACGGAGAGCCTCGTAATCGGTCGATCTTGCGGATGGCGTGCGCGCAACTCTACGGCGTGAGAAGGGCGCCGTACGGAAAACGTACGGCGCCCGTGTGGCGTTCCGGCATTTCGGAGCCGGAACGCTCGACCCGGCCCTTCGCCTACATACCGGCGATCAGCTTCTCCACCCGGTCGTCCACCGAACGGAACGGGTCCTTGCACAACACGGTGCGCTGCGCCTGGTCGTTGAGCTTCAGGTGGACCCAGTCGACCGTGAAGTCCCTGCGCTGTTCCTGCGCCCGCCGGATGAAGTCGCCGCGCAGCCGGGCCCGAGTGGTCTGCGGGGGAACCGACTTGCCCTCAAAGATCTTCAGGTCGTTGCAGATCCGGGCGGCCTGGCCCTTCTTCTCCAGCAGGTAGTACAGGCCACGACGGCGGTGGATGTCGTGGTAGGCGAGGTCTATCTGCGCGACCCTCGGGTGCGACATGGTCATGTTGTGCTTGGCCCGGTACCGCTCGATGAGCTTGTACTTCATGACCCAGTCGATCTCGGTGGCGATCCGGTCGAGGTCCTCGGCCTCGATCGCGTCGAGCGTGCGGCCCCACAGGTCCAGGACCTCCGCGACCGTGCCGGTGCGGATGCCCCGGCGCTCGCAGAAGTCCACGGCCTTGTCGAAGTACTCCCGCTGCACCTCCAGCGCGGAGGCCTCCCGGCCGCTCGCCAGGCGCACCTTGCGCCGGCCGGTGATGTCGTGGCTGACCTCGCGGATCGCCCGGATCGGGTTCTCCAGGGTGAGGTCGCGCATCACGGTGCCCGCCTCGATCATGCGCAGCACGAGGTCGGTGGCGCCGACCTTGAGCAGCATGGTCGTCTCGGACATGTTCGAGTCACCGACGATGACGTGCAGCCGGCGGTAGCGCTCGGCGTCCGCGTGCGGTTCGTCGCGGGTGTTGATGATGGGGCGGGAGCGGGTCGTCGCCGAGGAGACGCCCTCCCAGATGTGCTCCGCGCGCTGGCTGACGCAGTAGACGGCGCCGCGCGGGGTCTGGAGCACCTTGCCGGCGCCGCACAGCAGCTGCCGGGTGACGAGGAAGGGGATGAGAATGTCCGCGAGCCGGGAGAACTCCCCGTGCCGGGCCACCAGGTAGTTCTCGTGGCAGCCGTAGGAGTTGCCCGCCGAGTCGGTGTTGTTCTTGAAGAGGTAGACGTCGCCTGCGATGCCCTCCTCGTGCAGGCGTCGTTCCGCGTCCACCAGGAGTCCTTCGAGAATGCGCTCGCCGGCCTTGTCGTGGGTGACCAGCTCGGTCACGTCGTCACACTCGGGGGTCGCGTATTCCGGATGTGAGCCCACGTCGAGATAGAGCCGGGCGCCGTTGCGCAGAAACACATTGCTGCTGCGGCCCCATGACACGACACGGCGGAAGAGGTACCGCGCCACCTCGTCAGGAGACAGACGGCGCTGTCCCCTGAACGTGCACGTGACGCCGTACTCGTTCTCCAGCCCGAAAATGCGGCGGTCCATGAGGGAACATTACGCCCGATCCCCCGAGCTGAAACGAGGTTCGACGGCACGATTTGGATCATTTTCCGATGAAGCCGCAACGACCCCGCCCCGCGCGGGAGCCGCCAGGACCCGTCCGGTGGCCAGCAGGACCAGCAGGGACACGGCCCCGGCCGCGCCCGGCAGGGCGAAACCCCACAGGGTGCCACCGGCCTGGACGACCGGTCCCGCCAGGCCCGTTCCGACCGAGGCGCCCACGGTGAACGTCGTCACCAGCCAGGAGAACGCCTCGGTGACGGTCCCGGCCGGCGCGTGCCGGTCGACGATGATGAACGCGCAGGCGATGCAGGGCGCCAGGAAGACGCCGGAGACCACGCTCAGCAGCACCATGGCGACCGTGCCGGGGGTCAGCGTCAGCGGCAGGTAACAGACCGCCAGCAGGGCCACCAGCACCGTCAGTCGCCGTTCGGGCGCGCCGGCCCACCGGCGGGCGCCGTAGACGCTGCCGCCGGCGAGCGCGCCGAGGCCGAGTCCGGCCATGAGCCAGCCGTAGACGGCGTCACCGCCGTGTCCGTCGGCGTACGACACCGAGGCGACCGTGATGGAGCCCAGCGCGATACCGACGAACAGGAAGGCCGCGAGCAGCGCCAGCAGGCCGGGCGAGCGCAGGGCGCCCAGCCAGTGCGCCTCGCGCGGGGCGGAGCGCCACGCGCGCGAGGGCGGCGAGAGGACCACGGAGAGCGCGCCCAGCACGCCGAGGAGGTTCAGCACGAGCAGGGCGGCGCGCTCGTCCCACAGGGACACGCACAGGGTCACCAGCAGCGGGCCGGCGGTGAACATGATCTCCTGAGCGACCGCGTCCATGGCGTACGCGGTGTGCACCTGGTCCTCGCGGCGCAGCACGGACGGCCACAGGGCGCGCAGGCCGCCCTCCAGGGGCGGGGCGAACAGGCCGGCCGCCGCCACGGTCGCGTGGGCGACGGGGAGCGAGCCGGTGCCCAGGAAGGCGAAGGCGGTCATCGAGAGGGCCGCCAGGACCGCCGCGGGCAGCTGGACGCGCGGCTGGCCGTACAGGTCCACGAGCCGGCCCAGGACCGGCTGGCCGGCGGCGTTGGCGACGCCGTACACCGCGGCGAGGGCGCCGGCGAGGCTGTAGCTGCCGCCCTCGGCGCGGACGAAGAGCACCAGGGCGATGGCCGCGGTGGCGTTGGGCAGGCGGCCCACCAGGGTGCCGGTGAGCAGCCGGCACGCGTGCCTCGCTCTGAGGATCTCCAGGTATCCCGTGGCCATGTCCAGCCCTTCCGTGGCTCGCGGGACGCCTCGACGGCCCGAAGTGTTACGTATAACGTCCCCGTCCATACGTACCATGTGCGCTGTTCACACGTCCAGACGGCCGACGGTGACCCGCGGGCGCGCCGAGCGCCCCGGACGGACGGCCGAAGCAGAGGAGCAGGCCCGCGGTGGCACCCAGCAGCACCCGCCCGACCAGCCGTGACGTCGCCCGGGCGGCCGGCGTCTCCCAGGCGGCCGTCTCCCTCGTCCTCGGCGACAAATGGCGCGGCCGGGTGTCCGAGGCCACCGCCGAACGGGTCCGGGAGGCCGCGCGGGAGCTGGGCTACCGGCCCAACCTCGCCGCCCGCAACCTTCGCCTCGGCCACACCCGCACCGTCCTGCTCGTGGTGCCCGCCCTGACGACGGAGTTCTTCGCCGGGGTCTACACGGGCGCCGCGCGCGTGGCGGCCGAGCACGGCTTCGGTGTGGTGCTCTACCCCTCGCCCGAGGGCATCGGCCCGGCCCGCGACCCCTTCGCCTCCGCACAGGCCGCCCTGGACGGCGTCATCGCCTCCTCGATGGCCGCCGACGCCCTCACCGCGATCCGCGGCGACCAGCTGCCCCTGGTCATGCTGGACAGTGATCCCGCGGGCAGCCTGGGCGCGGCGACCGTGAACCTGGACATCACCGACGGCGTCCGCCAGGTCGCCGAGCACCTGCTGGGCCTCGGCCACCGCCGGGTGCTGCACCTCGCCGCGGACGTGCCGTCCTGGACGTTCGAGATCCGCGCGCGCGAGCTGGCCGCGCGCCTGGCCGCGGTCCCGGGCACGCGTGTGCGTACGGCCCGGGCCCCGATCTCCATCGAGGGCGCGCTGGCCGCCACCGAGGCCGCGCTCACCGCGCCCGGCCCCCGGCCCACGGCCGTGGTGTGCGACGACGACAAGCTCGCCGCGGGCGCGTACAAGGCGCTGCGCCGGCTCGGCCTGCGTGTCCCGGACGACGTCTCGGTCACCGGCCTGGACGACCTGGCCCTGGCCACCGCCCTCGACCCGGAGCTGACGACCGTACGGCTGGACGCCGAGCTGTTCGGCGAGCACGGGATGCGGGCCCTGCTGGCGGTGCTGGAGGGCCGTGCGCCGCAGAGCGGGGACATCCCCGTCGAACTGGTCGTCCGGGGCTCCACGGCACCGCCCCGCGAGGCGTAGACCGGTTGCCGGTCACCGCCGGAACGGCAGGTGCCCCGGCCGGAGGACCGGCCGGGGCACACCTGGTCCGAGGGGGTCACTCCTCGTCGGCGCTCTCCGCCTCCGTGGTCGCGCCGCCCGCCTCCAGCAGGCGGCCGAGCTGACGGCCCACGATGCGCTTGAACTTGCGCTTCTGCGGGCGCGTGCGGTCCAGCACGGCGACCTCCAGCCGCTCGGCGGGGATCTCCCGCTCGCTGCCGTTGGTGTCCCGGGACAGGGCCTGCACGGCCAGCTTCAGGGCCTCCGCGAGGCTCATGCCGTCGCGGTGACGCTGGTCCAGGAAGCTGCTGATCTGCTCGGTGTTGCCGCCGACCGCGACCGAGCCGTGCTCGTCCACGATGGAACCGTCGTGCGGCAGCCGGTAGATCTGGTCACCTTCGGGGGTCTCCCCCACCTCGGCCACCACCAGCTCCACCTCGTACGGCTTCTCGGCCGCCGAGGAGAAGATCGTGCCCAGCGTCTGGGCGTAGACGTTGGCCAGGCCGCGGGCCGTGACGTCGTCACGGTCGTAGGTGTAGCCGCGCAGGTCGGCGTAGCGCACGCCGCCGATGCGCAGGTTCTCGTACTCGTTGTACTTGCCGGCCGCCGCGAAGCCGATCCGGTCGTAGATCTCGCTGAACTTGTGCAGCGCGCGGGACGGGTTCTCGCCGACGAACACGATGCCGTCGGCGTACTGGAGCACGACCAGGCTGCGGCCGCGGGCGATGCCCTTGCGGGCGTACTCGGCCCGGTCGGCCATGGCCTGCTGGGGTGAGACATAGAACGGCGTCGACACCGGTTATCCGTCCCTTTCTGTCATGGTCACTGGATCACCTCGATAAGAACCGGGGCCGGGCTCAGAGCAGGGCGGCCTTGGGGCCGTCGGGCTCCTCCAGGCGCTTCTGGAGCACCGCGCGGGCGAGCCCGGACGACTCCTCCTCGGTGAGCCGGCGGAAGCCGTCCTCGGTGATCACGGTGATGATCGGATAGATCCGGCGGGCGACATCGGGACCACCGGTCGCCGAGTCGTCGTCAGCCGCGTCGTAGAGAGCCTGGACCACGAGCGTGGTGGCCTGCTCCTCGGTCAGGTCGTTCCGGAACAGCTTCTTCATCGCACCGCGGGCGAAGACCGAACCCGAGCCCGTCGCGGCGAAGTTGTGCTCCTCGGAACGGCCGCCCGTGACGTCGTAGGAGAAGATGCGTCCCCGCTCGCGGTCCAGGTCGTACCCGGCGAAGAGGGGCACCACGGCCAGGCCCTGCATGGCCATGCCGAGGTTGGAACGGATCATGGTCGACAGCCGGTTGGCCTTGCCCTCCAGGGACAGCTGGGCGCCCTCGACCTTCTCGAAGTGCTCCAGCTCCAGCTGGAAGAGCTTGACCATCTCGACGGCCAGCCCGGCGGTGCCGGCGATGCCCACGGCCGAGTACTCGTCGGCCGGGAAGACCTTCTCGATGTCCCGCTGCGCGATGACGTTGCCCATGGTCGCCCGGCGGTCACCGGCGAGCACGACGCCTCCGGGGAAGGTGACGGCGACGATCGTCGTGCCGTGCGGCGCCTCGATGACACCCTGCGTGGGCGGCAGCTGCCGGTTGCCGGGCAGCAGCGCGGGCTGGTGCTCGGAGAGGAAGTCCATGAAGGAGGAGGATCCTGGCGTCAGGAAGGCAGCTGGTAGACGCCCGGTGCCACGAGTATTGGCTTCCACGAGATTCCTTCCACATAGCGGCAGTCCGGCGGGCAGGTCCGGGGCGTCTTCCCCCACTTGCCGATGGCCGAATTGCGGTTGAAGCACGGTATGCCACGGACCTTACCCGGCCGGTGACGGTGATCCACCTGCCCGGCGGAAGCCGTTCCCCGGGGACGAGGACTGCCCGCGGCCCGGACTTCTCCGGCCGCGAGCAGTGCTTCGTCGTCCGTTCGCCGGCCGCTCACGACTCCGACGCCCCTGAACCTTGGATCCGAGGGGGAAAGCAGCCTACTGGCCGCCCTTCTGCACGAAGGACCGCACGAAGTCCTCAGCGTTTTCCTCGAGTACGTCGTCGATCTCGTCCAGGACGGAGTCCACGTCGTCGGAGAGCTTCTCGTGCCGCTCCTTGAGGTCGTCCTGCGCCTGTGCGTCCTGCGCCTGCTCCTCGACCTCCTCGGTGGAGCGCGTGGCCTTCTGCTGGCCGCCGCCCGTGTCCTTGGTCGCCATAAACCTCACCCCGCTCAGTTCGCCTGCCGATCGGTGATGATCAGACCCTACAAGCCGGGTCCGACATCGGCCCCGCAGTTTCTCCAACGAACGGGGGGCCATCCCGATGATTCCCGGGCGGTGGGCTTTCCACCCCGACCGCCCGGGGCGCACCGAGTACCCCCCTGACACCGCTCACCCGCCGGACAGGACCCTGACCAGGTCTTCCGCGGTCCGGCAGCGGTCCAGCAGCTCCTTGACGTGATTTCGCGTTCCGCGTAGCGGTTCCAGGGTTGGAACGCGCTGGAGGGAATCGCGGCCGGGGAGGTCGAAGATGACCGAGTCCCAGCTCGCCGCGGCCACGTCGTCCGCGTACTGCTCCAGGCACCGGCCGCGGAAGTACGCGCGCGTGTCCTCCGGCGGCTTCGTACGGGCCCGCTCGACCTCGTCCTCGTCCAGCAGCCGCTTCATGCGCCCACGGGCCACCAGACGGTTGTAGATGCCCTTCTCGGCGCGGACGTCGGCGTACTGGAGGTCGACCAGGTGCAGCCGCGCGGCGTCCCAGTCCAGGTCGTCCCGGCGGCGGTACCCCTCCATCACCTCCCGCTTGGCCACCCAGTCCAGCTCGCCGGCCAGGCTCATCGGGTCGCGCTCCAGCCGGGTCAGGGTGTCCTCCCACCGGCCGAGGACGTCCTTGGTCTGGTCGTCGGCGTCGGCGCCGAAGCGCTCCTCGACGTACTTGCGGGCCAGTTCGAAGTACTCCATCTGTAGCTGGACCGCGGTGAGCGTGCGCCCGCTGCGCAGGGTGACCAGGCGCTTCAGGGACGGGTCGTGCGAGACCTGGTGGAGGGTGCGTACGGGCTGGTCGACGGCCAGGTCCACGGCGATGAAGCCGTCCTCGATCATGGACAGGACCAGGGCGGTCGTGCCCAGCTTGAGGTAGGTGGAGATCTCCGAGAGGTTGGCGTCACCGATGATCACGTGCAGCCGGCGGTACTTCTCCGCGTCCGCGTGCGGCTCGTCGCGGGTGTTGATGATCGGGCGCTTGAGCGTGGTCTCCAGGCCGACCTCGACCTCGAAGTAGTCCGCGCGCTGGCTGAGCTGGAAGCCGTGCTCGTGCCCGTCCTGGCCGATGCCGACGCGGCCCGCTCCGGCGAAGACCTGACGGGAGACGAAGAAGGGCGTGAGGTGGCGCACGATGTCCGAGAAGGGGGTCTCCCGCTTCATCAGGTAGTTCTCGTGCGTGCCGTAGGAGGCGCCCTTGTTGTCGGTGTTGTTCTTGTAGAGGTGGATCTGCTGGGCCCCCGGCAGCTGCGCGGCCCGCTCGGCGGCCTCGGCCATGATCCGCTCGCCCGCCTTGTCCCAGAGGACGGCGTCGCGGGGGTTGGTGACCTCGGGCGCGCTGTACTCGGGGTGGGCGTGGTCGACGTAGAGACGCGCGCCGTTGGTGAGGATCACGTTGGCCAGGCCGATGTCCTCGTCGGTGAGCTGGCTGGAGTCGGCTGTCTCCCGGGCGAGGTCGAAGCCTCGCGCGTCCCGCAGCGGGTTCTCCTCCTCGAAGTCCCAGCGGGCCCGGCGGGCCCGGTGCATCGCGGCCGCGTAGGCGTTGACGATCTGGGACGAGGTGAGCATGGCATTGGCGTTCGGGTGGCCGGGGACGGAGATCCCGTACTCCGTCTCGATTCCCATTACTCGCCGTACGGTCATGCGGCCCTCCTTGCCCGGCGGCACCCTCGGTCGTGGGCGCCGCTCATGTGCCGCTGGCGCTCCGGTGTGTGCGCGGTGCCCGTTCCCGCACGGCGCGACTCGGCGGCAGGAACGAGCCTAGAACGCCTTTGCGCTGGTGGGGAGATCATTTGCGTCATTGGCTGCTCCGGTCGTGGCCCTGAAAACAGTCGGCTGCGGGTACCCGCCGAGGGCACCCGCAGCCGCCCTGCCGTTACAGGTACTGACCGGTGTTCGCCACCGTGTCGATCGAGCGTCCGGTGTCCGCGCCCTGCTTCCCGGTGATGAGCGTACGGATGTACACGATCCGCTCGCCCTTCTTTCCGGAGATCCGGGCCCAGTCGTCCGGGTTCGTGGTGTTGGGCAGGTCCTCGTTCTCCTTGAACTCGTCCACGCAGGCCTGGAGCAGGTGGGAGACGCGCAGACCCTTCTGGCTCTTCTCCAGGAAGTCCTTGATCGCCATCTTCTTGGCCCGGCCCACGATGTTCTCGATCATGGCGCCGGAGTTGAAGTCCTTGAAGTAGAGGACTTCCTTGTCACCGTTGGCGTAGGTGACCTCCAGGAAGCGGTTCTCCTCCGACTCGGCGTACATGTGCTCGACCGCTGTCTGGATCATGCTCTGGACCGTGGTGGTCTTGTCACCGCCGTGCTCGTCGACGTCGTCCGTGTGCAGCGGCAGACGCTCGGTGAGGTACTTGCCGAAGATGTCCTTCGCCGCCTCGGCGTCCGGACGCTCGATCTTGATCTTCACGTCGAGCCGGCCGGGGCGCAGGATGGCCGGGTCGATCATGTCCTCGCGGTTGGAGGCGCCGATCACGACCACGTTCTGGAGGCCTTCCACGCCGTCGATCTCGGCGAGCAGCTGCGGGACGATGGTGTTCTCCACGTCCGAGCTGACACCGGAGCCACGGGTGCGGAAGAGGGACTCCATCTCGTCGAAGAAGACGATCACGGGGGTGCCCTCGCTGGCCTTCTCACGCGCACGCTGGAAGACGAGGCGGATCTGCCGCTCGGTCTCGCCGACGTACTTGTTGAGCAGCTCGGGACCCTTGATGTTCAGGAAGAAGCTCTTGCCCTGGGCCTGGCCGGTGACCTCGGCGACCTTCTTGGCCAGCGAGTTGGCGACGGCCTTGGCGATGAGCGTCTTGCCGCAGCCGGGCGGGCCGTAGAGCAGGACGCCCTTGGGCGGGCGCAGCTCGTGCTCCTTGAACAGGTCCGGGTAGAGGTACGGCAGCTCGACCGCGTCGCGGATGGCCTCGATCTGGTTGCCGAGGCCGCCGATCTGCTCGTAGCCGATGTCGGGGACCTCTTCGAGGACCAGCTCCTCGACCTCGCTCTTGGGCACGACCTCGTAGACGTAGCCGGAGCGGGGTTCGAGCAGGAGGGCGTCGCCGGCGCGGATGGTGACGTCCAGCAGCGGCTCGGCGAGCCGCACCACCCGCTCCTCGTCGGTGTGCCCCAGGACGAGGGCGCGCTCGCCGTCCTCCAGGATCTCCTTGAGGGTGACGATGTCGCCGACGCGCTCGTACTCCATGGCGTCGACCACGTTGAGCGCCTCGTTGAGCATGACCTCCTGGCCGCGCCGCAGATCGTCCAGTTCGACGCTCGGGCTGACGTTGACCCGGAGCTTGCGGCCACCGGTGAAGATGTCCGCGGTGCCGTCCTCGTTCGCCTGGAGGAAGACACCGAAGCCGGCCGGCGGCTGGGCGAGCCGGTCGACCTCCTCCTTGAGGGCCACGATCTGGTCGCGGGCCTCGCGGAGGGTGTTGGCCAGTCGTTCGTTCTGGGCGGACACGCCGGCCAGGTTCGTCTGTAGCTCGACGATCCGCTCTTCGAGAATCCTCGTGTGCCGCGGAGAGTCGGCGAGCTTGCGTCGCAGGACGGCGATCTCCTGCTCAAGGTAGGCGATCTGCCCGGCCGGGTCGTCGGACCCGCGTCCCGGGCGGATGCCGCGGTTCATGTCGTCGTCGTGGGCTGCCACGGTCCTCACCTCCTCCAAGGGGAGCTGGACGCTTCCAGACCCTACCTGGGTGGGTGTCGATTGAAACCCCTAGATCACAAAGACTGTCAAGGTGTGTCGTCGGTCACCCGGCGCGCACTCCCTCGCATGGAGGGGATACCCACTCAACGTGAAGGGAAAGCAGCCTGTTCCACGCAGGACGCGGCCGAAAGCCTTCGCGGTTGGCCGGAGTTGCCCTTTCCGGGCCGATCGGCCCGTTTGCGGGCAGCCCTCGGGCCGCTCGCACGGCCATCACGCAGAGCGACGAAAGCGGGAGGGGCTGTCACCGCGGGGGCGGCCTGAAGTGATCGATCCGGCCGCCGGGGCACCCCTGTCCCGGCCCGGCGCTCGTACCCGAGCGGGCCGGTCCGGAAACCCCGGACCGGCCCGGACCGGGCGCGAACCGGGCGGAGGTAGGGTCGAGGGTGTCCAACAGCCGCTGGAGCGGACCCGGCCGGCCCTCGTGGCGCCCGGACCGCCCGGCGAACCGACGGCAGGAGAGATGACCGTGCAGCAGGAGGCCCCGGGCGGCGAGGCGCTGGAGGTCTGGATCGACCAGGACCTGTGTACCGGCGACGGCATCTGCGCCCAGTACGCCCCCGAGGTGTTCGAGCTGGACATCGACGGGCTGGCCTATGTGAAGGGCGCCGACGACGAGCTGCTCCAGGCCCCGGGCGCGGCCACGCCGGTGCCGCTGCCGCTGCTGGCGGACGTGGTGGACTCGGCGAAGGAGTGTCCCGGCGAGTGCATCCACGTGCGGCGCGTTCAGGACAGGGTCGAGGTGTACGGCCCCGAGGCGGACTGAGCCCGCTTCAGACGCTGTGGGCCGCGGCCCCTGTGGAGCGGATGAAGGCACTGCCGTTCCACTGCCAGGCGGCCGGGGTCCTCAGGTCGGGGCAGCAACTGGGCACGGAGTCCGACGAGTAGCCGAGCAGCGTGGCGGAGACGGTACGCGCGCGTACGGCGAAGCCGGTGACCGTGAGCCGGTCCTCGGGCCTGACGAGGGTGGCCACCACGCGTGGCCGCCTGCCGTCCGCGGAGCGGGTGAGGACGTAGACGCCGTCCGGCGGGGTGCCCATGGGGGCGTCGCAGTGGACCACCGCGACGGTTTCCGGCCTGCCGTCACCGTCCAGGTCCGCGTCGGCCTTCTTGACGACCAGGGCCTTGACCGGTCCGCAGTCCAGCGGGAAATTCGCCCCGGCCGTGCCCGGCGCGGCGGCCGCGGGCTGGGTGGTCGTCCGCGTGCCGGTGGCGGACTGGGCGGCCGTGGCCGATCCGGGCTGGGCGACGGTGGAGAGCGCCACCACGGCGGCGACGGCCGTGGCGGTGAGGACCCAGTGGATCGGCCGGGTCTGGGTGTGGGCGAGCTCCGGAACGGCGGATGGCTGCACTAGGAGTGTCTCCTGTGAGGGCTGTGCCGGTGGGATGGCCTGCATGCTGCCACACGCCACGGTGCGGGGGAACGGCGGGGACCGGGATTCCCTCCGGGCGGCAGACCCGCGCGCGGGAGGCGCCGATGCCGGTACCGGCTCAACGCGGGAGCGCCGTGCCCGAGTTCCCGGATGCGGTGGGGAACTCGGGCACGGCGCCCTTGCGTTGTACGCGTGCGGGGCCGGTCAGCGGCCGGTGCCGCCGTCGGCGTTGGGTCCGGCGTAGTCCTCGCCGTACGCGCCCTTCGCGGGGCGGCGGCGGCGCATGGGCGGCTCGACGCCGTCCGCGAGGCGGCGGGCGGTGAGCAGGAAACCGGTGTGGCCGATCATCCGGTGGTCGGGGCGGACGGCCAGGCCCTCGATGTGCCAGTTGCGGATCATGGTCTCCCAGGCGGTCGGCTCGTTGAAGCAGCCGATCTCCCGGATGGACTCCACGGTCCGGGCGAGCTGGGTGGTGGTGGCCACGTAGCAGCACACGATGCCGCCCGGGACGAGCGCCTTGGAGACGGCCTCCAGGCACTCCCAGGGGGCGAGCATGTCCAGGATGACGCGGTCGACGTCGGTGTCGGACAGGTTGTCCTGGAGGTCGCCGACGGTCAGCTGCCAGGCAGGGTGCGGGCCGCCGAAGTAGCGCTCCACGTTCTGCTTCGCGATCTCGGCGAAGTCCTCGCGGCGCTCGTAGGAGTGCAGCATGCCCTGGTCGCCGATGGCCCGCAGCAGGAAGCTGCTGAGCGAACCGGAGCCGACGCCGGCCTCCACGACGCGCGCGCCGGGGAAGATGTCGGCGAAGGAGAGGATCTGCCCCGCGTCCTTGGGGTAGACGACGGCTGCCCCACGGGGCATGGACAGGACGTAGTCGGGGAGCAGGGGGCGCAGCGCGAGGTAGGCCACGTTGCCGGTGGTCCGGACAACGCTGCCCTCGGGAGCGCCGATCAGTTCGTCGTGCGGGAAGGAGCCCTTGTGGGTGTGGAAGTTCTTCCCGGCTTCGAGCGTGAACGTGTAGTGGCGGCCCTTGGGGTCGGTCAGCTGTACCTGGTCCCCGACCTTGAAGGGCCCGCGCCTGCGGGCGGCACCGGTCGGTTCGGACATGTGACCAGCCTACCGGCGTTTCCGGAGGCCGCCGACCACGGTTACGGGGTGGGCCGGGCCATCGCCTTCACGAAAGCGCGTTCGACATCCGCGGCGGACAGGACGCCGTAGATCTCGCCGGTCTGCTCGACCACGAGGTACTCGGTGGCGGGGGCGGCCCGGAGGGCGTCCAGCAGGTCCTCCCCGGCCAGTTCGGCGGAGACCCGCATGCCGTCGGTCAGCTCCTGGGCCAGGCCGCTCACGGCCACCCAGGGGCGGCGGTGCTCGGGTACGCCGACGATGGCGGCCTCGCGGACGAGGGCGAGGGGGGTGCCGTCGGCGTCGACGACGACCAGGGCGCGGGCACCGGCGGCGTTGGCCCGGCGCAGCGCCTCGGAGAGCGGGGTGTCGTTCTCGACCGGTACGGCCCGCCGGGTGAGGGTGCGGGCGCGCAGCTCGGGCAGGTGTTCGCGCAGCCGGGCCATGCGCAGACTGTTGCCGGCGCCGGTCCAGATGATCGCGGCGAGGATGGCGGCGAGCAGGGCGTCGGTGACCGTGTCCATGCCGTTCGTCTCCTCACCGCCGCCGCCGAGGGCGCCGGAGTGGTTGAGCAGCGGCAGGCCGATCAGGACGGAGACGGCGAGGGCACGGCCGACCCAGGCCGCGGCGACGGTGCCGCTCATCGGCCTGCCGGTGAGCTTCCAGACGACGGCGCGGAGCATGCGGCCGCCGTCGAGGGGCAGGCCGGGCAGCAGGTTGAAGATCGCGACGATGAGGTTGGAGACCATCAGCCCGGCCAGCAGCACGCCGGGGACGGTGCCGGGCTCGACGGGCTTCATGGCGAGGTAGAACAGCCCGGCCAGGACGAGGGAGAGCAGCGGGCCGACGAACGCCAGCACGAATTCCCGGCCGGGGGTCTCGGCCTCCTTCTCGATCTCCGAGACACCGCCGAAGAACTGGAGCTGGATGCGGCGGACCGGCAGCTCGAAGCGGATCGCGGCGACCGTGTGGGCCAGTTCGTGGACCAGGACGGAGGCGTAGAAGGCGACCGCGAAGAAGAGGGAGACCAGGTAGCGGGCGGCGCCCAGCTCGGGCAGCACGCGGTCGAGCTGGCCGCCGAAGACCCAGGTGATCAGCGCGGCGACGAGGAACCAGCTCGGCGCGACGTACACGGGCACGCCGAAGGGCCGTCCCATGAGAATGCCGCCGCCGGGCTCCTTGGGCCGCGGCCGGGGCGGCTCGCCCTTGGCGATACCGGAGTGCGCGAGGGAGCGGTGCTCGGAGGAGTCACCGGCGTGCGGCACGGATTCCCCTGCCGGGGGGTGGGCGCTGTCCGTATGCGCCTGGCGCGGTGAGCTGTCCGTATCCTCCGGCGAGCTGTCCGTGTCGTCCGTACGGGGGGCGCTGCCCGAGCCGGCCGAACGGGAGGCGCTGTCCGTCGCCGCCGGGCGGGGGTCGCTGACCCTGTCGGCCCCGTCGGCCTCGTGATCCGGGACAGGTGTGCTCGGCGTACCGGCGGTGCCGCCCCCGGCAGCCGTCTCATCCTCGTCGGCCGGGTCGGCCTCGGTGGCTTCGTCGGCCGGGTGGGGATCGTCGGAGCGGGTGGTCTGCCGGGTGGCGGGGTGCGGTGTCGTGGGGCGGGGGGCGTCGGGGGTGTCGTGGGTCCGGTCCGCGGGGTGGTCGGCGGGTTCGGCCGTGGGGTCGGCGGAGTTGTCGGCCGGCCCGTCGTTGCCGGACCGCGGCTGCCCGCTCCCGCCGCTCACGTCCACGGTGTCCCCTCGTTCGAAGCGTCTCCCGCGCCTGCCGGGCGGAAGGGTCTCTGCTCGATGGTATGCGGCCTTGGCGGCACGTTCCGCCCCGGCACCCCTTGTGTTCGCCGCCCGCTCACCGGCCGACGCGGCCGGCGGGCGGGTCACTGTCGGTGCCGGGCCGTAAGGTCTGTGGACATGGACAGCAGCATCGAGGAGGCAGCGGCCCCGCCGGCCGGCGCCGAGCACACGCCACCGGACGCCCCGCCGCCGGCGCCCCCGGAGGCCGGCGGGGAGCGGGCGGCCGTGGCGCCGGCCTCCCTGTCGCCGTCCCGGGCGAGTGATTTCATGCAGTGCCCGCTGCTGTACCGGTTCCGGGTGATCGACCGGCTCCCGGAGAGGCCGAGCGAGGCGGCGACGCGGGGCACGCTGGTCCACGCCGTGCTGGAGCGCCTGTTCGACGCGCCCGCCGGTGAGCGGACCGCGCCGCGGGCCAAGGCGCTGATCCCGGGGCAGTGGGACCGGCTGCGGGAGAGCCGCCCGGAGGTGACCGAGCTGTTCGCCGACGATCCGGAGGGTGAGCGGCTGACCCGGTGGCTCGCCGAGGCGGAGCGGCTCGTGGAGCGCTGGTTCACGCTGGAGGACCCGACACGGCTGGAGCCGGCCGAGCGGGAGATGTTCGTGGAGACCGAGCTGGACTCGGGGCTGCGGCTGCGCGGGATCATCGACCGGGTGGACGTGGCGCCGACCGGCGAGGTGCGCATCGTCGACTACAAGACGGGCAAGGCGCCCCGCCCCGAGTACACAGAGGGCGCCCTGTTCCAGATGAAGTTCTACGCCCTCGTGGTGTGGCGCCTGAAGCGGGTGATCCCGCGCCGGCTGCAACTGGTCTATCTCGGCAGCGGCGACGTGCTGACGTACGACCCGGTCCTCTCCGACCTGGAGCGGGTCGAACGCAAGCTGCACGCGTTGTGGGAGGCCATCAGCCAGGCCACGGAGACGGGGAACTGGCGGCCCCGGCCGACCCGGCTGTGCGGCTGGTGCGACCACCAGGCGCACTGCCCGGAGTTCGGCGGCACTCCCCCGCCCTACCCGCTGCCGGTGAGGGCGGCCGAGTCGGGGGCGGTGGCGCAGGGCACAATGGGCGCGGACTAGCGAAGGAGTGTCACGTGGCCATCCGCGTCCTACTGGTCGATGACCAGCCGCTGCTGCGTACCGGCTTCCGGATGATCCTGGAGGCCGAGCAGGACCTCGCCGTCGTCGGCGAGGCCGGTGACGGTCTCCAGGCCCTCGACCAGGTACGGGCGTTGCAGCCGGATGTCGTGCTGATGGATATCCGGATGCCGCGGATGGACGGTGTGGAGGCCACCCGGCAGATCACCGGCCCCGGGCGGGACGGTCCGGCCAAGGTGCTGGTGCTGACCACGTTCGACCTGGACGAGTACGTGGTGGAGGCGCTGCGCGCGGGGGCGAGCGGCTTCCTGCTCAAGGACGCGCCCGCCAACGAACTGGTGCAGGCCATCCGGGTCGTGGCGGCCGGCGAGGCCATGCTCGCGCCGAGCATCACCCGGCGGCTGCTGGACAAGTACGCCACGCATCTGCCCTCCGGCGAGGACCCGGTGCCGGACGCCCTGCACACCCTGACGGACCGTGAGGTCGAGGTGCTCAAACTGGTGGCGCGCGGGCTGTCCAACGCGGAGATCGCGGCCGACCTGTTCGTCAGCGAGACGACCGTGAAGACTCATGTGGGCCACGTGCTGACCAAGCTGGGCCTGCGTGACCGGGTGCAGGCGGCGGTGTACGCGTACGAGAGCGGGCTGGTGCGCCCCGGCGCGCAGTAGCGGCGAGGCGGCCGGCCCGCCGGTACGGCGAAGGGCGCCCCTCACCACGCGCGAGGGGCGCCCTTCGTCGTGACCGGCGTCAGCTCTTGCTGATTTCCCAGAACCGGAACACCGTCGAGGCGTCCAGGCAGTACTCCAGGCCGTAGACGCCGTCGCGGACGACCGCGTACTGCTTGGCCTGCCAGACCGGCAGGACGGGAAGTTCGTCGGCGACGATGTCCTGCAACCTGCCGAACTGCTTGTCGGTCGCGGCCCGGTCGCTCTGCGCGGCGGTGGCGGGCAGGAGCGAACCGGTGATGGTGCGGTTGCCGTAGTTGTTCTCCAGCACGTTGCCCTTGCCGAAGAAGGGGGCCGTGAAGTTGTCGGCGTCGGGGTAGTCCGGCACCCAGCCCTTCACGTACACGCCGTACCTGCCCCGGGCGATCTCCTTCTCGTACTGGCCGAAGGGGACGGACCGCACATCGGCGTCGAACAGGCCGCTGGCGTTCAGCTGGCCGGCGATGGCCTTCAGTTCCTCGTCGGTGGCCGGGCCGTAACGGGACGGCGTGGACCACAGGGTGAGCTTGACCTTGCCGGTGATGCCGTCGGCGCGCAGTGCGGCGGCGGCCTTGGCGCGGGAGGGGCGGGCGCCGTACGTGTCGAAGAAGGCGGTGTCGTGGCCCGCGATGCCCGCCGGGATGATCGAGTAGAGGGGGGTGGCGGTGCCCTGGTACACGTTCGCGATCAGGGCGTCGCGGTCGACGAGGTAGGCCATGGCCCTACGGACGCCGAGCTTGCCGGCCACCGGGTCCTTCATGTTGAAGACCAGGTGCTGGACCTCGGCGCTGGTGCCCTCGATGACGTCGACGCCCTTGTCGTCCTTCTGCTGGTCGAGGCCGGCGATGTCGGAGGCGGAGAGACCGCGGTAGGCGATGTCGATGCCGCCGTCGAGGAGGGACTGCTTCAGGGCGGTGCGGTCGCCGTGGAAGAACTTCAGGGTGACGCCGGAGTTCTTGACCCGGACGGTCCCCTTGTAGTTGTCGTTGACCGAGAAGACCGCCTGCTCCTTGTCGAAGGAGTCCAGCTCGTAGGGGCCGGAGCCGACGGCCTTGTGGTCGGTGCGCAGGCCGTTCGCGTCGTACTGGCGGTGGTCCACGATGGAACCGGCGCCGGAGGCGACCTTGCTGGGGAAGGTGGCGTCGGGCACCTTCAGGTGGAAGACGACCGTCTTCGCGTCCGGTGCCGCGATCGTGCCGAGCATCGGGAACATGATCGCGGGACCGGCGGGGTCGTCGATCTTCAGGATGCGCTCGAAGGAGAACTTCACGTCGGCGGAGGTGAGGGGGTCACCGTTGCTGAACTTCAGGCCGTCCTTCAGTTCGCACCGGTAGACCATGGCCCGGGTGTCGGTGAAGCGGCATTGCTTCGCCAGTTCCGGTCCGGGTTCGGTCGCGCCCTTGGTAAAGCTGAGCAGCGACTGGAAGACGTTGTCGAACAACAGCCAGGAGCCGGGGTCGTAGCCGGACGCCGGGTCCGTGGCGAGGACGTCGTCGGACATCCCCATCACCACGGCCGAGCCGGTTCCCCCGGAACCGCCGGTCTCCGAGCCGCAGCCGGTCAACAGGCCGGAGGCCAGCCCCGCCACGAGGGGCAGGACTGGCCACGGGTTGCGCTTGTTCACTTGAAAGGTGCCTTGTCGTCGGTTCGTCACCCCGGGGCCGCCGTCCTGGCCCCGGGACCCGGGGCAGCCGTCCCTGGCCCCCGGGTGCGGAGAGCCGTCAGCCGCTCACACCACGGCCGAGCTCCCACAACTGGAGCGTAGACGACGAGTTGAGGGCGTAGGAGACCCCGGTGACGTTGTCCCGGGCGGCGATGTACTGCTTGCCCTGCCACAGCGGCAGGACCGGCACGTCGTCGGCGACGATGTCCTGGATCTCGGTCAGGCTCTTGGCGGCGCCGAGCCGGTCGGCCTCACGGCGCGACTGCGGGATCAGCGAGCGCTGGATGGTGCTGTTGGCGTACGGCGAACCGAGGAAGTTGTCCTTGTCGAGGAAGGGGGCGAGGAAGTTGTCGGCGTCGGGGAAGTCGGGGAACCAGCCCATGCCGTAGACGTCGTACGCGCCCTTCTGCTCGGCGGGCCGGAAGGTCTTCCAGAGGTGGCCCTGGACGGAGGCGTCGAACAGACCGCTGTCGTTGAGCTGCTGCTGGAGGATCTGGAACTCCTGCTTGGTGGCCGAGCCGTAGTGGTCGGTCGTGTAGTGCAGGGTCAGCTTCACCGGCGTGGTGATGCCGGCCTTGGCGAGCAGGTTCTTGGCCTTGTCGACGCTGGGGTTGCCGTACTTGTTGAAGAACGAGTTGGAGTGGCCGGTCACGGTGGCGGGGACCAGCGAGTACAGCGGCTCGGCCTGGGTGCCGTAGACCTTGGAGACCAGCTCGCCGCGGTCGATGACCTGTGCCATCGCCTGGCGTACGGCCTTGGACTTCACGCTGGTGGCGTTGGTGTTGAAGGCCAGGTAGCGGATCTCCAGGCCGGGCATGCCGACGAGGTCGGCCTTGTCGTCGCTGCCGGCGTCCAGCTTCTGGATCTGCGCGGGCGACATGGTGCGCGTCATGACGTCGATGTCACCCTTGCCGAGCGCGGTTCCCATGGCGTCGGCGTCGCTGAAGGAGCGCAGCTCGACCGCGTCGTTGTGCACCGTCACGTTGCCCTTGTAGGAAGGGTTCTTGGTGAAGGTGATGCTGGTGATCGCGTTGTTCTTGACGTCGGCCTGGAGGGTGTACGGGCCGGAGCCGTCGACGTCGAAGCCGTCGCGCAGCTTGTCCTTGTCGTAGTCCTTCGGGTTGATGATGCCCGCGACCGGAGTGGACAGCTTGTACGGGAAGGTGGCGTCGGCCGTCTTCAGATGGAAGACGACCTCGCGGTCGCCCTGCGTCTCGATGGTGTCGAGGGTGTTCAGCAGGGCGGAGACACCGCTGTCGGCCTTGATGCGCAGCGCACGCTCGATGGAGTACTTGACGTCGGCGGCGGTCACCTTGTCGCCGTTCGCGAACCTCAGGTCCTTGCGCAGCTTGCAGACGTAGCGCTCGCTGCCGCTGTCGGTGAAGGAGCAGCTCTCGGCGGCCTCGGGCACGGGGTCGCCCTCGCCCTTGGGCTGGGCCATCAGGGTCTGCACGGTCTGGCGCAGGATGTTCCAGGTGCCGACGTCGTAGGCGTAGGCCGGGTCGAGCGGCGCCGGAGCCGCCTTGGTGGCCGTGAACTGGTCCGTGGTACCGACGACGATGGCGTCACCGCTCTTGCTCCCGCTGTCGGATCCGCCGCACGCGGCGAGAACCGGGGTGAGCAGGCCGGCCACCGCCGGCAGCACCAAAGTCTTGCGGTTCATGCGGGAGTTTCTCCAGAGCTGTTCGGGTCCGTGTATCCGGCATGCATGGGTGGTGCGACGGATCACGGGGGTTCGCGGTGATGTTCTCGCGACGAGATTAGTCCGCGCTCGCAGCACGCTTCACGGCCCCGTGAGTTGACCCCTCATCACGCAGTGGAACCGGTCGCGGACACACCGAAAACCCGACAGCGGCAGGATTAGTGCAGCATCCCATCAATCGGGACACAAAGACCCGTCCACACCACCCGATCCGGGCCGTTCAGCACAGCCGGCCGACACTGTCGACCCCCATGGGCGTGGGAAACGTCACACCCGCAACTGTGTGACCGGTCAGCACGATTCGGCCGGACGGCTCACCGGGAATTCCCCTGGGGTGCACTTCCCCGGATATATGTCCAGCACGCCCAATGGACGCCGCACGCTGGGTGAACGGCTAGCGCATTTCCGTCATCAGTCCGTGCAGAAATGGCAGGTCGACCTCTTCCAGAGAGGAGACCACGGTCCGCCCCGCGGCCGGGCCGATGGGCGCCACGGAGGGCACGGCGATCACCCGGCAGCCCGCGGCCTCCGCGGCGGCGACCCCGGTCGCGGTGTCCTCGACCACGGCGCATCCGGCCGGGTGCGCGCCGAGCCCCGCGGCGGCGAGCAGGTACGGGTCCGGGAAGGGCTTGGTGCGGGAGACCTCGTCGCCCGCGACGGAGAGGGCGAAGTGGTGCGGGCCCAGCACGGACAGCACCCGGTCGATGATGCGCCGGTGGGAGGCCGAGACCAGGGCCGTGGGCACGCCGTGCCGGTGCAGCTCGCCGAGCAGACGGGCGGCGCCCGGCATCAGCGGCAGGGCCCGGTCGATGCGCTCCTCGAACCCGTCGTTGAGCAGCACCGCGAGGTCGGCGAGGGTGATGTCGGCGCCGGTCGCCTCGATGAGGAAACCGGCGCTGCGGGTCATGGGGCCGCCGACCACGACGTGCCGCCAGGAGTCGTCCAGGGTGTGGCCGAGGCGGGCGAAGACCTCCACCTCGACGTCCCACCAGAAGCCCTCGGTGTCCACCAGGGTGCCGTCCATGTCGAGAAGCACCGCCTGGAGGGCGGAGCCCTCGGGCGGCGCGGTCGTGCCCGCTGCGGTGCCGGCGGGAGCGGGGGGAAGGGTTCCGGGCGCGGGGACCGTGCTGGTCATCCGGGCGCACCTCCTTGAGGGACGGTCAGGCCGGTTCCCGTGCGGGGAACCGGCCTGCGGTGGACCGACCAGTGTACGACTCCGTGGAGCGGAACGCCTCGTTCACCACTCGCGGCCCCGGGGCACCCCGCCGGACACCCCCTGAACGGCCCAGGGGCGCCCGGGGTGCCCGCAGCGGGGGTCACCTGGCGTTGAAGTACTTCGCCTCCGGGTGGTGGATCACGATCGCGTCGGTGGACTGCTCGGGGTGGAGCTGGAACTCCTCCGACAGGTGCACGCCGATCCGCTCCGGCTGGAGGAGGTCGGCGATCTTGGCCCGGTCCTCCAGGTTGGGGCAGGCGCCGTAGCCGAGGGAGAATCGGGCGCCGCGGTACCCGAGGGCGAACATGTCCTCGATGGCGGCCGGGTCCTCGCCGGCGAAGCCGAGTTCGGAACGGACGCGGGCGTGCCAGTACTCGGCGAGGGCCTCGGCCAACTGCACGGACAGGCCGTGCAGTTCTAGGTAGTCACGGTAGGCGTTGGCCTCGAAGAGCCGGGCCGTCTCCTCGCCGATGCGCGAGCCGACGGTGACGACCTGGAGGCCGACCACGTCCGTCTCCCCCGACTCCTCCGGGCGGAAGAAGTCGGCCAGGCACAGGCGCCGGCCGCGGCGCTGGCGCGGGAAGGTGAACCGGGTGCGCTCGTTGCCCTGCTCGTCCAGGATGATCAGGTCGTCGTCCTTGGAGACGCACGGGAAGTAGCCGTAGACCACGGCCGCCTCCAGCAGGTTGTCCGTCTGGAGCCGGTCGAGCAGGCCGCGCAGACGCGGGCGGCCCTCGGTCTCCACCAGTTCCTCGTACGTCGGCCCCTCACCGGTGCGGGCCTGCTTCAGCCCCCACTGGCCCTTGAACAGGGCGCCCTCGTCCAGCCAGCTCGCGTACTCCTTGAGCTGGATGCCCTTGACAACCCGGGTGTCCCAGAACGGCGGGACCGGCACGGGGTTGTCGGTGGCGACGTCGGAGCGTACGTGGCCCTCCTCCGGGCGCTCCTCGGTCTCCTCGACGACGGCCGCGGCCCGCACCCGGCGCTGCTTCAGCTCGGGCAGCTTCGCGCCGGGCACGCCCCGCTTGACGCCGATCAGCGCGTCCATCAGGCGCAGGCCCTCGAACGCGTCACGGGCGTAGCGGACCTCGCCCTCGTAGACCTCGTGCAGGTCCTGCTCGACGTAGGCCCTGGTCAGGGCGGCGCCGCCGAGGATGACCGGGAAGCGGGCGGCGAGACCGCGCTGGTTCAGCTCCTCCAGGTTCTCCTTCATGATCACCGTGGACTTGACCAGCAGCCCCGACATGCCGATGACGTCCGCCCGGTGCTCCTCGGCCGCCTCCAGAATCGCGGAGACGGGCTGCTTGATGCCCAGGTTGACGACGTTGTAGCCGTTGTTGGAGAGGATGATGTCGACCAGGTTCTTGCCGATGTCGTGCACGTCGCCGCGCACGGTCGCGAGGACGATGGTGCCCTTGCCGTCGGCGTCCGACTTCTCCATGTGCGGTTCGAGGTGGGCGACGGCCGCCTTCATGACCTCGGCGGACTGGAGGACGAACGGCAGCTGCATCTGGCCGGAACCGAACAGCTCGCCGACGACCTTCATGCCGTTCAGCAGGGTGTCGTTGACGATGTCGAGCGCGGGCCGGTCCCGGAGGGCCTCGTCGAGGTCCGCCTCCAGGCCGTTGCGCTCGCCGTCGATGATGCGGCGCTCCAGGCGCTCCTCCAGCGGCAGCGCGGCCAGTTCCTCGGCGCGGCCGGCCTTCAGGGACTTCGCGGTGGCGCCCTCGAAGAGCTGCATGAGCTTCTGGAGGGGGTCGTAGCCCTCGGCGCGGCGGTCGTGGATGAGGTCGAGGGCCGTGCGGACCTCTTCCTCGCTGAAGCGGGCGATCGGCAGGATCTTGCTCGCGTGCACGATCGCCGAGTCGAGTCCGGCCTTGACGCACTCGTCCAGGAAGACGGAGTTCAGCAGGATGCGGGCGGCCGGGTTGAGGCCGAAGGAGATGTTCGACAGACCCAGCGTGGTCTGCACGGCCGGGTGGCGCCTCTTCAGTTCGCGGATCGCCTCGATGGTGGCGACGCCGTCCTTGCGGGACTCCTCCTGACCGGTGCAGATGGTGAAGGTCAGGGTGTCGATGAGGATGTCCTCCTCGTGGATGCCCCAGTTCCCGGTGAGGTCCGCGATCAGCCGTTCGGCGATCTCGACCTTCTTCTCGGGGGTGCGGGCCTGGCCCTCCTCGTCGATGGTGAGCGCGATCAGGGCGGCGCCGTGCTCCCGCGCCAGCCGCGTGACCTTCACGAACCGCGAGTCGGGGCCGTCGCCGTCCTCGTAGTTCACGGAGTTGATCACCGCGCGCCCGCCGAGCTTCTCCAGGCCCGCCCTGATGACCTCGACCTCGGTGGAGTCCAGGACGATCGGCAGGGTGGAGGCGGTGGCGAAGCGGCCGGCCAGTTCCTCCATGTCGGCGACGCCGTCACGGCCGACGTAGTCCACGCACAGGTCGAGCATGTGCGCGCCCTCGCGGATCTGCTCGCGGGCGATCTCCACACAGTCGTCCCAGCGGGCCTCCAGCATGGCGTCGCGGAACTTCCTGGAGCCGTTGGCGTTGGTGCGCTCGCCGATGGCCAGGTAGGCGGTGTCCTGGCGGAACGGCACCGACTGGTAGAGGGAGGCGGCGCCCGGCTCGGGGCGGGGGTCGCGCTCGGCCGGGGCGAGGGCGCGGACGCGCTCCACGACCTGGCGCAGGTGCTCGGGGGTGGTGCCGCAGCAGCCGCCGACGAGGGACAGGCCGTAGTCCTGTACGAAGTTCTCCTGGGCGTCCGCCAGGCCCTCGGGGCCGAGCGGGAAGTGGGCGCCGTCCTTGGTGAGGATGGGCAGGCCCGCGTTGGGCATGCACAGCAGCGGGATGCGGGAGTGCCGGGTGAGGTAGCGCAGGTGCTCGCTCATCTCGGCCGGACCGGTCGAGCAGTTCAGGCCGATCATGTCGATGCCGAGCGGCTCCAGCGCGGTGAGCGCCGCGCCGATCTCGGAGCCCAGCAGCATGGTGCCGGTGGTCTCGAAGGCCATCGAGACGAGCAGCGGGACCTCGACGCCGAGCCGCTCCATGGCGTTGCGCGCGCCGAGGACGGAGGCCTTGGTCTGGAGGAGGTCCTGGGTGGTCTCGACGATCAGGGCGTCGGCGCCGCCCGCGAGCAGGCCCTCGGCGTTCGCCTGGAAGCCGTCCCGGATGGTGGTGAAGGCGATGTGGCCGAGGGTGGGCAGCTTGGTGCCGGGGCCGATGGAGCCGAGGACCCAGCGCCGGCGGCCGTCCCCGGCGGCGTACCCGTCGGCGACCTCACGGGCGATGCGGGCGCCGGCCTCGGACAGCTCGTACACGCGGTCGGGGATGTCGTACTCCGCCATGGCCGCGTGGTTGGCGCCGAAGGTGTTGGTCTCGACGCAGTCGACGCCCACGGAGAAGTACGCCTCGTGGACGGAGCGGACGATGTCGGGGCGGGTGATGTTGAGGATCTCGTTGCAGCCCTCGAGGTTCTCGAAGTCCTCGAGGGTGGGGTCCTGGGCCTGGAGCATGGTGCCCATGGCTCCGTCGGCCACCACCACACGGGTGGCGAGTGCCTCGCGGAGCTCGGACACCCGGGTCCGGCTGTCGGCGGAAGGGGACGTGGGCAACGAGGCCATGAAGGGGCTCCCTGGGCTGCGACGGCTGTCGGCTATGCGGTTTCCCCGGCAGGCAGGGTTGCCGCACGGCGCCACAGTAGCCGGGAGTGGGCTTGGATGGGCACCTGCGTCCACGGAACGGACGCCTCCGGCCCGGGCCGGAGGCTGTGTAACAGGTGTCGTCCGACCATTGGCGGGAGATCGGCAAGGACCGGTAGTGTTCGGCATTGCCGAACGGCGGATTGGGCATGGTGCCTACGGCAGTCGAAGGGGACGGAGGCAGGACGGCGATGGCACGGAACATCCAGTCGCTCGAACGGGCGGCCGCGATGCTGCGGCTGCTCGCGGGCGGCGAGCGGCGGCTCGGCCTCTCGGACATCGCCTCGTCGCTGGGCCTCGCCAAGGGCACCGCACACGGCATCCTGCGCACCCTCCAGCACGAGGGCTTCGTGGAGCAGGACGACGCCTCGGGGCGCTACCAGCTGGGCGCGGAGCTGCTGCGCCTCGGCACCACCTACCTGGACGTGCACGAACTGCGGGCCCGGGCCCTGGTGTGGGCCGACGACCTGGCCCGTTCCAGCGGCGAGAGCGTCTATCTGGGCGTCCTGCACCAGCAGGGCGTCCTGATCGTGCACCACGTCTTCCGGCCCGACGACAGCCGGCAGGTGCTGGAGATCGGCGCCATGCAGCCGCTGCACTCCACGGCACTGGGCAAGGTCCTGTCGGCGTACGACCCGGTGGCGCACAGTGAGGCGCTGGAGGCCGACCGGAAGGCGTTCACGGACCGCACGGTGTGCGACGCGGGCGATTTCGAGCACCTCCTGGACGTCACGCGCGCGCGTGGGTACGCGGCCGACGTGGAGGAGACCTGGGAGGGCGTGGCCTCGCTCGCCGCCCCCATCCACGACCGGCGCCGCATGCCCGTGGGCGCGGTCGGCGTCACCGGGGCCGTGGAACGGCTGTGCCGGGAGGGCGAGCTGCACCCCGAGCTGATCGCCGCGGTGCGGGACTGTGCCCGCGCGGTCTCCCGCGATCTGGGCGCCGGACGGTTCTGAGCAGGCACTGAGGCACGGAACGACCGGAACGTCAGGCGACGTTCCGGCTACCGACCTACCCTGAAATGGACAAACGGGATCAGAATGTATGCCCACACCCGTCCTGCGCCCGAAGGCCGATAAGCCGTAGCGATCAATAACGATCCTGTTTTCGATAACAGAACTCTTGACGCACGCGTAACGCCGAAGCAAGACTCCCGTCCATCGGTCGGCATTGTCGAACACCTACCGGCAATACGCGCTAGAGTGTGACAACGCCAGAGGCCGGCCAGCTCTCACCCCCTGAGGGCGCCAGACCCCCGGCGGGAACCGGGGTCCGGCTACCCCTGGACGAAGGACAAAGGAGTCGCGGGTGTCCAGCTCCGACATCTTCATCGGCGAGACCATCGGTACCGCCATACTCATCCTGCTCGGCGGCGGCGTCTGCGCCGCCGTCACGCTGAAGGCCTCCAAGGCCCGTAACGCCGGTTGGCTCGCCATCGCCTTCGGGTGGGGCTTCGCCGTCATGACGGCCGTGTACATCTCCGGACCGCTGTCCGGCGCCCACCTCAACCCGGCCGTCACCGTCGCCCTGGCCATCAAGGACAGCGACTGGAGCAACGTCCCGACCTACTTCGGCGGCCAGCTGCTCGGTGCCGTGATCGGCGCGGCCCTGGTGTGGGTCGCCTACTACGGACAGTTCCAGGCGCACCTGACCGACAAGGAGATCGTCGGCGGTCCGGGCGCGCAGGCCACCTCGGCCAAGGCCGTGGAAGCCCAGGAGAAGGGCGCCGGCCCGGTCCTCGGCGTCTTCTCCACCGGTCCGGAGATCCGCAACGTGGTGCAGAACCTCGCCACGGAGATCATCGGCACCATCGTGCTGATCCTCGCGGTCCTCACCCAGGGCCTGAACGACAAGGGCAACGGTCTCGGCGTCCTCGGCGGACTGATCACCGCGCTCGTGGTCGTGTCGATCGGTCTCTCCCTGGGCGGCCCGACGGGCTACGCCATCAACCCGGCCCGTGACCTGGGCCCGCGCATCGTGCACGCCCTCCTGCCGCTGCCCAACAAGGGCGGTTCCGACTGGAGCTACGCCTGGATCCCGGTGGTCGGCCCGCTGATCGGCGCCGCGATCGCCGCAGGCATCTACAACGTCGCGTTCGCCTAGGAAGCCCCCGAGACTTCGCGTACGCGCCGTACGTACAGCCCCACCACCACGGACCTTTCAGGAGCACACAGTGACCGACGCCCACACCGCAGGCCCGTTCATCGCCGCCATCGACCAGGGCACGACCTCCTCGCGCTGCATCGTCTTCGACCGGGACGGCCGCATCGTCTCCGTCGACCAGAAGGAGCACGAGCAGATCTTCCCCAAGCCGGGCTGGGTCGAGCACGACGCCAACGAGATCTGGACCAACGTCCAGGAGGTCGTCGCCGGAGCCGTCGAGAAGGCCGGCATCACCCGCGACGACATCAAGGCCATCGGCATCACCAACCAGCGCGAGACCACCGTGCTGTGGGACAAGAACACCGGTGAGCCCGTCCACAACGCCATCGTCTGGCAGGACACCCGCACCGACGCCCTCTGCCGCGAGCTGGGCCGCAACGTCGGCCAGGACCGCTTCCGCCGCGAGACCGGGCTGCCGCTCGCGTCCTACTTCGCCGGGCCCAAGGCCCGCTGGCTGCTCGACCACGTCGACGGCCTGAAGGAGCGCGCCGAGGCGGGCGACATCCTCTTCGGCACCATGGACAGCTGGGTCATCTGGAACCTGACCGGCGGTGTCGACGGCGGCCGGCACGTCACCGACGTCACCAACGCCTCGCGCACCATGCTGATGAACCTGCACACGATGCAGTGGGACGAGAAGATCGCCGAGTCGATCGGCGTGCCCCTCCAGATCCTGCCCGAGATCCGCTCCTCCGCCGAGGTCTACGGCGAGGTCACCGGAGGCCGCCTCGGCGAGCTGCTCGGCGGCATCCCGGTCGCCTCCGCGCTCGGTGACCAGCAGGCGGCCCTGTTCGGCCAGACCTGTTTCTCCGAGGGCGAGACCAAGTCGACCTACGGCACCGGCACCTTCATGGTGATGAACACCGGCTCCAAGATCATCAACTCCTACGCCGGTCTGCTGACCACCGTCGGCTACAAGATCGGCGAGCAGCCGACGGTGTACGCCCTGGAGGGCTCCATCGCCGTCACCGGCTCGCTGGTGCAGTGGATGCGCGACCAGATGGGCCTGATCTCCACCGCCGCCGAGATCGAGACGCTCGCGCTCTCGGTCGAGGACAACGGCGGCGCCTACTTCGTGCCGGCCTTCTCCGGCCTGTTCGCCCCGCACTGGCGCTCCGACGCCCGCGGTGTGATCGCCGGCCTGACCCGGTACGTGACCAAGGCGCACCTCGCGCGCGCCGTCCTCGAGGCGACCGCCTGGCAGACGCGGGAGATCGCCGACGCCATGGTCAAGGACTCCGGCGACGAGCTGGTGACCCTGAAGGTCGACGGCGGCATGACCGCCAACAACCTGCTGATGCAGAACCTCGCCGACGTCCTGGACGCCCCCGTGGTGCGCCCGATGGTCGCCGAGACCACCTGCCTCGGCGCCGCCTACGCCGCCGGCCTCGCCGTCGGCTTCTGGTCCAGCACCGACGAACTGCGCGCCAACTGGCGCCGGGCCGCCGAATGGACCCCCCGCATGGACGCGGAGACCCGCGACCGTGAGTACAAGAACTGGCTCAAGGCCGTAGAGCGGACCATGGGCTGGCTCGAAGACGAGGACTGAGCGGTTCCCCCCGGCTCAGTCAGCTCTGACGAGGAGTAAGTACCCGACATGACCAGTCAGTCCACCCTGAAGTCCGTGCCTGCCCTGGGGACGCACCCGGCCTCCGGCTCCAACCCGAGCCGCGCCGAGACCAGGGAGCAGCTCGCCAAGGCGTCGTACGACCTTCTTGTGATCGGCGGCGGCATCCTGGGCATCTCCACCGCCTGGCACGCCGCGCAGTCCGGACTCAGGGTGGCGCTGGTCGACGCCGGCGATTTCGCCGGCGCCACCTCCTCCGCCTCCTCCAAGCTGCTCCACGGCGGTCTGCGCTACCTCCAGACCGGCGCGGTGAAGCTGGTGGCGGAGAACCACTTCGAGCGCCGTGCGGTCTCCCGCCAGGTGGCCCCCCACCTGGCGAACCCGCTCACCTTCTACCTCCCCGTGTACAAGGGCGGGCCGCACGGCGCGGCGAAGCTCGGCGCGGGCGTCTTCGCCTACTCCGCGCTCTCCGCGTTCGGCGACGGCGTCGGCCACCTGCTCTCGCCCGCCAGGGCGGCGCAGGACGTGCCCGAGCTGCGCACCGAGAACCTCAAGGCCGTGGCCGTGTACGGCGACGACCAGATGAACGACGCCCGCATGGCGCTGATGACGGTCCGCGCGGCCGTCGAGGCCGGCGCGGTCGTCCTGAACCACGCCGAGGTCACCGGGCTGCGCTTCACCCGGGGCCGGGTCACCGGCGCCGAGCTCAAGGACCGGACCTCCGGTGACGAGTTCGGGGTCAACGCCCGCCTGGTGCTGAACGCGACCGGCCCCTGGGTCGACCACCTGCGCAAGCTGGAGGACCCGAACGCGGCCCCGTCCATCCGCCTGTCGAAGGGCGCGCACCTGGTGCTGAAGCGCACCTCCCCGTGGAAGGCCGCGCTCGCGACCCCGATCGACAAGTACCGCATCACCTTCGCCCTCCCCTGGGAGGACATGCTGCTGCTCGGCACCACCGACGAGGAGTACGAGGGCGACCCGGCGGACGTGTCCGTCACCGAGAAGGACATAGCCCAGATCCTGGACGAGGCCGCCTTCTCCGTCCGGGACCAGCAGCTCCGGCGTGACCTCATCACCTACTCGTTCGCCGGTCTGCGGGTGCTGCCGGGCGGCCCCGGCGACACCGCCAAGGCCAAGCGCGAGACCGTGGTGACCGAGGGCCGGGGCGGCATGCTGTCCGTCGCGGGCGGCAAGTGGACGACGTTCCGCCACATCGGCCGCACGATCATGAAGAAGCTGGAGGCGCTGCCGGGGCACCCCCTCGGTGACGACTTCGAGCCGATCTCCTCGCTGCCGAAGAAGCTGCCGCTGCCCGGTGTCGCCAACCCGCGCGCGGTCGCCCACCGCCTGCTGGTGGACAACCCGGCACCCGGCCCCCGCATGGCCGCCGACACCGCCCGGCACCTGGCCACCCACTACGGCTCCCTGGCCTTCGACATCGCCCGCCTGGCGAACGAGAGCCCGGAGCTGGCCGAGCGCGTCCACCCCGACGCCCCGGAGATCTGGGCGCAGGTCGTCTGGGCCCGCGACCACGAGTGGGCCGAGACGCAGGACGACGTGCTGCGCCGCCGGACCACGCTGACCATCCGCGGCCTGGCCACGGACGACGTCCGCGCGAAGGTCCAGGACCTGCTCGACCGGAAGTAGACCCGCACGCGCAAGGGCGGCCCCACGTCGGTGGGACCGCCCTTCCGCGTGCTGACCGGGGTGTTCCCGGTCGGGGAACGGGGCAGTGATCCGTTCACTCCCCCGTGCGAGGGGGCTGCGGGCGCCCCCGCCGGACGCCGTAAGGTTGGTGAGTCAAGCGAGGGCACGTCGGAAGGAGGCACTGGGTGATCGAGCTGGAGGGGGTTCCCGAGCTGATCGACCCAGTCATGGTGGCCGCGTTCGAGGGCTGGAACGATGCCGGCGACGCCGCCTCCACGGCGGTCGCGCATCTCGAACGCGAGTGGAAGGGCGAAGTGTTCGCGGCGCTGGACGCCGAGGACTACTACGACTTCCAGGTCAACCGCCCCACGGTGTTCATGGACGGCGGTGTGCGAAAGATCACGTGGCCGACGACCAGGCTGTCGGTGGTCCGCGTCGGCGGCGACAAGCCGCGGGACCTGGTGCTGGTGCGCGGGATCGAACCGTCGATGCGCTGGCGCTCTTTCTGCAACGAACTGCTGGGGTTCGCGCACGAGCTGGGCGTGGAACTGGTGGTCATCCTGGGCGCCCTGCTCGGGGACACCCCGCACACGCGGCCGGTGCCGGTCAGCGGGGTCACTTCCGACCCGGACCTGGCCCAGCGGATGGACCTGGAGGAGACCAAGTACGAGGGCCCGACGGGCATCGTCGGCGTCCTCCAGGAGGCGTGCACGCACGCCGGTGTCCCGGCCGTCTCGCTGTGGGCGGCCGTACCGCACTACGTCTCCCAGCCGCCGAACCCCAAGGCCACGCTGGCACTCCTCAACCGTCTGGAGGACCTGCTCGACGTACGGCTCCCGCTGGGTGAGCTGCCCGAGGACGCGCGGGCCTGGCAGGTGGGCGTGGACCAGCTGGCCGCCGAGGACAGCGAGGTCGCCGAGTACGTCCAGTCGCTGGAGGAGGCCCGGGACACCGCGGAGCTGCCGGAGGCGTCGGGCGAGGCCATCGCCCGCGAGTTCGAGCGGTACCTGCGGCGCCGGGACGTCGGCCCGCCGGGCGGGCACGCCACCGCGGAGGGCGGGGAGGGCGGCTCGTTCCTGCGGGACAACCCGGGCGGCCGGACCCGCCCGGCGAAGCCGTCCAGGCCGGACGCGGCCGAGGGCGACGACCAGGACAAGGGCGACGGCGCCGAGGACTGAGCGGACACACGGAGAGGGGCGGTGCGCGTCGCGCGCACCGCCCCTCTGCGCCGTACCGCGACCGCCTGCCCTCCGGGGCCGGTCGCGCGGACCGGTGCCGCGCCTCAGCCGCCTCAGCCGCGCGAGCGCGTCACGGCCGGCCGCACGGACCCCGTCCCGGCCGCTCCGCCGACCGGCGCAACCGCTCCTCCAGAGCCGGCACGGCCGGTCACGTGGCGCACGCGGACCGGGTTACGACCAGTTACGACCAGTCCCGCCGAGCCGGCACGGCCGGTCGCACGGACCCGCGCGGACCGGTCACGGCCGGTCGCACGGACCCGGCGCGGACGGTCGCGCCGGCCCGGCACGGACGGTCGCGCTGGTACCTGCGGTCGCTCGCGTGGGTGTGAGCGGCCGTAGGGGGCCTTTCTAGAGCGCCACGCCCAGCAGGGCGTCGACGGCTCGGGAGGTCAGGCCGGGGGCGCCGGTGTCGGTGCCGCCGTCCCGCTCCTGCCGGGCCGCCCAGCGGTCCACCGCGGCGAGCGCGGCCGGTGCGTCCAGGTCGTCGGCCAGTGCCTCGCGGATCTCCTCCACGAGCGCGTCGGCGGACGGGCCGTCGGGCCGGGACACGGCCGCGCGCCACCGGCCGAGACGGGCCACGGCGTCCTGGAGGACCTGGTCGGTCCACTCCCAGTCGGCACGGTAGTGGTGGGCCAGCAGCGCGAGCCGGATCGCCGCCGGGTCGACGCCGTCGCGGCGCAGCCGGGAGACGAAGACCAGGTTCCCCTTGGACTTGGACATCTTCTCGCCGTCCAGGGCGACCATGCCGGCGTGCACGTACGCCCGGGCCATCGGGAACTCGCCGGTGAGCACCTGGGCGTGCGAGGCGCCCATCTCGTGGTGCGGGAAGGCCAGGTCGGAGCCGCCGCCCTGGACGTCGAAGCCCATGCCGAGGTGGTCGAGGGCGATGGCCACGCACTCGATGTGCCAGCCTGGCCGGCCCCGCCCGAGGGTGCGGCCGTCCCAGCTGGGCTCGCCGGGCCGGGCCGCCGACCACAGCATCGGGTCCAGCGGGTTCTTCTTGCCCGGACGGTCCGGGTCGCCGCCGCGCTCGGCGGACAGCAGCCGCATGGCGGCGGCGTCCAGGTTCGAGACCGTGCCGAAGTGCGGGTCGGACTCGACGGAGAAGTAGACGTCACCGTCGAGCTCGTAGGCCGCGCCGAGGTCGCGCAGCCGCTCCACCAGCGGCACGATGCCGGGTATCGCCTCGACGGCGCCTATGTAGTGCCGCGGCGGGAGCATCCGCAGGGCGGTCATGTCCTCGCGGAAGAGGGCGGTCTCCTTCTCGGCGAGGGCGACCCAGTCGACGCCGTCCCGCTCCGCGCGCTCCAGCAGCGGATCGTCGACGTCGGTGACGTTCTGGACGTAGTGGACCTGCCGCTTGGTGTCGAGCCACACGCGCTGGACGAGGTCGAACGCGTTGTAGGTCGCCGCGTGACCCATGTGGGTCGCGTCGTACGGGGTGATGCCGCAGACATAGATTCGGGCGACAGGACCGGGGTCGAGGGTGACCGGACCGCCGGTCGCGGTGTCGTGGATCCTCAGGTCGCGGCCCTGACCAGGCAGGGCGGGGACCTCGGAAGCGGGCCAGGCATGCATGGACATGAGCCTAACCGGCGTCGAGCTGCGCGTACGAACGGGATCTGGCCGGACGGCCGGTTCTGCGCCCTTGCATCTCGGCACCGAATATGCTGACGGGCGCGGCGCTCACACCGGCGGCCAGGGGATCGCCGGCCACTCCCCGTTCGGCTCCGGGTGCAGACCCGAGGCGAGCAGCGCGTCGACACGCGCGCGCGTGGCGTCGGTCTCGGCCTCCGTGACCAGCCCGCTCAGCCGCTCGCCCAGCGGCCCGTCCAGGGCGTCCCGCAGCCTCTTGAGGACGTCGACGGCCTCCGCGGTCAGGGGTTCCCCGGCCCAGCCCCACAGCAGCGTGCGCAGCTTGTTCTCGACGTTGAAGGTGACGCCGTGGTCGATGCCGTAGAGCCGTCCGTCGGCGGTGGGCAGCAGATGGCCGCCCTTGCGGTCGGCGTTGTTGATCACCGCGTCGAGGACGGCGAGCCGGCGCAGCCGCTCGTCGTCGGCGTGCACCAGCAGCGCGGTGCGTCCCTCACCGACCTCGGCGAACCCGATCGCCTTCCAGCCCGGCTCGGGTTCCTCGCCGTCGACCAGGGCGAGCAGCTCCGCCTCGGGGCTCACGTCGATCCACAGCTGGCACATGCCCTCGCCGTACGGCCCGTCGCGCAGCACGGTCGGCGGCACGAGCCCCCAGCCGGTGGCCTCGGAGATCTCGTAGGCGGCCACCTCACGGCCCGCGAGGTGGCCGTCGGGGAAGTCCCACAGGGGCCGCTCCCCCGCCACCGGCTTGTACACGCAGGAGGCCTCCCGGCCGTCCAGGGCGACCGTGCAGAACAGCGCCGCGTTGGACGCCTCGCGGATGCGCCCGCGCACGGTCAGCTCACCGCGCGCGAGCAGCTCGGCGGGGTTCGGGTCCGCCGTCACGCTCCGCGGCGGTATCCGTTCTGGCGCGGACATACGTGTCCTTCCGGATCGAGCGGGAGGCTGCACAGCGGGCACGGCGGCCGTCCGGCGTTGACGATGTCGAGGGCGCGCTTGGCGAAGGCCCGGGCCTGCGCCCCGGTCAGCCGGACCCGCAGCATCGGGGGCCCGTTCTCCTCGTCCTGGAGCAGCCGCTCCTCGGCCTCGGCGAGGTCCTCCTCGGTGTCGGCGTCCAGCTCGACCAGCGCCTGCGCCTCGACGATCATGCGCTGGTCCTCGCCGTCCCAGGCCAGCGCCATGGTGCCGACGCGGAACTCCTCCTCGACGGGGCTCTCCAGCGGGGCGGTGTCGCTGTTCTCCGAGGGCGCCACGGCGGGCACGGCGGCGCTGCCGCCACTACGCCGTACGACCTCGTCGAGCAGTTCGTCCATGCGCTCGGCGAGCGCGGCGACCTGGGTCTTCTCCAGGACCACGCTGGTCACCCGGGGGCCTGCGGTGGCCTGGAGGAAGAACGTACGGCGCCCGGGCAGTCCGACCGTGCCGGCCACGAAGCGGTCCGGCTGGTCGTAGAGGAACACCTGACGGGACACGTCCTGTCTCCATTGATTCGAGAGGTGCGGTGCGGGTCATTCTGATTCACGGCTGTTCGCGGATGCGCGGCCGTGCGGACCGCTTCACCCTACTGCGGCCGACGATCACGGTGCGCCCGCACCGCCCCCGACCGGTGCGTCGCCCTCGCCGTGTTCCTCGCGCGGGAGGAGCGAAGCGAAATCCCCGGTGTCGCCGAGGCGGACGAGGAACGGCCGCAGGCGGGTGTAGCGGATCACCGTGACGGAACACGGCTCCACGGAAATGCGCTGGAAGAGGTCGAGATGGAGCCCGAGGGCGTCGGCGACGAGCGACTTGATGATGTCGCCGTGGGAGCACATGAGGTAGACGGCGTCGGCGCCGTGATCGCGCTCCACGCGCGCGTTCCACTCGCGTACGGCCTCGGCGGCGCGGGTCTGCATGGACCGCATCGACTCACCGCCGGGGAAGGCGGCGGCGGACGGGTGGGCCTGGACGACCTCCATCAGCGGCTCGTCCGTCAGCTCGGCGAGCTTGCGGCCGGTCCAGTCCCCGTAGTGGCACTCACCGATCCGTTCGTCGGTATGGGCGCGCAGCCCCGGGCGGGCCTCCAGCAGCGGCCGCACGGTCTCCTGGCAGCGCTGGAGCGGGCTGACGACCACTTCGCGCAGCGGCAGGCCGGCGAGCCGGCCGGGCAGCGCGGCGGCCTGCGCGGTGCCGCGCTCGTCCAGGGCGACGCCGGGCGTCCAGCCGGCGAGGAGGCCCGAGGTGTTTGCGGTGGAACGTCCGTGCCTTACGAGGATCAGCGTGGGCATGCGGACCAGGGTAGGCGCATCACGTGATGTGCCGATGATCGGCCGAGGGAGAATACGCCGCGTGATCGTGGACTGCGCCGTCTACCGGCAGGGGCACCGTACCGAGGGCCCGGAGGACCTGTCCGACGCGCTCGCCGAGGCGAGGGCGGCGGGCGGCTTCGTGTGGATCGGGCTGCACGAACCGTCCGCGCGGGAGTTCGACCTGGTCACCAGGGAGTTCGGACTGCATCCGCTGGCCGTGGAGGACGCCCTCAAGGCCCACCAGCGGCCCAAGCTGGAGGTGTACGACGACTCGCTGTTCCTGGTGCTGAAACCGGTCGTGTACGAGCCCAGCAGCGACACCGTCTCGGCCGGCGAGGTGATGATCTTCATCGGTGACTGCTTCGTGGTGACCGTACGGCACGGCGAGGGCGCCCCGCTGGCCGCCGTGCGGCACCGGCTGGAGGAGGAGCCCGAGCTGCTCGACAAGGGCCCCACCTCCGTGCTGTACGCGATCGCGGACGCCACCGTCGACCACTATCTGGAAGTGGCGACGGAGCTGCAGACCGACCTGGACGAGCTGGAGGCGGAGGTGTTCCGGCCGGACATCGGGGGGTCGCGCAACACCGCGTCCCGGATCTACACCTTCAAACGGCAGGTCCTGGAGTTCCGGCGGGCCACCGGGCCGCTGACGCTGCCGCTCTCCCGCCTGGCCGGCAACGGCCCGACCGGCGGCGGGGTGCCGTTCGTGCACGACAAGGCGCGGCCCTTCTTCCGGGACGTGAGCGACCACCTCTCGCGCGTGAACGAGTCGGTGGAGGCCCTGGACCGGCTGGTGTCGGACATCCTGTCGGCTCATCTGGCGCAGATGAGCGTGCGGCAGAACGACGACATGCGGAAGATCTCCGCGTGGGCGGCGATGGCCGCGGTCCCGACGATGATCGCGGGCATCTACGGCATGAACTTCGACCACATGCCGGAGCTGCACTGGGTGTGGTCGTACCCCGTGGTGATCGTGGTGATGGCGGTCCTGGAGATGGTGCTGTACCGCCTGTTCAAGCGGCGCGGCTGGCTGTGAGGCCGGGCGGGAGCGATGCCGGACGGGTGTGCGGACCGGATCGGCCGGAAGAAGGACCACGGGAGTCGTAACCACGCGGCGCCGGACGCGTTGTTCCGGATGACGGCCGTGGCGGGGAAGACCCCCGAGCCCCCACCACGGCCGCTGAACTCCTCCTACGCGAGCCCGGCCCGCTCCAGGGCCTCGCTGCCGGCCCGCAGGGACGCGAGCCGCTCGTCCAGCGTGAAGCCGGCCGGGGCCAGGCTGAGGGTGGTGACCCCGGCGGCGGCGTAGGCCTTCATCCGGTCGGCGATGCGGTCGACGGAACCGAGCAGCGTGGTGCTGTCGACGAGGTCCTGCGGGACCGCGGCGGCGGCGCCCTGCTTGTCCCCGGACAGGTACTTCCGCTGGATCTCGGCCGCCTCCTTCTCGTACCCCATGCGCTGGGCGAGCTGGTTGTAGAAGTTCTGCTTCGCGCTGCCCATGCCGCCGACGTACAGCGCGGTGTACGGGCGGAAGGTGTCGGCGAGCCGGGACACGTCCTTGTCGTCGCCGAGGGCGATCGGCAGGGTCGGGCACACGTCGAACCCGTCGAGAGTGAGGCCGGCCTTCTCCCGGCCCGCGCGCAGGTGGGTGACCGTGGTCTCCTCCAGGTGCTCGGCGTTGGGGAAGATCAGCAGCGCGCCGTCGGCGATCTCACCGGTCTGCTCCAGGTTCTTCGGGCCGATCGCGGCGATGTACAGCGGGATGTGCTCGCGCTGCGGGTGCACGGTCAGCTTGATCGGCTTGCCCGGACCGCCGGGCAGCGGCAGCGTCCAGTGCTCGCCCTCGTACGTCAGCCGCTCCCGGGTCATCGCCCGGCGGACGATCTCCACGTACTCGCGGGTACGGGCCAGCGGCTTGTCGAACTTGACGCCGTACCAGCCCTCGGAGACCTGGGGGCCGGAGACCCCGAGGCCGAGCCGGAAACGGCCGCCGGACAGCGAGTCCAGCGTGGCCGCCGTCATCGCCGTCATCGCGGGCTGGCGGGCCGGGATCTGGAAGATGGCCGAGCCGACGTCGATGCGCTCGGTCTGCGCGGCGACCCAGCTGAGCACCGTCGCCGCGTCGGAGCCGTACGCCTCGGCGGCCCAGCACACGGAGTAGCCCAGCCGGTCGGCCTCCTGCGCCACGGCCAGATTGTCGCCGTCCATTCCGGCACCCCAGTAGCCGAGGTTGATCCCGAGCTGCATGCGCGATTCCCCTTACCGATGAGTAACGTCCCTGTGCGCAGACCTTAGCGCGGGGCCGGGCGCCGGGGGCAGGGCGTGGCCGGGGACAGGCGGGGTGGATCGCGCGGTGCGCGGTGCGGGCGGGGCGCCGGCGGCGGAACGGCGGAAGCGTCGCGCGGCGGGGGCCACCGGAGCCCGCGCGCCGGGCGCGACCAGGGCGTTCGCGCGGGGCCGGGCACGTTGTCCACAGGCAACCCACGGCAGCGGGTGCGGCCAGTAATCTCGCGGACATGGAGCAGAGGCATCTCGGCCGGACCGGCCTTCGCGTGTCCCGGATCGGACTCGGCACCCTCACCTGGGGCCGGGGCACCGACGAGCACGACGCCGCGGACATGCTGAAGGCGTTCTGGGAGGCCGGCGGCACCCTCGTCGACACGGCGGATGTCTACGGCGACGGGGAGGCGGAGTACCTGCTCGGGCAGCTCATGGAGGGACTGGTGGCCCGCCGCGACCTGGTCATCTCCACGAAGGCGGGCAGCGTCCCCGATCCCGACCGCCGTTTCGACGGCTCCCGCGGCCATCTGCTCGCCGCGCTCGACGCCTCCCTGGCCCGCCTGGGCACGGAGTACGTCGACGTGTGGCACGTCCACGCCTACGACCCCGACACCCCGCTGGAGGAGACCCTCCAGGCCCTCGACCTCGCGGTGAGCAGCGGCCGCGCCCGGTACGCGGGCGTGTCCAACTTCTGCGGCTGGCAGCTGGCCAAGGCGGCCACCTGGCAGCTCGCGGCGCCCGGCACGCGCACCCGGCTGGCCAGCACGCAGATGGAGTACTCGCTGCTCCAGCGGGGCGTGGAGCGCGAGGTGCTGCCCGCCGCGCTCGACCTCGGTGTCGGTCTGCTGCCGTCCTCCCCGCTCGGCCGGGGCGTGCTGACCGGCAAGTACCGGCACAGCACCCCCCAGGACTCGCGCGGTGCCTCCGAGCATCTGGCGCCGTTCGTCGAGCCGTACCTGGACGACACGGCGACCCGCATCGTGGACGCGGTGACGACGGCCGCGGACGGGCTCGCCGTCAGCCCGCTCCAGGTGGCCCTCGCCTGGATCCGGGACCGGCCCGGGGTGGCCGCGCCGATCGTCGGCGCGCGCAACGGGCAGCAGCTCGCGGCGGTGTTGTCAGTGGAGGCCCTTAGTCTTCCTGACGAGATCTGCCGGGCGCTGGACGATGTGTCGGCGCCCGTGCACCGCTATCCCGATCACGACTGGAGCACGCTGTGAGCACGGAGCCGGAGACCACGGAGAACGCCGGGCCGGGGACACCGGACACGGGGGCCGCCCCGGCCGGGAGCACGGGCGCCCCCGAGCACCGGGCCACCACGGAGGACCGGGACGGCACCGGGCACACCGAAGACGCCGGGGGCACGGAGGGTCAGGCGGGCGCGGGCGGCGTAGAGGGTGCCGGGGGCCCGGAGGGTCAGGCGGGCGCGGGTGGCTCGCAGGACGCCGGGGGCGCGGAGGCGCAGGGCAGCAGGGGCGGCGCGGAGGACACCGGGGGCGCGGAAGACGCCGGTTCCGGGGGTGGGGTGGGGACGGGGGCTTCTGGTTCCGCCGCTGGTTCCGAGGAGCGTACGGGGGCCGCGACGGGGGACGACGCCTCGGGCTCACCCGGCTCCCCGGGCGGGCGGGAAGCCTCTGCCGAGGGCGGCGCCCAAGCATCTGTGCCGGCCGACGGCGGCGGCGAGGCCGCGGCGGAGGCCGGTCCATCGGGCGGCGTGGGTGCCGAGGGGGGCGGCGTCGCGGGCGGGGTCTCCGAGGCGGAGGCCGAGTTGGCCGCGCAGCGGATCGAGCGGGAGCGGATCGAGCGGCGCAAGGCCGAGAAGGGGGGCCCGGTCGCCGCCGGGGCCAAGCTCAGCGGCAAGGCGGCCGACCTGCTCGCGGCGGTACGGGCCGTGGAGAGCGGTGAGAAGCCGGTGGCCGCGGTGTTCGCCGAGCCCGCGCCGGCACCGCGCCGCCCCGCACCGGAGCCCGTGCGCAGGCCCCAGCCGGCCCCGGCCGTGGCCGCGCCCGGCGCCCCCGCTCCGGAGGCCGTGGAGGCCGTGCGCCGGGTGCTGACCGAGGGCGGCGCGCCCGACGGCCTGGCCGCGCAGGTAGCCGCGGCCCTCGGCGAGGACGCCGGCACCACGCTCCGGGAGGACCCCTGGCAGCTGCTCCGGGTCGGCGGCGTCCGGCCGGAGCAGGCCGACGGGTTCGCGCGGGCACTGCTCGGCGCCGACTGCGGCCCCGACGACGAACGGCGCGGCCGCGCGCTGACCGTCTGGCTGCTGGAACAGGCGGCCCTGGCCGGGCACACCGCCCTGGAACTGCCCGCACTCACCGCGGCACTGGCCCGGCAGGCGGTACCGGACGCGGACGCGGCGGTGCAGAGCGCGCTCGCCGAGGGCGAGGCCCTGGTGTTCCAGGACGCCCTGGAGGAGACCGGCGCCCCCGAACCCCGGGACGGCGACGAGGAGCAGGAGCGGCCGGTCCGGGTCCTGGCCGGCCTGGAGCGCTACGCCATGGCCGAGGAGAGCCTCGCCGACGGCCTGGCCCGGCTGGTCAACTCCCTGTCGCCGGAGCCCGGTCAGGCCTGGGAGACGGCCGCCTCCGGGGTGTCCGGCGGTGCGGCCGAGCTGGCCCGCGCGGTCGCCGGGCACGGCCTGGTGCTGCACACCGGCGGGGAGGCGGCCCGCGCCGAACCGGCCGCGCTGCTCGGTGCCGCCCGCGCCGCGGGCCTGCGGGCCTTCGCCGTCTGCCACACGCCCGACGGCCGCCGGCGCCTGGCCGCGCTGCTGGGCGGCGACCCGGCGGAGCAGGGGGTGGGCACGGTCGCCGGTCTGCTGTCCGGCGCCGAGGGGCCGGGCCGGGACGCGGAGGGCGCCCTCGAACTCGACCTGCTGATCGTGCTGGACGCTCCCCAGCTCGACGTGGAGGCCGCCGCGATGCTGGTGGAGTCGCTGCCCGACGGGGCCCGGCTGGTGCTGAGCGGCGACCCGGCGGTGCTGTGGTCGGCCGGTCCGGGCCGGGTCTTCGCGGACCTGCTCGCGGCCCGCGTCTGCCCGCAGACCGTGTCCCGCGTGCCGGACCCGGGTCCGCTCGGGGAGCTGGTCTCCGGCATCGGCGTCGGCGAGCTGACCCAGGTCGCCGCCCCGGGCAAGGAGGTCGTGATCGTGCCGGTGCGGGACGCCGGCGAGGCCGTGCACCGGACCGTGCAGCTGGTCGCGGACTCGGTGCCGCGGGCGATCGGCGTGCCGGCCGACCAGACCGTGGTGATCACCCCGGGCCACGGAGGCGCCGCGGGCACCCGTGCCCTCAACTCCGCGCTGAAGGAACGGCTCAATCCCGGCCCCGGCCGGTTCGGCGGCTTCGACCCCGGTGACCGGGTCGCCTACTCCCCCGCGCCGGGCCGCACGGTGCCGGGCGTGGTGGTGAAGGCCGACGCCGACGGGCTGCACCTGTCGTGCGCGGGCGCCCCTGTCGTCGTACCCCGGGAGCGGGTGGAGAGCGGTGTGCGGCACGGCTGGGCGCTGACCGCGCACCAGGCGGTGGGCGCGCGCTGGCCGGCGGCGGTCGTGGTGCTGCCCGGCGACGCGGCGCAGGCTCTCAGCAGACCGTGGGTGTACACGGCGTTCGGGCGGGCGGACCGGCATCTGTCCGTGGTGCACGGCATGGACCAGGCGCTGCCGAAGGCGGTCGCGGAGATCCCCGCCACACCGCGCACGACCCGCCTGCCGGCCCTGCTGCGGGCACAGACCCCGACGCCCTGACCCCTCGCCCGGGTCCGCAGCGCGGGCGGTCAGCCCGCGGCGGCGGGAACCGGCGGCGCCGTAGGGGGTCCAGCCCTCCACGGCGCCGCCACGCCGCTCACTTCTCGGCGTCGCGCGGCTCCGGCTCGTCGCCGTCGCTGTCCTCGCCCTCGTGGTCCTCGGGGTCCTCCTCGACGAAGTCGATGTCGTCGTCCTCGATGTCGGAGGCCTCGTCGTCGAACACCGCGCTCACGTCGAAGCGGCACACCACCTGCTGCGGGTCGAAGTGCTCGAACGGCGCCTCCAGCCACTCCCCGGCCTCGGGTGGTTCCTCCGCCGCGGTGACCCACAGCGTGGAGTCGCCCTCCTCCAGGCCGAACTCCTTGTGCCGGGAGGCGATCTCGTCCGGTTCGAACTCGCCGAAGAGGATGCCCAGCGCTCCGGGGACGGAGCGGGCGGCCTCGTCGTCGTCCACGCCGTCGTCGTACTCCGCCGCCTCGATCCGCTGGGCCTGGGCGAGCAGCCGCTGCGGTTCCGCCACGGTGTAGTCGCGGCGGATCAGCACACTGATCGCGTTCGGTTCGTCGGGTCCGGCGTACGGCGGCAGGGCGTCCTCCGCGCCGGGGATCTCGAAGGGCGTGACCTCGTCGTAGCGGTCGTAGAGCAGCTCGTCGTACACCTCGGCGGCAGCGGCCAGCTGGTTGAACGCCTCGGAGACGGCCGGGTCGTCCTCCCCCGACCGGCCTTCGACCGCAGCCAGATGGCGGTCGAGCGCGGTCTTGACCGCCTCGGCGGCGGCGCGTACCTCGGCAGCGGTGGGCTGCGCAGCATCAGACATAGTGCAGACGCTATCCGTACCGGGCACCAGCCCGCACAATAGATGCGATGCCGGAATACGAATTTGTCGACGTGTACGTGCCTCGCGGGGTCTCCCGCAAGGAGGCGACACGTCTGCTGACCGACCATGCCGAGTACGGACACTGGGAGTTGGACCGACTGAGCCTGCTGCGCGACGGCAGCCGCAGGGTGCGGTTGCGCCGGCGGATCATCCGCCAGGTGCGTGCCACGTGGTGACGCGGGACAACTGAACGGAGCGGGCCCCGCCGGCATGGCAGGGCCCGCTCCGTTTTCCGGGCGATCACCGCCCTGCCGGGGGCCGTACCGCCTCGGTACCGGGTGTGTCCGTTACGCCGCGGACCGCGCCTTGCGGTAGAGCAGCGCGCCCGCGAGCAGCGCGCCCCCGGCGGCCGGCAGCGCGACGCCGAGCGGCATGCCGTTGCCGGTGTGGGCGAGCTGGGCGGTGGTCAGGGGCCGGTCGGCGCGGTCCGTCCACCGCGCCTGGTGCCGCGGGGTCTGCCGGTGGGCGGAGTGACCGGAATCACCAGGGTGACCAGGTCGGCCCGGGTGACCGGGCTGGGACGGGTGACCGGGCTGGGACGGCTTCCCGGGTGGGTTGCCGTGTCCGCCGCCCGGCGGCTGCGCGGAGTGCCCGCCGCCGTTGCCGCAGTCGTCGCCCACGGTGGCGTTGCCGGCCCCGATGACGTCGACGCTGTTGCCGCACACGTTCACCGGGACGTCGACCGGCACCTGCACGGTGTTGCCGGAGCCGACGCCCGGCGAGCCGGCGCTCCCGCCACCCGCGTGCGAGCCGCCGGAGCCGCCGTGGTGCCCCGCCGAGGCGCCGCCGTGCTGGGCGCAGGCGTTGCCCGCCGACGGGTTGAGGAGCCCGATGACGTTCACCGTGTTGCCGCAGACGTTCACCGGGACGTGCACCGGCACCTGCACCGTGTTGCCGGACAGTACGCCGGGTGAGCCGACGGCGGCGCCGGTGGCGGCCGAGTCGGCGTGTGCGTAGCCGCTCGCGGCGGCGATCACGCCGGTCGCGGCGGCCATGGTCATCAGGCCTTTGCGCGTGCTCTGTCGCATGCTGAATTCCCCCTGCCTTCGATGCTGTGAAGGACCGGCCCCGTCGAGGACGGACGGCCGGCCGCGGAGACGGTCGGCCCCGGAGCGCATGGCGCGCGCTCCGGGGCCGACCGCTCAGGAAAGAGGCCCCCTCGGGAGGGAAGTCCCGCGGGGAGCCCGCCTCACTTGTTGAGGCAGGCGTTGCCGAAGGCGGGGTTCAGGAGCCCGATCACGTTGATCGTGTTGCCGCACACGTTCACCGGGACGTGCACGGGCACCTGGATGACGTTGCCCGAGACCACGCCCGGGGAGCCCACGGCGGCACCCTGGGCACCGGCGTCGGCGACGGCGAGGCCCGCGCCCGCGAGGAGCAGCCCACCGGTGGCAGCCGCGGCGGCGACGACCTTCTTGATCATTATTCCTCCTAGTTGGCAGTGCGCCCCCAAGGTGCGGGGGCGCATCAGCTGTAACGAGGAGGGACTGATGAAGCTACGAACCTATCGTCGCATTCACCCTCTCAGGCGATCTCGCACGGCTGCCCGATTGTGTGCCCGGTCAGCCCGGGCAGGACGGCCTCAGGACGCGTCGATGAACCGGTCGAGCACGCGCACGCCGAACCGCAGCCCGTCCACCGGTACCCGCTCGTCCACGCCGTGGAACATGCCCGCGAAGTCCAGCTCCGGCGGCAGTTTCAGGGGTGCGAAGCCGAAGCCGCGGATGCCGAGGTCGTCGAACGACTTGGCGTCGGTGCCGCCGGAGAGCATGTAGGGGATGGCCTTGGCCGTGGGGTCCTCGGCGAGCAGCGCGGACTGCATGGCCTCGACCAGGGCGCCGTCGAAGCTGGTCTCGACCGCCTTGTCGGCATGCACGTCCTCGCGGCGGACGTGCGGCCCGAGCAGCCGGTCGAGGTCGCTCAGGAACTCGTCCTCGTGACCGGGCAGGAACCGGCCGTCGATGTGCGCGGTGGCCTCGCCCGGGATGACGTTGACCTTGTAGCCGGCGTTCAGCTGGGTGGGGTTGGCGGTGTTGCTGAGGGTCGCGCCGATCAGCTTGGCGATGCCGCCGAGCCGGGCGAGGGTGGACTCCATGTCCTCCGGGTCCAGGGGGGTGCCGAGCGCGTCGCCCAGCTCGTCCAGGAAGGCCCGGGTGGTCTTGGTGACGCGCACCGGGAACTTGTGCCGGCCGACGCGGGCGACGGCCTCGGACAGCTCGGTGATCGCGTTGTCGCGGTGGATCATCGATCCGTGCCCGGCGGTCCCGGCCACCGTCAGCTTCATCCAGTGCATGCCCTTCTCGGCCGTCTGGATCAGATAGAGCCGCCGCTGCTCGTTCACGGTGAAGGAGAAGCCGCCGACCTCGCTGATCGCCTCGGTGACGCCCTCGAACAGCTCGGGGTGGTGGTCGACGAGGTAGCGGGCGCCGTACGTGCCGCCCGCCTCCTCGTCGGCGAGGAAGGCGACCACGATGTCCCGGGGCGGCCGGCGCCCGCTGCGCAGCCGGTCCCGGACCACCGCCAGCGTCATGGCGTCCATGTCCTTCATGTCGACACCCCCGCGCCCCCACACGCACCCGTCGGCGATCTCGCCGGAGAAGGGGTGGTGGGTCCAGTCGTCGGCGTTGGCCGGTACGACGTCCAGGTGGCCGTGGATCAGCAGCGCGGGCCGGGACGGGTCCTCGCCCTCGATGCGGGCCACCGTGGAGGCGCGGCCGGGGTGCGACTCGTAGATCTCCGGCTCCAGCCCGACCTCGGCGAGCTTGCCCGCGACCCACTCGGCGGCCTTGCGCTCGCCGGGTCCGGAGTGGTCGCCGTAGTTGCTGGTGTCGAACCGGATCAGCTCGCGGCAGAGGTCCACGACCTCGTCCTCACCGGTGACGCTCCTGGCCGTGTCCGTCTCGCTCACGCTGCTTCCTCCCGCTGTCACTGCTGGTGGTCCCCCCATACTCTCTCCGGGCGCACCCCGGACCCAAGACGGGGCCGGGCCCGTCACACGCCGTTCACGCGTGCCGCCGGGGCCTCCACCCGGGGGAAGGGGGTGATCGGCCACCCCGGAAAGCCTGGTAATGTTTCCTTCGTCGCCGCGAGGAAAACCCCGCCCAAAGGGAAATCTCGTACGACAGACACCTTGTCCGGGTGGCGGAATGGCAGACGCGCTAGCTTGAGGTGCTAGTGCCCTTTATCGGGCGTGGGGGTTCAAGTCCCCCCTCGGACACCAGCAGGGCCCCCGCGATGCGGGGGCCTTTCGCGTCGCCCCGGCGGGTGCGGGCTCCCGGTCACTCACGGGTCAGCCAGAGCGGCGTCAGGGCGGAGTCCGTGCCGGTGGCCCCCGCCGCCCTCATGTCGCCGTCGGCGGCGCGCAGCAGCATGCGGCCCAGGGCCATGAGGGCGCGGCCGGCGGCGAGTTCGTCGCCGATGTCCGGCATCGCCGGGTCGTAGGGGCTGCGACGGGCCTCCGCGCGGATCTCCAGGACGCTGTCGCCGGTGTCCAGGACGATCCGGGCCGTGGTGTCCGGATCGCGCTCGGACAGGTACAGGTTCAGCCGCCACTCCCTGATGGCGGGAGGACGGCTGCCGAGGGGTCGGGTCATCGTCCGTCTCTCCTCCCTGCGCGCAGCGGCCCGGTGGGGCGCCGGTGGGGCCCCTTCCACTGTGCACCCCCGCGCGGGCGGACGCCGCCCGGCCGCGGGCAGAATGTGGGCCATGACCTCGCGCACGTGCCCCTGCGGGCTCCCCATGTCCTACGAGGCCTGCTGCGGCCGCTTCCACTCCGGCCCGGCCGCCGCGCCGACGGCGGAGCTGCTGATGCGGTCGCGGTACAGCGCGTTCGTGCGGGGGGACGCGGGGTATCTGCTGCGCACCTGGCACCCCCGGACCCGGCCGGAGCGGCTCGACCTCGATCCGCGGACGCGGTGGACGGGGCTGGAGGTTCTCGGCTCCACCGACGGCTCGGCCTTCCACACGACGGGCACGGTGACCTTCCGCGCCTCCTACCGGGGCGGCTCGCTGCTGGAGCGCAGCCGGTTCGAGCGGGTGGACGGGGCGTGGGTGTACGTGGACGGCGACTTCCCGGACGAGTAGACCGGCCGGGGACGACCGCGCCGGCCGCGCCGGCCGCGGCCCCGGCAAGGCGCCGCGGCCGGGCATCTCCGTCTGACGGAACGGCGCGCCTCAGGGCGCCAGGATGTCCAGTTCCTGGAGGGCGCCCACGGTGATCTGCCGGGTCAGCTCCTCGGCGCGGACCGCGTCGCCCGCGCGGACCGCCTCCGCGACCCGCACGTGCAGGGTGACGGCCGCCGGGTCGGGGTCCTCGAACATGACCTCGTGGTGGGTGCGTCCGGCCAGCACCTCCGCCACGACGTCGCCGAGGCGGGCGAACATCTCGTTGCCGGAGGCGATGAGGACGACCCGGTGGAAGGCGACGTCGTGGACCAGGTACTGGTCCAGGCGGTGGCCGCGGGAGTTGGCCACCATGCCGAGGGCGCACTCGGTGAGTTCCGCGCACTGCCCGGCCGTGGCGTGCCGGGCGGCCAGACCGGCGGCGACGGGTTCGATCGCGGAGCGCAGCACGGTCAGGGAGCGCAGCTGGTGCGGGCGGTCGGCGCCCGCGAGGCGCCAGCGGATGACCTGGGGGTCGTAGACGTTCCACTCGGCCTTGGGGCGGACCGTGACGCCGACCCGGCGGCGGGACGCGACCAGGTGCATGGACTCCAGGACACGGACCGCCTCACGCATCACGGAGCGGGACACCTCGAAGTGCTGTGCGAGTTCGTCCGTGCGCAGAACGCTGCCCGGCGGGTACTCGCCCGCCGTGATCGCGGGGCCGAGAGTGTCCAGTACACGGCCGTGCAGGCCCCGGCCCGGTGTGCTCATGCACTCAGCGTACGGCCTGGATCACGGAGACAAAAAGTCAGACTTATATGTCACGCACTCTTGAATTCGTCATACCTAATGGGTTTCAGTGTGGCGACGCCGCAGTGGCGTCGGAGGTCGAGGAAGACAGCGAGGCAGTGATGCGAAGCCCCCAGGTCGTCGTCGTGATGGGCGTCGCGGGGACGGGCAAGACCACGATCGGTCCTCTGCTCGCCGCGCGGCTGGGCGTCCCGTACGCCGAGGGTGACGACTTCCACCCGCAGGCCAACATCGACAGGATGTCGGCCGGGATCCCGCTCGAGGACGCCGACCGGTGGCCGTGGCTGGATGCCATCGGGCACTGGGCGCACGGCCGGGCCGGGCTGGGCGGGGTGGTCAGCAGCTCCGCGCTGAAGCGGTCGTACCGCGACCGGCTCAGGGCCGTGGCCCCCGGGATCGTGTTCCTGCACCTCACCGGGGACCGGCAGCTGATCGAGGAGCGGATGTCCGGGCGGCAGGGCCACTTCATGCCCACCGCGCTGCTGGACTCCCAGTTGGCGACGCTCCAGCCGCTGGAGCCGGACGAGCCGGGAGTCGCCGTGGACATCGCCGGCAGCCCGCAGGAGATCACCGAGCGCGCCGTGCGGGCGCTGGACGCCCTTCCCACCGCATCCGCCTGACCTCCGAACACGTTTCCGTAACCGCAAGGGAACCCCCGTGACCAGACTCAGCGTCGAGATGCTGGCAGCGGACACGCCTCCGCCGATCACCTCCGCCGGACACGCCCAGCTGGGCATCGCCGTCCTGGTGGGCATCGCCGTGATCGTCCTGCTCATCACCAAGTTCAAGCTCCATGCCTTCCTGGCCCTGACCATCGGGTCACTGGTGCTCGGGGCGGTCGCCGGAGCGCCGCTCGACAAGACCATCACCAGCTTCACCATCGGGCTCGGTACCACCGTGGCCGGCGTCGGCGTCCTGATCGCGCTCGGGGCGATCCTGGGCAAGCTGCTCGCCGACTCCGGCGGCGCCGACCAGCTCGTCGACACGATCCTCGCCAGGGCGGGCGGGCGCGCGATGCCCTGGGCGATGGTGCTGATCGCGTCGGTGATCGGTCTGCCGCTGTTCTTCGAGGTCGGCATCGTGCTGCTGATCCCGGTCGTGCTGATGGTCGCCAGGCGCGGCAACTACTCCCTGATGCGCATCGGCATCCCGGCGCTGGCCGGTCTGTCCGTGATGCACGGCCTGATCCCGCCGCACCCCGGCCCGCTGGTCGCGATCGATGCGCTGCACGCCAACCTGGGCGTGACCCTGGCGTTCGGCATCCTCGTCGCCATCCCGACCGTGATCATCGCCGGTCCGCTGTTCTCCAAGGTCGCGGCCCGCTGGGTGGACGTACCGGCGCCGGACCGGATGCTGCCGACACGCGCGTCGGACGAGCTGGAGCGCCGCCCCGGTTTCGGCGCGACGCTCGCGACCGTGCTGCTGCCGGTGGTGCTGATGCTGGCCAAGGCACTCGTGGACATCGTCGTGGACGACCCCACGGACCGGACCCAGCGGGTCTTCGACATCGTCGGTTCGCCGCTGATCGCTCTTCTCGCCGCCGTGCTCGTCGGTTTCTTCACGCTGGGCCGGCCGGCCGGGTTCACCAGGGACCGTTTGCAGCAGACCGTCGAGAAGGGCCTCATGCCCATCGCCGGCATCCTGCTGATCGTCGGCGCGGGCGGCGGCTTCAAGCAGACGCTGATCGACTCCGGGGTGGGCCAGATGATCCTGGACATCTCCAGGGACTGGTCGATCCCGGCGCTGCTGCTCGGCTGGCTGATCGCGGTGGCGATCCGGCTGGCGACCGGTTCGGCGACGGTGGCGACGGTCTCGGCGGCCGGCCTGGTCGCGCCGCTCGCGGCCGACATGTCGACCACGCACACCGCCCTCCTCGTCCTCGCCATCGGCGCGGGCTCGCTCTTCTTCAGCCAGGTCAACGACGCCGGTTTCTGGCTGGTGAAGGAGTACTTCGGGCTGAGCGTCGGGCAGACCGTCAAGACGTGGTCGGTGATGGAGACGATCATCTCGGTGGTCGGCGGCGGCCTGGTCCTGCTGCTGTCCCTCGTCGTCTAGCAGCCCCTGGGAACGGGGAATCGGTGAGCGGGGGGCCGGGCCGGCACGGTCAGGGGCGCCACAGCGGGTGCTCCCGCCGGGCCCACTCCTCGCTCACCGTCCCCGTGCGCAGGCCCTTGCGCGCCTCCGGGTCCCCGAGGGCCATGCCGATGTGGCCGGCCAGGACCACGCCGATGGTCAGGGCCAGCCAGTCGTGCACGAAGGTGGCCGACGTGCGCCACATCAGCGGGGTGAGATGGGTGAACCACATCATCAGACCGGTGCCGAGCATGACGAGGGTGGCGCCGGCGATCCAGGCGGCGTAGACCTTCTGGCCGGCGTTGAACTTGCCGGCCGGACGCGAGGTGTGCCGGGTGGCACGGCGCAGGACGGCGCGCAGCCAGAGCCGGTCGTGCGGGCCGAAGCGGTTGAGGAAACGCAGGTCGGTGCGGAAGGCACGGGAGGCGAGGCCCAGCAGGACCGGGACCGGCAGGGCGAGGCCCGCGCACTCGTGGACGCGGACGACCAGTTCACGGCGGCCGACCAGGATCGCCAGCTGCGGGATGTAGAGGACGGCGGCCGTCAGCACGCACAGCCCCATCAGCGCGGCGGTGCCGCGGTGCACCCCGCGTTCGGCTGGGGTGAAGCGGTGGACGCGGGCGCCCGGCGGGGCCGGGGTGTCAGTCGGTAGGCGCATCGGTGCGTCCGTTCGAGCGGCCCACCCAGGCGTCCACGTCGTAGCCCAGGTCCTCCCAGTAGCCGGGCCGGACGCGGTCGGTGACCGTGATGCCGGAGAGCCACTTGGCCGACTTGTAGAAGTACATGGGCGCCACGTAGAGGCGGACGGGGCCGCCGTGGTCGTGGCCGAGGTCGTGGTCCTGCATGCGCAGAGCGGCCAGGACGTCCGGGCGGCGGGCCTGGGCCAGGGTGAGGCTCTCGGTGTAGGTGCCGTCGAAGCAGGTGAAGCGGAGGGCTCGGGCGGAGGGGTGGACGCCGGCGGCGTCCAGCAGCCGGGAGAGGCGTACGCCCTCGAAGGGGGTGCCGGGGACCCGCCAGCCGGTGACGCACTGGACGTCCTTGACCAGCCGGGTCTGCGGCAGGGCGCGCAGTTCGGCGAGGGTGTAGCTGTGCGGGCGGTCGACCAGGCCGTCGACGGTGAGGCGGTAGGCGGTGGCGCTGGGCCGCGGGACGGAGGCGGCGACGGAGTAGTACCGGAATCCGCCGCCGTTGGGCAGCAGCCCGGTCAGGCCCGTGGGGTCCTTGCCCGCGACCTCTCCGAGGAAGCCTTCCATGCCGCGTTGCAGCACGGGCGCGCCGAGGACGCCGAGCGCGCCGAGGCCGAGGGTGCCGAGGAAGATGCGGCGGCCGACCGGCCGGCCGTCCCGCTCCTCGGGTTGGTCAGGGTTCACATGGCCCATTCGAGCACTCGCGGCTCCGCGGGACCAGGGATCCGGGTCACCGGTCAGACTTTCGTCATCTCTTCCTACCGGCCGAGCGCGTTGCCGCGGGCCGTGCGGAAGGCCGTCCAGGGGTCGCGGTGGACGTAGGACCAGGGCGTCCGGGTGGCGTGCCGGCCGATGTGCCGGAAGAGGGCCGCCGCCTCGGCCGGGCGGCCGGCGCAGGACAGGGCGAGGGCGAGGTGGTTGAGGTCGAGGTGGCGGCGCGGGTGGTCGTCGTGCTCCCACTCCAGCCACCAGTCGAAGCAGGTGCGCAGGATGCGCCGGGCCCGCGGGCCGGACCAGTGCCCGGAGGCGGCCGGGTCGGCGGGGGTGAGACCGGTGGCGGCCAGGACCCGGTACCGCTCGGCGTAGGCGACGACGGGCAGCACGGCGAGGGGGGAGTCGGCGGGGGCCTCGGCGGCGGCCAGTTCGGCGACGTCGTACACCTCGTGGACCTCGGCCCGGCCGCCCGCGGGCCGTTCGGCGAGGCGGGCGATCAGCAGGTGGTGGGCGTGGTGGTGCTCGGGGTGGCGGCGGCGCAGCTCGGTGAAGGTGCCGACCAGCTCGCGGTCGGAGCCGAGGGCGCGGGCCAGCAGCAGCCGGCCGAGCCAGGGCGTGGGGTCGGCCGGGGCGAGCGCGGCGGCCGTGTCGCAGGCCTCGCGGGCCCGGGCGGGCGCGTCCCTGCCGCGCACGGCGCGGTGGACGAGGGCCAGGGCGAGGAGGGCGGCGGCGTCGGTGGACCGGGGCTCGGCGGCCAGCCAGTCACCGGCCCGGTCGGCGGCGCGGGGGTCCCGGGCGAGGACGGTGAGGCGGTGGCCGCGGCGGTCCCAGTCGTCGCCGGTGTGGATCAGCAGGGAGCGGGCGGCCTGCCGGCGGCCCTGGGCCAGGGCGGTCCGTGCGGTGCGGAGTCCGGCGTCGCCGAGGGCCTCGTCGAAGGCGGCGGTGGCGTCCCCGGCGGGGCAGCCGGACGCGTCCGTGGGGGCCCGGCGCAGGCCGGGCGCGGGCGGGAGAGGGGGCACCGGGGGACTTCCTGTTTTCTCGGGCTGCCATCAACCGATCACGCACAGCAAACCCGCACCCACGACTCGCGTCAAGCGGAACCCTGGCGCTCCACGTTTCAACAGCCGTGCCCAGAGCGGAACTTGGCGTAACCGGCGCAGGTGACCGGCGTCAGCTGCCGCGGTCGGGCGGGTTTCCCTGTGGCGCATGCCACGGGCTGTACGGAACGCGTGCCGGTCCGGTGTGGCGTACGCCATGGCGCCGGACACCCCGGCACCGGACCATGGCGAGTCAACTGCCCGTTTTCGGGTGCTTCCGGGGCAATGCCGTCCCGGGAACGCTACAGTCGGCCACTACGCGCCCGTGGTCCGGCCGGATGATGAGGTACACAGCGTGTCGGTTCTGGTTCTCGTCCTCGCCGTGAGCGCGGCCTGCTGTCTGGGCTTCGGATTCGTGCTCCAGCAGAACGCGGCGCAGCAGGCACCGCTCAGCGACTTCCTGTCCTTCCGGCTGCTGCTCGACCTGATGCGGATGCCGCGCTGGCTGGGCGGCCTCGGTCTGATGGTGGCCGGCATGGTGCTGGGCGCGGTCGCCCTCGGCCAGGGCGAGATCTCGCTGGTCGAGCCGCTGCTCGCGACCAACCTGCTGTTCGCCCTGGCCCTCTCCCGGTACCGCACCGGCCAGTCCCTCGGCCGTCAGGGCTGGGCCGGGCTGCTGCTGCTCGCGGGCGGGGTGAGCGCGTTCCTCGTCGCGGGTGAGCCGCGCGCCGGCACGGCGGTCGCCGATCCCCTGCGGCACTGGCTGATCATCGGGGCGGTGGTCGGCGTGGCGCTGATCCTGACGGCGTACGCCAAGCGCTCCCGGCTGAGCTGGGGCCCGGTGCTGCTGGCCACCGCCGCCGGCCTGCTGTACGGCGTCCAGGACGCGCTGACCCGGGTGAGCGGCACGCGCTTCGGCGACGGCGGACTCACCGAGCTGTTCACGGGCTGGCAGCCGTACGGCGTGCTGGCGTGCGGGGTCACCGGGCTGGTCCTGGTGCAGAGCGCGTTCGAGACGGCCCCCCTGCGCATGTCGCTGCCCGCGCTGACCGCGGCGGAGCCGCTCGCGGGGATCCTGTGCGGGGTGGGCTTCCTCGGTGACCGGCTGCGCACCGACACCGGGGCCCTCGCCTGGGAGGCGGCCGGGCTCGCGGCCGTGGTCGCGGGCATCGTGCTGCTGGGGCTGCACCCGGCGATGCCGTGCGGCACCACACGGGCGGAGGCGTCGGCCCGGGACCTCCAGCGCCGCTGAGCCGCCCGCCCTGCTTGGATGAGGGGCATGAACCCCGCTGACGAGATCCTCGACATCGTCGACGAGCACGACCGGGTCGTCGCTCAGTGCCCGCGCGGCGAGGCGTACGCCCGCGGCCTGCGCCACCGCTGTGTGTTCGTCCAGGCCCGGGACGCGGACGGCCGGCTCTTCGTGCACCGGCGCACGGCCACCAAGCTGGTGTTCCCGTCCCTGTACGACATGTTCGTCGGCGGGGTCGTCGGCGCCGGCGAGTCCTACGACGCGGCGGCGCTGCGCGAGGCCGAGGAGGAGCTGGGCGTCAGCGGGCTGCCCCGGCCGGCCCACCTGTTCACGTTCCTGTACGACGACGGCGCCGGCGGGAGCTGGTGGTCCGCGGTGTACGAGGTGCGCTGCGACCTGCCCGTACGGCCTCAGGCGGAGGAGGTCCAGTGGCACGCTTTCCTCACCGAGGAGGAGGTCGGGCGGCGGCTCACCGAGTGGGAGTGGGTGCCGGACGGGCTCGCCGCGTACGAGCGTCTGAAGGCGTTCCGGGCGGGCCGGTGAGCCGCCGGTAGGGTCGGCCATGTGATCGAGTTCGTACGGAACATCCGGCTGTGGTTCGCGCCGGAGCAGGTGCGGGACGAGGGCGGCACGCCCGACTACCGGTTCTCGCTGGCCAACGAGCGCACCTTCCTCGCCTGGCTGCGGACCGCGCTCGCGCTGATCGGCGGCGGATTCGCGGTGGACCAGTTCCTGCCGGACCTGCGCTGGGCGTGGCGGGCCGGTCTCGCGCTCGCCCTGCTGGGCGCCGGGGTGCTGTGTTCGCTGCGGGCGGTGAACCACTGGGTGCGCTGCGAGCGGGCGATGCGGCGCGGCGAGGACCTGCCCGCCTCCCGGTTCCCGGCGCTGCTGAGCCTGGTCGTCGCGGTGGTGGCCGTGGCGATGGTCGTGGTGGTGCTGGTCGGGTGGGAGGCGTGACGGCGGCCGCGGGGGCGGCCCCGGCAGGCCGGGATCCGGGGCTCCAGCCCGAGCGCACCCGGCTGGCCTGGCGGCGTACGACGCTGTCGGCGGCCGTGGCCGCCGTGTTCGCCGTGAAGTCGGCGCTGCACGGCGGCGCCGGCGCCGGCGCGCTCGTCGTGTGCGCGGTGTGCTGCGGGCTGTGGCTGGCCTTCCTGTGGGTGGCCCACCAGCGCATCCGCGCGCTGTCCGCCGGCACCCCGCCGCCCGCGCTCACCCCCCGCCACGCGGCGGCGGCGGTGCTGTGCGCGGTGGCGACGGCCGCGTGCGCGGCCGTACTGGTGCTCGGCCCCGTCCGCTAGGGTTTTCCGACGACCACGCGGCGACGCGCGGTGCCAGGGCCCGCGAGCCCGGCACGTCCGAACGGATGCCCTAGGCGCGGCCCGCGCCGGTGTCCTGGCCGACGGTGACCACGATCTTGCCGCGGGTGCGGCCCCGCTCGCTCAGCCGGTGGGCGTCCGCCGCGCGCTCCAGCGGGAACGTCTCCTGGACGTGGACGGAGAGAACTCCCCGATCGGCCAGCGCGGCGAGCGCGGTGAGGTCCTCGGTGTCCGGGCGGACGAAGGCGTACCGGCCGCCGTAGCCCACCACCGCCGGGTCGGCGATGGACGCCAGCCGGCCCTCGGGAGCGAGCAGGTTGGCGGAGGTCCTCAGGGTGTCGCCGCCGATGGTGTCGAAGACCGCGTCCACACCTTCGGGGGCGAGTCCGCGCACCCGTTCGGCCAGGCCCTCGCCGTACGTCACCGGCTCGCCGCCGAGGCCGCGGACGAAGTCGTGGTTGTGCTCGCCGGCGGTGCCGATCACCCGGGCGCCGGTGTGGGCGGCGAGCTGGACCGCGAGTGAGCCGACGCCGCCGGCCGCCGCGTGCACCAGGACGGTCTCGCCGCGCTTCACCTCCAGCACCTTGACCAGGACCTGGTAGGCGGTGAGCCCGGCCAGGGGCAGTCCGGCGGCCTCCTCGAAGGACAGGGTGCGCGGCTTGCGGGCCAGGGTGCGCACGGGCGCGGCCACGTACTCGGCGAAGGTGCCCCGGGACAGGAAGTCCTCACGGACGTAGCCGATGACCTCGTCGCCGGCGCCGAACTCCGTGACCGCGGCGCCCGGCCGCACGACCACTCCGCTGACGTCCCAGCCGGGGATCACCGGGAAGACGGCGTCCAGGAGGGCGTCGAGATGCCCCTCGCGGCACTTCCAGTCGACCGGGTTGACGGCCGCCGCGCGCACCTGGACCAGCACCTGGTCGGGGCCGACCTTCGGGTCGCGCACCTCGCCGTACTCCAGCACCTCGGGTCCGCCGTAACGGCGGTAGCTGATGCCCTTCATGCCCTCGACCCTCCGGGGTGCGCGGGCCCCGCGCAACCGGGATGCCCCGGTCCGGGGAGCGGACGGCCTATCGTGGCTCCCGTCACGTTTTACGTCACGTCCGACCCTCGCACTGGACGACATACCGACCGGTCGGCATCATGTGTCGGGTAGTGTCCACCGTGCGTAGGAGTGATGTATGAGCGCCGACCACCCGCCCGGACTCGACCTGGACCGGCTGCGCGTCCTGCTCGACCGCGAGCGCCCCGGTCTGGTCAGCGGCCCCCTGACCGGCCGGCTGATCGAGGGCGGACGGTCGAACCTCACCTACGCGCTCTCCGACGGCACCTCGCGGTGGGTCGTACGCCGGCCCCCGCTCGGCCATGTGCTGGCCACCGCGCACGACATGCGGCGCGAACACCGGGTGATCAGCGCCCTGCACCCCACCCGGGTGCCGGTGCCGCGGCCGGTGCTGCTGTGCGAGGACGAGGACGTGCTGGGCGCGCCGTTCTACGTCATGGAGTTCGTCGAGGGCACCCCGTACCGCACCGCCCAGCAGCTCGCCCCGCTCGGCGCGGAGCGCACCCGCGCGGCGGTGCTGTCCCTCGTGGACACGCTGGTCGAGCTGCACGCGGTGGACCCGGCCGAGGTGGGCCTCGCCGACTTCGGGCGCCCGGAAGGCTTCCTGGACCGGCAGCTGCGCCGCTGGGGCAAGCAGCTGGACGCCTCCCGCAACCGCGACCTGCCCGGCATCGACGAGCTGCACGCCGCCCTCGGGCGGGCGCTGCCGGTCTCCCCCGCCCCGGCCGTCGTCCACGGCGACTACCGCCTGGACAACGTCCTGATCGGCGACGACGACCGCATCAGGGCGATCCTCGACTGGGAGATGTCCACGCTCGGGGACCCGCTGACCGACCTGGGCCTGCTGGTGATGTACAGCCGGCCGCTCGGCATGCCGCAGTCCCCCGTCTCCACCACCGCCGAGGCGGCGGGACACCCCTCCCCGCAGGAGCTGATCGAGCGGTACGCCGCGCGCTCGGGGCGCGACGTCTCCGCCGTCTCCTGGTACACGGCGTTCGCCTGGTTCAAGCTCGCCGTGATCCTGGAGGGCATCCACTACCGGTACACGCTGGGCCAGACGGTGGGCCGCGGCTTCGACCGCATCGGCGAGCTCGTCCCCGTCTTCGTCGACCACGGACTCACCACTCTTCAGGAAGGCTGACCGGTATGGACTTCGCGTTCGACACGCGCACCGAGGAGCTGCGCGCCAGGCTCCTCGCCTTCATGGACGAGCACGTCCACCCGGCCGAGGCCGTGGCCGAGGAGCAGCGGGCCCGGCTGGCGTCCCCCTGGGACACCCCGGCCGTGGTCGAGGAGCTGAAGGCCGAGGCCCGCAGGCAGGGTCTGTGGAACCTGTTCCTGCCGGACACCGAGTACGGTGCCGGGCTGACCAACCTCCAGTACGCGCCGCTCGCCGAGATCACCGGCCGCTCCCCGCACCTCGCGCCCACCGCGACGAACTGCGCCGCGCCCGACACCGGCAACATGGAGGTGCTCGCGCAGTTCGGCAGCGCGGAGCAGAAGAAGCAGTGGCTGGAGCCGCTGCTCGCCGGTGAGATCCGGTCGGCGTTCGCGATGACCGAGCCGGAGGTGGCCTCCTCCGACGCCACGAACATCACCACGCACATCGAACGGGACGGCGACGAGTACGTCATCACCGGCCGCAAGTGGTACATCTCCGGGGCGATGAACCCGGACTGCGCCGTCTTCATCGTCATGGGCAAGACCGACCCGGACGGGGCGGACATCCGCCGCCAGCAGTCCATGGTCCTGGTCCCGCGCGACACCCCGGGCGTCACCGTGCGGCGCGCCATGCGGGTGTTCGGGTACGAGGACCACTCCCACGGCGGCCACGCCGAGGTCGTCTTCGACCACGCGCGCGTGCCGGTGGCCAACCTCGTCGGCGAGGAGGGCGGCGGCTTCGCCATCGCCCAGGCCCGGCTCGGCCCCGGCCGGATCCACCACTGCATGCGGCTGATCGGCATGGCCGAGCGGGCGATCGAGCTGATGTGCCGGCGGGCCGTGTCCCGTACCGCGTTCGGCAAGACGCTGGCCCAGCAGGGGGTGGTCCAGAACTGGATCGCCGACGCCCGGGTGACCGTCGAGCAGTTGCGGCTGCTGGTGCTGAAGACGGCCTGGCTGATGGACACCGTCGGCAACCGGGGCGCCCACACCGAGATCCAGGCCATCAAGATCGCCACGCCGCGCGCGGTGGTCGGCATCCTCGACCGCGCGATCCAGCTGCACGGCGCGGGCGGGGTGAGCCAGGACCTTCCGCTGGCCGAGCTGTACGCGAGCGCCCGCACCCTGATGCTCGCCGACGGCCCGGACGAGGTGCACCAGCGCTCGCTGGCCCGCAGGGAACTGAAGAAGTACAGCTGACCGTCCCGGCCGGTGCGGCCGTCCCGCGCCGGTCCCCTCCCCCGCCGCCGCACCGGCGGTACTCCGTGCTCCCCCGTATCTCCGTGCGCTGTTGAGCGCGGGCGCGGGCTGTGGTGTCGTACCTGTTCCGGACGCGGCCGGGCCACGGCCGGGCGGTGGGGCGAGGGGGGAAGCGTGGGCGATGCGCGGGAGCGGCCGGGGTGGGGCGCGGCGGCGGAGCACAAGGTGACCCTGGAGCGGTTGCTGTCGGTGGTGGGGCCCGGGGCCCTGGAGCTGGACACGGCCCCCGGCGGGCTGGACACCGCCGTCGGCGGTGTCGCCGTACTGGACGTGCTGGATCCCGCGATCCGGCCGCGGGAGCTGGTGCTCGCGGTCGGAGTCGGGGCCGGCTCGCCCCAGGCGGTGGACGTCCTGCGCCGGGCCGGCGACGCCGGGGCCGCCGGTGTGGTCTTCGGCCCGGACCGCCCCGAGGGTGCCGCCGGAGTCCTGCGGGCGGCGGCCCGGGAGGCCGGTACGGCGGTGTTCTTCCGCACCTGGTACCGGTGGGACGAACTGGTCGTGGTGCTGCGGGCCGGGCTGGCCGCGGCGGGGGCCGCGCCGTCGGCGGCCGCCCCGGGACCGGCCCTGGGGGACCTCGACGCGCTGGCCGACGCGGTGGCCGCGCTGGTCGGCGGCTCGGTGACCATCGAGGACACCGAGTCCCGGGTGCTGGCGTTCTCCTCGACCGAGGAGAACGTGGACGAGATGCGCCGGCTGACCATCCTCGGACGGCGCGTTCCCCCCTGGCGCGTGGCGGCCATGCGGGACACCGGCTTCTTCCGTGCCCTGTGGACGGCGGACGACGTGCTGCACCGCAGGGCTCAGGGTGACAGCCCCGAGCGCCTGGTGTGCGCCGTCCGCGCGGGCACCGAAGTGCTGGGGTCCGTCTGGGTGGCCGCGGTCGGCGGCCGGCCCCTGTCCCCGGACGCGTCGCAGGCCCTGCGCGCGGCGTCCCGGGAGGCCGCCGCCCATCTGCTGCACCATCGCACGCGCGGTGCGGACAGCCGGCTGGTGGAGGACGCGGCGCGGGCGCTGCTGGAGGACCGCGGCTCGGCCGAGGTGCTGGCCGCGCGGGCGTCGCTGCCCTCGCTGGAGCCCTGCGCCGTGCTGGCGGTGGGCCGCGGCGCGAGCGCGTCCGGGCAGGCCCCGCCCGATGACCCGTCACGGCTGTACGGTCCGCTCGCCCTGCACTGCGCGGCGCTCGGCCACCGGGTCGTGGTGGTCCCGGCCGGCGGCAGGGCCCTGGTGCTGGTGACCGCGCTGGACCAGGATCCGGAGGGGGCCCGTGAGCAGCTGACGAGGCTGGGGACGTCGCTGGCCGAGCGGCTGTCGGCCACGGCGGGCACGCCGGTGCGCGCCGGGCTGGGCGAGGTGGTGCCGGCGCTGGCGCGGGCCGCCGAGTCGCGCCGCAGCGCCGAACAGGCCCTGAGGGCCCTGATCCGGACCGGGGGCGCCCGTACCGTCGCCCGGGTGGCGGACGTGGCCGACACGATCGGCGTGCTCCGGGTGCTGGAGGCCCTGCGGGACCTGGAGCTGCCGCCGGGGACCTCGGTGGCGCGGCTGGCCGCCTCCGACGCCGGACCGGGCGGAGGCCACCTCGTGAAGTCGCTGCGGGCCTACCTCGACCACTTCGGAGACGTGTCCGCGGCGGCGCACGCGCTCTCGGTCCACCCCAACAGCCTGCGGTACCGGCTGGGCCGGATCACCACGGTCTCGGACCTGGATCTCGGCAGTCCGGACGCCCGCCTGCTGGCACAGCTGCAATTACGGCTCGGGGACCCGGACGGGGAGGCGGGGGCCGGGTCGTGAGGGTGTGCCCGCAAGCGTGTTTTGTGCGCCCGCACCAACGCGGGGCGCCGTCCTCGTCGCCGCGCACAACGGCGCGGCAGGCCGGGGCCGGCCCCCCGGTGCGGCCGGCGGCGCGGGGGGCGAGCCTTTGAACAACCGACGATGACGGTGCGGGTAGGCGGCCCGCAACCTGGAAACACGCCCGGGGAATCGGCCCCGGCCGCCTCGTCCCACACCGGAAGGTTCACCATGACCGCTGTGCCCCTCGACGCCGTACGGCGCGAACGTGTTCTCCAGGAGGCCGTGCGGCAGAGGCTGCTGGACCCGGAGCAGTCCCTGCTGGCCGCCTTCGTCGACCTCGACGGCGTCGCGGCCACCGTCCAGGCCCTGCACGACGCCTTCCCCGGCTCCCCCGAGATCCCCGGTGTCCTGCACACGTTCGCCGCGAAGGCCAACTGCCTCGTGCCCGTCCTGGCGGAACTGGCGGGGCACGGCATGGGCTGCGAGGTCGCGACCGCCGGTGAGCTGGCCCGGGCGCTGGCGGCCGGGTTCCCGGCCGAACGGATCGTCTTCGACTCCCCCGCCAAGACCCGGGCGGAGCTGGAGCGGGCGCTGGACCTGGGGGTGGCCGTCAACGCGGACAGCTTCCAGGAACTGGAGCGCATCGACCGGCTGCTAGGCGGCCGGGTTCCGGCCCCCCGGATCGGGGTGCGCCTCAACTGCCAGGTCGGCGGGGGTGCCATCGCCGCGATGAGCACCGCCACGAGCACCTCCAAGTTCGGCGTCCCGCTGACGGATCCGGGCAACCGGGAGCGGCTGATGCGGGCCTTCGACACGTACCCGTGGCTGACCTGGGTGCACACGCACACCGGTTCCCAGGGCTGCCCCCTGGACCTGATGGCCCGCGGGGTGGCGCAGGCCGTCGAGTTCGCCGACCAGGTGACGGCCGCGTTCGGGGAGGGCAGGATCGCGGGCATCGACATCGGCGGCGGGCTCCCCGTCAACTTCGCCGACGACGAGGTCACCCCCACGTTCGGGATGTACGTCGAGCAGCTGAGGGCGCACGCCCCGCGGCTCTTCGAGGGCCGGTACGAGGTCGTCACCGAGTTCGGCCGGTCCCTCCTCGCCAAGAACGGCTTCATGGCCGCCTACGTCGAGTACACCAAGAGCGCGGGGGGCCGGCCGATCGCGGTGACCCACGCCGGTGTCCAGGTCGCCACCCGGACGGTGTTCGGTCCCGACGCCTGGCCGCTGCGCGTCGAGGCGCACGACCCGTCCGGCACGGCCAAGCAGGGGCGGCCCGTACGCCAGGACATCGCGGGGCCCGCCTGCTTCGCCGGCGACCTGCTGGCCCGCGACCGCGCGCTGCCCCCGCTGGAACCGGGCGACCTCGTGGTGGTGCCGGACACCGGCGCCTACTACTTCTCGACGCCGTTCAAGTACAACAGCCTCCCCGAGCCCGCCGTGTACGGCGTCCGGGCGGGCGCGGACGGCGGCGTCGCGTTCGGCGTCGTCCGTCCGGCGCAGGACCCGTGGCAGCTGACGGAGCGGGACGGCGTGGACCCGCTGTCCCATGACCCGGTGCCCGTGCGGGCCGGCGACGCCCGGTGAGGAGCACCGGGGTGCCCCCGGCCGGCCGGCCGTCGCCCGAACGGGACCGGCCGCGGCGGGACCGGACACGGCCGGAGCGGGCCGGGCCGCTCCTGACGCAGCGCGCCGCCATGGTGTTCCTGCTGGCCGCGCTGGCCGGCATCGGGGCCACCGTCCTGGCGGCGCTGGCCGGCAACGCCTGGCCGGTGGCGGTGAGCGTGGGCAGCGGCACGTCCGCCACGGCCGTCCTGTTCTTCCGGGAGATCATCGACTAGCCGGCGGGCGCCGGCCGGCCTACGGGCGCAGTGCCCGCAGCAGGAGGTCGGCGAGGTGGTCGGCGACCTCCTGGGGGGTGAGGGGGCCGCCGGGGCGGTACCACGTCGACAGGTGGTGGACGGAGCCGAAGTGGTAGTCCACCACCAGGTCGGCCGGGGTCGCGGTGGAGAAGACCCCCGCCTTCTGGCCCTCCTCGATGAGCGCGCGGAACCGCTCGTGGTAGCGCCGGCGCTCGGCGCGGACCTGCTTGTTCTTCTCCGGGCTCAGGTGGTGCATGGAGCGGAAGAAGATCATCGCGTCGTCGAGGTTGTCGATCGTGGTGACGACCACGTCGGCCGCCGCGTCCCTGAGCCGCTTCTCCACGGGCGCGTCCAGGCCCGCGAAGTGGTCCAGCCGCTCCTGCTGGACGCGCAGCACGCGCGCGTACACCTCGTGCAGCAGGTCGTCCTTGGAGCCGAAGTAGTGGTACAGCGCCCCCTTGGTGACGCCGGCCGCCTCCACGATCTCCTGCACGGAGGTGCGGTCGTAACCGCGGTCGGCGAAGAGCCGGGTGGCGGCGGCCAGCAGCCGCTGCGGGACGGGTGTACCGTCACCGTCCGTCGTCCTGGGCACTGCCGCCACCTGCCTTCCGGTCTGCTGCTAGTCGTCGGTGCGGGAACGCAGTTCCCGACGGAGGATCTTCCCACTCGCCGTCTTGGGCAGTTCGGGCAGGATCTCCACCTGACGCGGGTACTTGTAGGCGGCCAGTCTCTCCTTGCAGTACCCCGCGAGTTCGTCCGGGTCCGCCTCGGCTCCCGGACGCAGACTGATATAGGCCTTGACGGTCTCGCCACGGTACCCGTCGGGGACGCCGACGACAGCCGCCTCGCGCACCGCCGGATGGGTGTACAGGACGTCCTCGACCTCGCGCGGCCACACCTTGAAGCCGGAGGCGTTGATCATGTCCTTCTTGCGGTCGACGACGTAGAGCCAGCCCTGTTCGTCCATGAACCCGATGTCGCCGGTGCGCAGCTCGCCGCCGGGGAAGGTCTCGGCGGTGGCGTCGGGGCGCCGCCAGTAGCCGGGGACCACCTGGGGGCCCCGTACGACGATCTCGCCCTGTTCCCCGAAGGGCACCTCCGCGCCCTGCTCGTCCAGGATGCGCACCACGGTGTCCGCGCCGGGCAGGCCGACGGACAGCGTCCCGGAGACCGGGTCCACGGGCGCCTCCAGGCCGGGCGGGACGGAGGCGCAGGGGGCGGTGCACTCGGTGAGGCCGTAGCCGACGCGGATGTACGGCCCGAAGCGCTCGCGGAACCTCTCCACCAGGGCCGGCGGCACGGGGGCGCCGCCGGAGGAGATGTTGGTGAAGGAGGCGAAGTGCTCGCGGGTGACGCCGGGGTGGGCGGCGAGCGCCATGAAGGCGGTGGAGGGGCCGACCGTGTAGTGCGGGCGGTGCTCGGCGAAGGCCTCCAGGACGACGCCGGGCTCGAAACGGTAGGTCAGGACCAGGGTGCCCGCGCTGTTCAGGCAGGCGCCGAACTGGCAGACCATGCCGGTGATGTGGAACAGCGGCGCGAGGGCGTGGTAGACGGGCGGCTGGGGCAGGCCGAGCCCGGTGGCCTGCCGCTCGGAGTTGTGCATGATGTTGGCGTGCGTGTTGGTGGCGCCCTTGGGGGTGCCGCTGGTGCCCGAGGTGTAGCTGATCAGCGCGATGTCGTCCGGGCGCGGCGCGCGGTCCTCGGGGGCCGGGCCGCCGCGGCGGGCCACGGTGACCAGGTCGTCGGCGTCCGCGGCCGGGGGCAGCCGCTCGAAGGACAGGACGCGCGGGTCGTCGCGCGTCTGGAAGTCCCGCTCGCACGCGGTGAGGACGATCCGCACCGGCGAGCCCGCGGCCGTGTCGCGCAGGTACGCGTCCCAGGCCCGGTCGGAGCAGATCAGCGCGGCCACCTCGCCGTCCCGCAGGACGTGCCCCACCTCGCCCGCCTTGTACATGGGGTTCACGGGGACGACGGTCGCGCCCGCCTTCCAGGCGCCGAGGACGGCGAGCACGAAGTGCGGGGAGTTCTGGAGGAGGACGGCCACCCGGTCGCCGCGGGTCAGGCCGCGGGCGGCGAGGTGGGCGGCGACGCCGTCGCTCAGCTCGTCGGCCTCCCGGTAGCTCAGGCGGGCGTCGAAGTAGGCGAGGAAGGTGCGGTCCGGTGCCGCGGCCACGGCCTCGCGCAGCGCGTGCACGAGTGAGTCGGCGGGGGTGACCGGGGCGCGCTGGGCCTCGTCGAGCAGCGCCAGCCAGGGGCGGGCGGCGTAGATGGAGGCGGTCACCGGCCGGCCTCCCACTTCTGCTGGATGTGGTTCATGGTGGCGAGCCAGCGGTCGGGGTCGCCGGCCCGCGCCTGGTAGAAACCGGCGACCTCGGGGTGCGGCAGGATCAGGAAGCGGTCCTCCGCGATGCCCCGGAACAGCGCCTCGGCCACGTCCTCCGGTTCGATCGCGGTGGGCTGGAGCACCAGGTCACCCGCGCTGCCGGTCGCGGACAGCATGTCGGTGCGGACGCCCTGCGGACAGATGGCGTGGACCTTGATCCCCCGGTGGCGGTACGTCAGCGACAGCCACTCGGCGAAGGCGTAGGCGCCGTGCTTGGTCACGCTGTAGGAGGGCGCGCCGATCATCGTCAGCAGCCCGGCGGCGGAGACGGTGGACACGAACCGGCCGCCGCCGCGCTCCACCCAGCCGGGCAGCAGGGCGTGGGCCGCGCGGACGTGGGCCATCAGGTTGACGTCCCAGGACGTCGCCCAGGAGTGCTCGTCCAGGGTGCCGCCGAGGTCGCCGTCCTCGAAGGCGACACCGGCGTTGGCGCAGTAGACGTCGACCGTGCCGCCGAGCGCCTCGCGGGCCGGGCCGACGATCGTCGAGGCGTCGCCGGGCACGGCGATCCCGCCGATCTCCCCGGCCACGGCCTCGGCCTTGCCTGCGTCCAGGTCGTTGACCACGACCCGGGCGCCCTCGGCGGCGAACCGCCGGGCCAGGGCGGCCCCGATCCCACCGCCCGCTCCGGTGACGATCACTCCCGCATCCTGCACGGCTTCCACCATCGGTCTCCTTCGACACGACTTTCGCGCGGCGCGCGCGGCTCTTCCGGGACAGACTAACCAGTCGGTATGTATAAGGGAAAGGGTGACTGCGCCACCCTCGGGGGACGCGGGGAACCGCGCGAGCGACCACGGACCTGCCGGTACCTTCCATCCCCACGGAGGCCATCCCATGCACCTGTCCCGACGGAATCTGCTCGGATCGGCGGCGGTGGCGGCCGTCCCCGCCGTACCCCGGCCCGGCGCACCCGCGGCCGTCCCCGGCGCCGCCCGGCACGGCGAGCGCGTACGCACCGGTTTCGACAGACTCGCGGCCGACGGGTACGCCCTGCTGGAGGGCCGGCGCGTCGGCGTCGTCACCAACCCCACCGGCATCACCCGGGACGCCCGCCACATCGTCGACGTCCTGCACGCCGACCCCCGCGTCGCGCTGACCGCGGTCTTCGGCCCGGAACACGGCTTCCGGGGCACCGCGCAGGCGGGCGGCTCCGAGGGCCGCCACGACGATCCCGCGACCGGCCTCCCGGTCTACGACACCTACCTCAAGAGCGGCCGGGCACTCGCCGACGTCTTCACCGCCTCCGGTGTCGACACGGTCGTCTTCGACATCCAGGACGTCGGCGCCCGGTTCTACACGTACGTCTGGACCCTGTACGACTGCATGGAGGCGGCCCAGCTCGCCGGCCTGCGGTTCGTCGTCCTGGACCGCCCGAACCCGGTGACCGGCCGCGAGGCCCACGGACCCGTCCTGCACCGGGAGTTCGCCACCTTCGTCGGCCGGCAGCCGATCGCGCAGGCGCACGGGATGACCGTCGCGGAGCTGGCCCGCCTGTTCGACGGGGAGTTCCTGGCCACCCCCGTGGGCCTGGAGACCGTCCGCATGTCGGGCTGGCGGCGCGACGCGTTCTACGACGACTGCGGCCTGCCCTGGGTGCCGCCGAGCCCCAACATGCCGACCCCGGACACGGCGCTGGTGTACTCCGGCACCTGCATGTTCGAGGGCACCAATCTCTCCGAGGGGCGCGGCACGACCCGGCCGTTCGAACTCCTGGGCGCCGAGGGCGTCGACGGGCGCTGGGCCGCCGCCGTGAACGGGCTCGGGCTGCCGGGCGTGCGGTTCCGGGAGGCCTACTTCACGCCCACGTTCTCCAAGTTCCAGGGCAGGACGGTCGGCGGGGTGCAGATCCATGTGACCGACCGGGCCGCCTACGACCCCGTACGCACCGGGGTCGCGCTGCTCGTGACCGCCAGGAAGGTCTGGGACGGCTTCGCCTGGCGGTCCGACGACTGGATCGACAAGCTGACCGGTTCGGCCCGGGTGCGCACGATGATCGACGCGGGTGCCGGCACCGACGAGGTGACGGGGGCATGGCAGGACGAGCTGGCCGCGTTCCGGCGCACCCGGAGGAACTACCTCCTCTACAAGTGAGCCGCGCCGTATGGCCAACCCCTCGTCCCCGCAGGACGATACGGACGCATCACACCGTGGTGCGGGACGAGGGAGCCTGGCATGACGGATCCTGGGACGGGCGTGACTCCCTACTGGGAGCTGACCTTCGACGCGGACGGGGACGGGGACGGCTCCGAACGCGACCGGCTGCTGACGCAGATCACCGAGCACGGCGTGCGTGACCTGGTCGTCTTCTCGCACGGCTGGAACAACGACCGCTCGGGCGCGACCGCGCTGTACCGCCGCTTCTTCGCCCCGTTCCCGCGGCTCGCGCCGAAGGCCCGGCTCGGGTACGCCGGCGTGATCTGGCCGTCGATGCGGTTCAGCGACGAGCCGATCCCGGACTTCCCGGCGTCCGTCGCGGCCGCGGAGGCGGCGGCGCCGTGCCGGGGACTGGACGAGGACACCCGGCGGGCGCTGTCGCGGACCTACCCCGGCCGGGCGGCGGTGGTCGACCGGCTGGCCCGGATGCTCGACGAACGGCCGGACGGCGCCGCGGGACTGACGGAGTTCTGCCGGCTGGCGCGGCTGCTGCCGGACGGGGAGCCGGCGGGGACCGCCGACACCGACGAGGGCGGCGAACCGGCCGTGTCCGGCGGGGAGCCGGTGGCCGCGTGCGAGCAGTTCGCCGAGGCGCTGGCGGCGCTCGACCCGGCGGGAGGCGCCGCACGGTTCAGCCTGCCGAACCCGTGGGACGGTGCCAAGGAACTGCTGCGGCAACTGACGTACCACCAGATGAAGGGGAGGGCCGGGACGGTCGGCGAACGGGGGCTCGGGCCGCTGCTCGGGCGGCTGGCGGCGGGGGCGCCCGACGTGCGGGTGCACCTGGTCGGGCACAGCTTCGGCGGCCGGCTGGTGGCGTTCGCGCTGCGCGGGCTGCCCGAGGGGGTGGACACCGTCAAGTCGGTGACCCTGCTCCAAGGGGCCTTCTCGCACTACGCGTTCACCGCCCGGCTGCCGCACGCCCCGGACCGGTCGGGGACGCTCAGGGACCGGCAGCGGCGCGTCGACGGCCCGCTGGTGTGCTGCTACTCGCGCTTCGACACGGCTCTGGGCACGTTCTACCCGCTGGCCTCCCGGCTGGCCGGCGACGACCGTTCCTGCGTGGGCAGCGAGATCGCGGCCGTGCTGGGGCCGCGGTGGGGCGCCCTGGGTCACGACGGGGCGCAGGGGGTGCCGGGCACCGCCCGGCTGGACCTGGCGGCGGCCCTGGGAGGTGCGCTGCCCGCGTCGGGGTGCGTGAACGTCGACGCGGCGTCCGTGGTGCGGCGCGGGGGCGCGCCGACCGGGGCGCACAGCGACATCGTGCACCCCGAACTGGCGCGGCTGGTGGTGGCGGCGGGCCGCATCGGCTGACCCGCCGCCCGTGTCACCTCAGCGGTGCGAGGTGTACTCCACGACCTGCTGGAACGTCGGCCGGTTCTGCCAGCTGATCCTGCCGTGCTTGATGCCGCCCAGGGTGCGCTGGGCTATCGAGTCGGCGCACCACTGGTCACCGGCCGAGCACTGGTCGTCGCCCGGGTAGACCTGCGCTGCGGTCAGGCCGGCCGCCTGCTTCAGCGTGCCGAGCAGGGCGTCCCGGCAGGCGCCGAGGCTGCCGCCGCCGCAGTACGTGTGCGCGAGGCCGCCCCGCACGGGCTCACCGAGCACCGCGCGGATGTCCTTGTCGACATAGCTCCACCATCCGTACTGGAAGGAGCTTCCGGCGTGCGAGCCGGTCGGACCGTGTCCGGCGGACGGCGCCTCGTCGACCGGCAGGTTGCCGGTGATCGCGCTGTACAGGTCGCTGCCGAGCCCCGGCTCGAACTCCGCCTTCACCAGCAGCGGCCACCAGGCGTCCAGGAAGCGGATCGCGTCGGCGTCGGCGTACGTTCTGGAACCGGCCGAGGTCTCGGTGCGCTTGGCGCCCGCGGCCACCCAGGCCTTGAGCTTGCCCACCGCCGCGGCGGCCGTGGGGTCGCTCACCGGCGCGGAGTCGACCACCTTCAGCAGCTCGGGCAGCACGTCCTCGGCGCGCAGGTCGGCGAGGCCCGCGTCGGCCATGGCCTGCACCAGTTTCGTCCGGGTCACCCCGCCGGCCGCGACGAGCTTCTTGACGCGGTCGTCCAGCAGGTTGCCGCGGTGCACGGAGCCGTCGCCCCAGGACGCGGTCGTGTAGTCCTCGGCCTGCTTGTTGTTCCAGGAGATGTAGTAGTCCTGGTCGACGGAGTTGGGGTGCGCGGCGGCCGGGGTGTAGTCGGCCGTGTTGGTGGCCGGGTCCCAGTTCCGCCACTCGTACGCCGGCCGGCCCCAGACGGGGAACTCGGCGTCGACGCCGTCCGCCCGGACCGGGTTGTCACCGCTGTTGTAGTAGGCGGTGTGCCGGGAGTCGGCGTAGAACCAGTTGAAGGTGAAGTTGATGTGCTGCGCGGCGCTCTGGAAGTCCTGGGGCCCCTTGACGTAGTCGGGGTCGTTGAGCATCTGGAAGCCGATGATCGAGTCGGCCTCGTGCAGGTAGGAGGAGCGCAGGGAGGTGTAGGCGACCTTCTTGCCGCCGACGGTCGCCCGGTAGGTCACCGGACCGTACTTCGTGCGCCACACGCGCATGGTGTACGATCCCGCGGCCGTGCCGTCGGCCACCGTGGGCGACCAGGCGTTCTTCTGCTCGACCTGGTCCATGGCGGTGCAGGTGCCGTGGTACAGGTAGTGGTGGTCGTCCTGGCACAGTTCGACGGCGTAGGTGTCGATGATGTCCTGGCCGGACGTGGTGGCGCTCCAGGAGTAGTCCTGGCCGCGGCCGAGTTCCACGTACATGCCCAGCCCGGCGAAGGACGCGCCGCGGGCGCTGATGCCCGGGCCCTGTATCTCCTGGAGCATGAGCAGCTGTGGCGCGAAGTAGCCGGTCTGCGGGCCGAACACGGCGACCGGGTGGCCGCTCGCGGTGTGTGCGCCGCTCACCACGAGGGCGTTGGACATGCCCCGGCGGGCCGAGCCGAGCGCCGTCCCGGCGGCCGTGGCGGACATCTTCTCGGCACTCGCCGTGGCCGCGCTGCCCGTGCGGTCGTACACGAGCGGTTCCTCGGTGACCGAGCCGGCGTCGGGCAGCGCCCCGCCCTGCGCGTCGGCGGGCTTGGCGGCGTACGGGAAGCTGCGGCCGTCGTGGACGGTGAGGGCGGCCTCGGGGTCGTTGCGTTCGCGGAAGGACTCCCAGACCCGGGTGCCCTCCTCGACGCCGTATTTGGCCTGGGCGGCCAGCAGGGACCGGGCATTGGCGACCTCGCCGCCCCCGCCGGAGCCGAACAGCGAGCCGACGACGGAGGCGAGGGCCACCATGTCGGTGACCTTGAAGTGGTCTATCGTGCCGGCGTTGGTGATCGAGTCCTTGTGGCCGGTCAGGACGTACTCGCCGGGGAAGTAACGGCCGCTGTCGGAGGCGTCGATGTAGGCGTTGATCCCGGCGAGGTAGGCGTTGACGTCGTCGAGGGCCTGCCGGCCGCGCGCGCCGTTCTTCGCGACCGCGTTGTCGATCTGCGCCTGGAGGTCGGCCTCGGTGTAGGGCGCCTCGCGGTAGAACTGCTGTTCCAGGCCCTGGTTGGCGGGGGCGCCACCCGCGAAGGAGGTCAGCCGGCCGCGGCCCACGTGCCGGAAGACGTCCATCAGCCACAGCCGGTCCTCGGCCGCCGCGTAACCGGCGCCGAACTCGGTGCCGTACCGGGTGGTGCCGGTGATGTGCGGCACGCCGGCCTTCTTGTCGCGCACGATCGTCACGTCGCCTCGGCCGGCCGGCTTCTCGCTGGAGGCGACCTGGCCGGAGGGGACGCCGAACGAGGCGTCGTTGAAGAAGGTGTTGATGGTGGCGTCGGTCAGGCCCTTGTAGCCGGTGGCCAGGCCGGCGTAGGGGCCGAGCTGGTCCTCGGCGTGCGACGGCTGGGTGCCGAAGGCCTGGTTGAGCAGGATCTGGGCGAGGGTCGCGTTGCCGTTCTCGCCGGGCGGCACGATGTCCGAACACTGGCCGCCGCAGTAGTCGTTCGGGGCGCTCGCGTCGGCCGCCGCCGCCGCTGTCCGAGTGAAGGGAACGAGGAGACCGGCGACCAGGGCGCATACGGACGCGGTCTTCAGGAACCCGTGAAGGCGTCGGGACGTTCTCAGTCTGTCAGGGGCAGTACGTGGACTTCGCCGTGGCATGGCAGCTCCTAGCGACAGGGGGTGGCCGAACGTTACCGGCGGTATCCCCAGGTTCAAAGGTGAACATGCGTCACTTTCGGGAGTCCGCGAGGAGAACCGGAGAAGAGATGGAGCCGAATCGCCTGTCGATACGTCTATTCGGCGACGTCCGTGCGACGACGACGCCGAAGTGACCGAAGTGCAGGTGCAGGTGTGACGGAGGTGCAGGACGATGGCAGGTTTCCGGAGTCTGGCGAGACAAGTACGCGATCCGCGCTGTGATCTGGCGCTGCGGCGGTACTCACTGCGCAAGTGCCTCGAGAAGTTCGCCCCTTACGGGCATCGCGCGACCTGGGACCATCTGTGCTCCCGGGCGGGCTTCGGCCCGGAGGACCGCTCCCCCGATCCGGCGCGGCTCGTGGCCGCGCTGGAGGAGTTGGAGGAGGCCCGTGACGTCTGGCTCGCCTACGAGACCGACTTCACGGAGCGACGCAAGAAGGAGAAGCACGACGGGCTGCGCCGGCCGGGCAGTGTCGACGACTGGCACCGGCTGACCTGGGGCGGCTTCGGGGTCGCCTGGTGCGACGACCCACGGGTCCACCCCGGTGAACCGCTGGCGGTGGTGCTGCGCCGGCTGATCGCCGCGCTGGAGCGGGCACCGGGCTCGTCCTGCCCGGTGTGTGACGGCGAACGCCTGGTCTGGAGGTACGGCCTGGACCACGAGCCGTCGTCCGGCCCGGTCTGCGCGGACTGCGGCATCCTCGTGCCCCGTCCCGTGCTCAACTCGCGGGCCCTGGAGTACGCCAGGCGGGAGCGCCTGCTCATGTCGGCCTGAGCGGTGGGGTGTCACCGGGCGCGGTCCGAGCGGCGGGCGGGCACCCGGTGCGGGGTGCGCAGGGGATGCCGCACCCCTTCCGCGAGGCGGCCGGCCCGGGGACCGGGGCCGTCGCCGGCGGCGTCCGGCATCATCGGATCGTGATTCAGGTATGTCTCAACGGGCGCCGCTCGGCCGTCGACGGCGCGAGGGTCCCGATGTCCCCCGAGGGGCTGGCGTGTGCCGCCGCGGAGGCGGTGGCGGCCGGTGCCTCCTCGGTCCATGTCCATCCCAGGGCACCGTGCGGGCGGGACAGCCTCTCCCCGCGCGTCCTCACGCCGGCGCTGGAGGCGATACGGGCGCGGGTGCGGGTGCCGGTCGGGGTGACCACCGGCGCCTGGGCGGAACCGGATCCGGCCGCCCGCCGCGCCCGGGTGCGCGCCTGGCCGGTGCTGCCCGACTTCGCCTCGGTCAACTGGCACGAGGACGGCGCCGAGGAGGTCGCACGGGAACTGCTCGACCGGGGGGTCGGTGTGGAGGCGGGCATCTGGTCCGGTACCGGGGGCGCACGCCGGTTCGCGGTCTCGCGGCTCGGGCCGCGGGTGCTGCGGGTGCTGGCCGAGGTGACCGACGCGGACCCGGCGACCGCCGAGGCGTCGGCGCGGGCGCTGCTGGCCGAGTTGGGCAGGGCGCACGGCCGCCCGGTGCTGCTGCACGGCGAGGAGGGCGGCACCTGGCCGGTGCTCCGGCTGGCCCGGCGGCTGCGTCTCGCCACCCGCGTCGGCCTGGAGGACACCCTGTTCCTGCCGGACGGCCGACCGGCGGAATCCAACGCCCAGTTGGTCGCGGCGGCGCTGTCCCGGTAGGGGTGTGCCGGTCAGCGGTCCTCGGCGAGGAGCCGGGAGCCCGTCAGGCGGTCGCCGAAGACGTCGTCCGGGTTGGACAGGACGCAGTTCTCCAGGGACAGGCATCCGCACCCGATGCAGTCGGCGAGATGGTCCCGCAGGCGGTTCAGCCGCTGGATCCGCTCTTCCAGTTCCGAGCGCCATTTCTCCGACAGCCGCGCCCAGTCCTCCCTGGTCGGCGTCCTTTCCTCCGGCAGTCCGGAGAGCGCCTCGCGGATCGTGGCCAGGGGGATGCCGACCCGCTGGGCCGCGCGGACGAACGCGACGCGGCGCAGGGTGTCGCGGCTGTACCGGCGCTGGTTGCCCGGGGTGCGCCGGCTGGAGATCAGGCCCTTGGCCTCGTAGAAGTGCAGGGCGGAGACCGCGGCGCCGCTGCGGGCGGACAACTGGCCGACGGTCAGCTCGTGGATCTTCTCCGGAATCTGGGGCACTCCCCAGAGATTACCCACCCGGCCGGCCGGGCCGTCCGTTGACATCGTCCTCCCACCCGACCATGCTAAGCAGTTGCTTAGAGACGCGAGCGAGAGGCCGGGAACATGGCAGAACCGAGGATCTTCACCTCCCCCGACGAGCTGCGGGCGGCCGTGGGCGAGCAGCTGGGACACACCGACTGGGTGGAGGTCGACCAGAAGCGGATCGACCTGTTCGCCGAGGCGACCGGGGACCACCAGTGGATCCACGTGGACCCGGAGAAGGCCGCCGCCGGGCCGTTCGGGACCACGATCGCCCACGGCTACCTCACCCTGTCGCTGCTGCCGCTGTTCGGGCCGCAGCTCATCAGGGTCGACGGCGTGAAGATGGGCGTCAACTACGGGACGAACAAGGTCCGCTTCCCCGCCCCGGTGCCGGTCGGCTCCCGGCTGCGCGCCACCGGGACGATCACCGGCGTGGAGGACGTCACCGGCGGGGTGCAGGTGACGGTCGCGTTCACCGTGGAGCGCGAGGGCGGCGACAAGCCGGTGTGCGTCGCGGAGTCGGTGTCCCGGTACTACCTCTGACCCGGGGGGGCGGACTACCTCGCCCCCACCATCCGCAGCACGAGGTCGGCGTAGAGCGCGCCGACCTCCTCGGGGGTGCGCGGGCCGTTCACGGTGAACCACCGGGCCACGTCGATGCACAGTGACAGCACGGCGAGCGTGGTGCCCTTCACGTCCGGCACGTCGAACTCGCCCGACGCCACGCCGTCCTCGATGATCCCGCGCACCTCGGCGTCCACCTGGCGGCGCAGGGCGACGATCTCGGCGCGGGCGTCGGGGCCGAGGGCGTCGAGTTCGTACTGCACGACCCGCGCGGTGGTCCGCCGGCCGGCGTGCCAGCGGACGAAGGAGCTGACCGCGTCGGCCAGCCGCTCGGACGCGCGGCCCTCGCGGCGGGCCGCCGTGCGCAGGATGTCGAGGGCCTTGTCGTGGCCTATCCGGCTGATCCGGTGGAGCAGCTCTTCCTTGGTCTTGTAGTGGATGTAGAGCGCGGCCGGGCTCATGCCGGCGCGGCTCGCGATGTCACGGGTCGTCGTCGCGTGGTAGCCCCGCTCGGCGAAGGCCTCCACGGCGGCGACGAGCAGCCGCCGGGCCGCGTCCGGGGTGACCTCTTCCCACGGCTCCACTTCGCCGCCGGTCGTCTCCTCCGCCGTACTCATCGCTGGTTCGCCCCTCTCGTGACAGGAGCACCACCATACCGCCGACGGTGAGCGGGCGCTTAGCGTAGCCGCCCGGCCAGGTCACCGGGGCCTGCGGAACCTCAGGGCTTGTCGAAGGGGTCGTGTTCGGCGAGCAGCTTCTCCAGGCGCGCCTGGTCGACGCGGCTGACGAGGTACCCGGCCTCCTGGCGGTCCCCGACGACCTTGGCGAGGGTGAAGGCGGAGGTGACGAGGTAGAGGACGGCGATCGCGAGGAAGCCGCGGACCCAGGCGCCGGCGTCCAGCCGGTAGACGCCGATGGCGGTGGCCGCCAGGGCGACGGCGAAGGAGGCGACGGCCTGGCCGTGGAAGGCGGCCGTGCTCTGCTGTTTGACCGGTGTGTCACTCATGGGACACAGCATCGGCGGACGCGGCCGGCGCGACATCCGCCGGGATACTCAGGGGCGTACTCAGAACGCCGAGACACCGGTCAGGGCACGCCCGATGAGGAGCTTCTGGATCTGGCTGGTGCCCTCGTAGAGGGTCATCACCCGGGCGTCGCGCAGGAGTTTGCCGACCGGGTACTCGTCTATGTAGCCGTAGCCGCCGAACACCTGGAGGGCGTTGTTGGCGGCGCGCACGGCGGCCTCGGACGCGAACAGCTTGGCCTTGGAGGACTCGACGGCGAACGGTTCGCCGCGGTCGACGAGGTCGGCGACCCGCCAGGTCAGCAGCCGGGCCGCGTCCACGTCGACGGCGATGTCGCTGATCAGCTCCTGCACCAGCTGGTGGCGGGCGATCGGCTTGCCGAACTGCTCGCGCTCGCCGGCGTACCGCACGGCCGCGTCCAGGGCGGCCTGGGCGATGCCGACGCAGCCCGCGGCCACCGACATCCGGCCCTTGGCGAGCGCGGACATGGCCACGGTAAAGCCCCTGCCCTCCTCGCCCAGCAGGGCGGACGCCGGGACGCGCACGTCCTGGAGGACGAGTTCGGCGGTGGCCTGACCGCGCAGGCCGAGCTTGCCGTGGACGGTACGGCGGGTCAGGCCGGGCGTGTCGGCGGGCACGAGGAAGGCGGAGACGCCCTTGTGGCCGGGGGCGTCGGTGGAGCGGGCGAAGAGCAGGACGACGTCGGCCCAGGTGCCGTTGGTGATGAACATCTTGGTGCCGTTGATGACGTAGTCACCGCCGTCGCGGACGGCCCGGGTGGTGAGGCTGCCCGCGTCGGATCCGGTGCCCGGCTCGGTCAGGCCGAAGCAGCCGACGTACGCGCCGGAGGTGAGCCCGGGCAGCCAGCGCCGCTTGTGCTCCTCGCTCCCCCAGGCGGCGATCGTCTTGGCGACGAGCCCGAGGGAGACGGACACGATCCCGCGGACCGAGGAGTCACCGCGCCCCAGCTCCTCCGTGACCAGGCAGTACGCCAGATGGTCGCCGCCCGAGCCGCCGTACTCCTCGTCGATGGTCAGGCCGAGGAAGCCGATCTCGCCGAGCTTCTTCACGATGCCCCGGTCGACCTCCTCGGCCCGGTCCCAGGCGACGACGTGCGGGGCGATGTCGCGCTCCACGAAGTCCCGGGCGAGCTGCCGTACGGCCGTCTGCTCCTCGCTGAGTCCCAGGTTCACCACGAGATCACCCCACACCAGACGTATCTTGAAAGCCGTACATTTAAATTAGCACTGCTAGTTTCTGATCGCAGCCCTACTATGTGCGCCATGGCCCGACCGCGCAAGCCCCTCCTCAGCCCCGACCGGATCGTCGAGACGGCCCGGGACCTCGTGGACCGGGAGGGCCTGGCCGCCGTCTCCACCCGCCGGCTCGCCGCCGAGCTGGGGGTGAGCGGGCCTTCGCTCTACAACCACTTCCGCACCAAGGACGAGATCCTGGAGGCGGTCGCGGACTCGGTGAGCGGGCTGGTGGACCTGTCGATGTTCGAGGACGGCCGGGAGTGGCGGACCGCGCTGCACGACTGGGCCGTCTCCTACCGGGCCGCCCTGCGCGACCACCCGAACATCGTCCCGGTCCTCGCCCGGGGCCCCGGCCGCCGCCCCGCCGCGCTGCGCCTGGCCGACGCGGTCTACGGCGCCATGGTCGACGCGGGCTGGCCGCCTGCCCAGGCGACCTCCATCGGCGCGCTGATGCGGTACTTCATCATGGGCTCGGCGCTCGGCTCGTTCGCCGGCGGCTTCGTGGACGACGCCAGCGCCTACGACCCCGCCGACTACCCCCACCTCGGCCAGGCCCACCTCCTGGCCGAGCAGCAGGAGAAGATCGACGAGCGGGCCTTCGAGACGGGGCTGAGCGCGCTGCTGGACGGGCTCGCGCAGCAGTACCGGCAGGTACGGGAGGGGGCGTAGGGGCAGGCCCGCTCCGGGCGTTCACGCCCCCAAGGGCGCCCGGAGTCCCGCGGGGTCCCTCAGAACACCACCAGCGCCCGGCCCCCCTTGCCCGCCAGCATGTTGTCGAAGGCCGCCGGGATGCCCTCCAGGGTGATCCGCTCGGTCACCAGCCGGGAGAGGTCCAGGCGGCCCTCCCGTACGTGCGCGGCGATGACCGGGAGGTCGCGGGCCGGATCGCTGTCGCCGTAGACGCAGCCGGACAGGGTGCGGCCCCAGTGGAAGAGTTCCAGGGCGTTGAAGGTGACCTGCTCGTCCTTGCCGCCGATGCCGACGACCGTCGTACGGCCGCCCCGGCGGGTGGACTCCCAGGCGGCCCGGATGGAGACCGCGCGGCCCGCGCACTCCACGGAGACGTCGACGCCCTGCTTGCCGGTGAGCGCACGGATCTCGCGCGCGGTGGTGTCGGAGGCGAGGACGTAGTCCGTGGCGCCGGCCGCGCGGGCCAGCTCCTCCTTGCCGGGCGAGACGTCCACCGCGATGACGCGGGAGGCGCCCGCGATGCGGGCCGACTGGAGGGTGGCGAGGCCGACCCCGCCGACACCGAACACGGCGACCGTCTCGCCGGGCCGGACCTTCGCCGAGTGGTGGACGGCGCCGTACCCGGTGAGCACGGCGCAGCCGAGGAGGGCGGCGTCCACCAACGGCACTCCCTGAGGCAGCGGCAGCACGCAGGACGCGGCGACCACCGTCTCCTCGGCGAACGCGGCGACGTTGAGGCCGGGATGGAGGTCGGTGCCGTCGGTGGTGCGGGCGTGGACGCCCGCGGCGCCGTTCAGGGCGTTGGCGCACAGCCAGACCTCGCCGAGCGTGCAGGCGTGGCAGGTGCCGCAGGACGGCGCCCAGTTGAGGACCACGGACGCGCCGGGCGCGACGTGGGTGACACCCTCGCCGACGGCGACGACCGTGCCGGCCCCCTCGTGGCCGAGGACGGCCGGGACCGGCACCCGCATGGTGCCGTTCGCCAGGGACAGGTCGGAGTGGCAGACGCCGGCGGCGGCGAGGCGGACCCGGACCTGTCCGGGTCCCGGGTCGGGCAGTTCGATGCCGGTGATCTCCAGGGGGGCGCCGATGGCGGGCAGGACGGCGGCTCGTACGGCCATGGGTCTCGGACTCCCTTAGAACTGGAGGGACTTGGTCTGGAGGTACTCCGCGAGTCCGTGCGCGCCGAGTTCCCGGCCGACTCCGGACTGCTTGTAACCCCCGAAGGGCGCGAGGGGGTTGAACCGGCCGCCGTTGATGTCGACCTGGCCGGTGTCCATGCGGCGGGCGAAGGCCACCGCCTCCGCCTCGTCGGCGGCCCAGACGGCGCCCGCGAGGCCGTACACCGTGCCGTTGGCGATGCGCAGGGCGTCGTCCTCGTCGTCGTAGCTCAGGATCGACAGGACCGGCCCGAAGATCTCCTCCTGGGCGACGGTCATCTCCGGGGTGACGTCCGCGAAGACGGTCGGGCTGACGAAGTAGCCCTGTTCGCGCGGCGCTTCGGGACCGCCGGCGACCAGGCGGGCGCCCTCGGCGATGCCCTTCTCGATGTAGCCGCGCACCCGTGCCCGCTGGCCGGCGTTGACCACCGGGCCGATGCGGTCGCCGTACTTGGCGGCGGCGGCCGCGGCCAGCTCGACGGCCTCGGCGTACCGGTCGCGGTGGACCAGCATGCGGGTCCAGGCGCTGCACGTCTGGCCGGAGTTCGCCATCACGTTGGCCACGCCGACGTTGACGGCCTTGGCGAGGTCGGCGCTCGGCAGGATGACGTTGGCGGACTTGCCGCCCAGTTCGAGAGCGACCCTCTTCACGGCCGCGCCGGCCACCGCGCCGATCCGCCGGCCGACCGCGGTGGAACCGGTGAAGGAGACCAGGTCGACGCCCGGGTGTTCGGCGAGGGCCTGTCCGGCGACCGGTCCGAGGCCGGTGACCAGGTTGAACACGCCCGCGGGTACGCCCGCCTCGTGCACCGCCTCGGCGAACAGCTGGGCGGTGAGCGGGGTGTCCTCGGCGGGCTTGAGGACGACCGTGCAGCCCGCGGCGAGCGCGGGGGCGACCTTGGCGACGATCTGGTGGAGGGGGTAGTTCCAGGGGGTGATCGCGCCGACCACGCCGACCGGTTCGTGCAGGACGGTGGAGTTGCCGACCCGCTCCTCGAAGGGGTGGGCGGCGGCCAGCTCGGCGTAGGAGCCGGCGACCGCGATTGGCACGCCGGCATGCACGGCCTGGGAGAACTGGAGGGGTGAGCCCAGTTCGGCGGTGACCGTCGCGGCGATCTCGTCCTTGCGGGCCACGAGGGCGTCCCGGAGGGCGGCCAGGCGTGCGGCCCGCCCGGCCGGGGGCGTGGCCGCCCAGGCGGGCAGGGCGGCGCGGGCGGCCCGGACGGCGGTGTCGACGTCCAGGGCCCCGCCCGCCGGGACCCTGCCGATGACCTGCTCGTCGGCGGGGTTCACGACCTCGATCACGTCCCCGCTGTCGGCGGGGCGCCAGGCGCCGTCGATGTACAGGGCGTCGTGTGCCTTCATGCTGCTTCCTCCTGGCGGGTCTGCGTCGTCCGGCTCACAAACTAGCGGTGATAGTTTTCGGGCGCCAGACGTTCCCGGTCCGCAGACGTTCCGGGACATCATCGCGAAGGACGTCACGCTCACGGCGGCGGACCGGCCGGTACGGTCGCAGGACCCGTACCGGCCGGTCCGCCGGTCACTTCGTCGCGGTCAGGTGGGCGAAGACCACCACGTTGCTGGTGTAGCCGGTCCGCCGGGAGAAGAGGCCGCCGCAGGTGAGGATCCGCAGCTCCGGACGCCCGGAGGGCCCGTAGACCTCCTTGTCGGGGAAGCCCGCCTTGTCGAAGACCTGCACGCGGTCCACGGTGTAGACGGCGGTACGGCCGTCCGCCCGCCGCACCTCCACGGGCTTGCCGGGCCGGACCAGGGCGAGCCCGGCGAAGACGGCGGGTCCGGTCCGGGTGTCGCGGTGGCCGACGGCGACCGCGGTGCCGGACTCGCCCGGCGTGGGGCCGCCCTGGTACCAGCCGACCAGCTCGGGCCGGTCGATGGGCGGCGTCTGAAGCTGCCGGTTCGCGTCCAGGCGCAGCGGGGTGACGGGGGCGTCGATCCCGAGGGAGGGCACCCGGAAGGACGTCGGCCGGGACCGGGGCAGCGGGCGCGGCGGGGGCCCCGCGGCGGCGGGCTCGGGGTCGTCCGGGCCGGGGCCCCGTCCGTCGGCCCGGGCGGAGCCCGCGCCGGGGGCGGCCACGGCGTCCTGCCCGGCCGGCCGGCCGGGCAGGACCGTTCCGCCGTCCCGTCCGCACCGGTTGCCGACCGTCACCAGCACGGTCACGAGCAGCGCCGTCCTGACCAGACGGTAGGCGCGGGTCCGGTACCAGGGCCTGCGTCGGCGCCTACGCGGCACCATGGGGCCGCCGGCGGACCACCCGGACGTACACGACACCACTGACGGCGATCAGGCCCACGACTCCCGCGGCGGCCACCGGCGAGTACGCGGCGGCCGTGTCGATGAGACCGCCGCCGCCCGCGTGCACCCCGCCCTTGGGTCCGCCCTGGTCGCTCTTGCCCCAGGCACCGTCGTTGTGCTGGTCGTCGGCGATCTGGCCGTTCGGGCCCCCGTGCCCCTCCTCCTGGTGCTCGTCCTTGCACCGGACCCGGAAGACCTTCTCCTTGGGGGCGCCCGCCACCACCCAGGTGAGCCGGTACTGACCGTCCGCCAGGCCGAGCGGGTCGGTGTGACCGGCGCCCCCGGCGAGCGGGATGGTGCCCGCGACGGTGGCCGAGGTCGGCAGCGGGGGCTGCGGTGTGATGGTGTAGGCGATGGTGGGCAGCACGTCGAAGTTGACGGCGTCCAGGTAGAACTTGCACACCACCGGATCGTCCTTCGAGACCCCGAAGGGCACGCCCACGCGGTGGATCCTGATGTCGCCGTTCTCCCCCTGGGCCACCGCCGCCGGCGCCGCCACCCACGACGCGCCGGACGCCGCGAGAGCGGAGAGAATGACGGTGGCGCCCGCGCGCGAGCCGAGGCTTCGTGGGAGTTTCAGGGTGGGCATGGATGTTCCTCCGAGTCAGACGATTTTCATACAAATCGCTCTTTCGCCTGGACTTTGCGCCATCCACCCCGCGCGAGCCGGGAGCGACGCCCGGCGCGCCGTCAGAAATCGCCCGTGCGGCGCAGTCCCGGGCGCTCCGGACGGGCCTCGTCCGCCCGGACGGGCGAACGAGGCCCGTCCGCAGAGCGCAGCGCCACGCCCGACGACAGCAGCGGCGGACCCCCCAGCATCACGAACGGCGCCGCCGTCCCCGCCGGACCGGCGACCAGGCCCGCGGCGGCCGGCGCGGCGATCTGGCCGAGCCGGTTGCCGGTCAGCCGCAGAGCGAGCGCGGTGGACCGGGCGCGCGCGGGCGCGGCCCGCACCACCGTCGTCATCGACAGCGGCCGGCCCACCCCCAGGCAGAAGCCGAGCGCCGTGAGCATCGCGCCGAGCACCCCCACCGGAACCGGCAGCGCGACCCCGCGCACAGCAGGGCCGCCGGCAGACAGGTCACGGCGAGCAGCGTCGGCCGGCCGAGCAGCGGGAGCAGCGGGAGCAGCGGGAGCAGCGGGGTGAGGACGAGCCGGCACGCGAGGGTGGCACCGGCGCGCGGGCCGAGCAGGACGCCGATCACCGAGGGAGCGATGCCCCGGTGCTCGCCGACCACCGGCAGACAGGCGGTCAGGATGTCGGTCGCGGACAGCACCGACAGGCTGATCAGCATGCCGGCGGGCACGCCCGGGCACGCAGGATGCCGGCGACCGGCACGCGTGCGCCCCGCCCCGGGCGGGAGGTGACGGCCGTACGGTCCTCCACGCGCCACAGCGACGTGAACGCGACGGCCCCGCCCGCGCCCGCCGTGACGAGGGCGAGCGCGCTGCCGCGCGCCAGGTCGGGACCGCCGACGAGGGCGCCCGCGGCCACGGGTCCGACGGGCCGGCCGAGGGAGGCGCCGATGGTGAAGTGGCCGAGGTCGCGGTCCTGTTCGTGCGGCGCGGACCGGCGGGCCACCAGCGACTGGGCGCCGATGACGAAGCAGAGGTGGCCGAGGCCCATCACCCCGCTCCACAGGGCCATCGCCGCGCAGCGAGCCGGCGAGTCCGCTGAGTACACAGCCGCCCGCGAGCAGAGTCACGCCCGCCGGGAGCGGGGGCGCGCAGCGGCCGTGGCCGGTACGGCGGCCGAGCGGTACGGCCGCGAACAGCGGCAGCAGGGCGTGGACGCCCGCGATCACACCGACCGCCCGTTCGTAGGCGCCCAGCGCGCGGGCCCGGCAGGGGACGGCGGGCCGGGCCATCGACACCCCCCTGCGCACAGCAGAGGGCGATGACGAGGCGCAGCAGCCGGCCGCGGTTCCCACCGGACCCCATGGACACGAACTCCGTCGCGGGCGGTCAGATGATGCCGAGCACGACGGCCGCGCCGAGCACCACCAGGGAGGTGAGCGCGGCCCACTTGACCACGAACCGGGTGTGGTCGCCGAACTCGACCTTGGCCATGCCGACCAGGACGTACACGGCGGGGACGAGCGGGCTGGACATGTGCAGGGGCTGGCCGATGATCGAGGCGCGGGCGATCTCGAGGGAGGAGACGCCGTGCGCGTGGCCGGCCTCGGCGAGCACCGGCAGGACACCGAAGTAGAAGCCGTCGTTGGACATGAAGTACGTCAGCGGGATGCTCAGCACGCCGGTGACGGCGGCCATGTGCGGGCCCATGCCGGCGGGGATGTTGTCGACCAGCCACCCGGCCATGTGGTCGACCATGCCGGTGCCCTGGAGGACGCCGGTGAAGACGGCGGCGGCGAACACCATGCCGGAGACGTTGAGGACGTTCTCGGCGTGGGCGGCGATGCGGGCCTTCTGGTCGGGCATGTGCGGGAAGTTGACGGTCAGGGCGAGGGCCGCGCCGAGCAGGAACAGCACCGGGATCGGCAGCCACTCCATGATCATGGCGGTGAGCAGGACGACCGTGAGCAGCGCGTTGAACCAGTACAGCCGGGGGCGCAGGGTGGCGCGGTCCGGGTCCAGGCCCTGCAAACCGTCGTCCTCGGCCACCGCCACCGCCGCCGCCACCGGAGCCGCGGGCTCGCCGGGCGAGACGTCCGTACCGGCAACCGGGCCGCCGGTGCTCTCCGCGCCGTTGCCGGAGGCCGGCCCCCCGGCGCCCGTCGTGCCGTTGCCGGTGCCCGCGCCGGCGCCGGCCAGTACGGTCTCGGTCTCCTCCACCAGGACCTCGTCCAGCGTGAGCACGCCGAGCCGCCTGCGCTCGCGGCGGCCGAGGACGAAGGCGAGGGCGAGGACGAACGCCAGCCCCACGGCCAGCGCCGGGATCATCGGCACGAAGATGTCGCTCGCGTCGACCTTCAGCGCGGTGGCGGCCCGGGCGGTGGGTCCGCCCCAGGGCAGCGTGTTCATCACGCCGTTGGCCATGGCGGCGACACCGGTCATCACGACCAGGGACATCTTCAGGCGCTTGTACAGCGGGTACATCGCCGACACGGTGATCATGAACGTGGTGGAGCCGTCGCCGTCCAGGGAGACGATCGCGGCGAGGACCGCGGTACCGACGACGATGCGCAGCGGGTCGGCCTTGCAGAACCTCAGGATGCCCCGCACGACCGGGTCGAAGAGGCCGACGTCGATCATCACACCGAAGTAGACGATCGCGAACATGAGCATCGCCGCGGTGGGGGCGAGGCTGGTGACGCCGTCGATGACGTAGTCGCCGAGTTTGGCGCCCTTGCCCACGCACACACAGAACAGCGCGGGTACGAGCACGAGCGCCGCGATCGGCGACATCTTCTTCAGCATGATCAGGACCAGGAAGGTCGCGATCATGGCGAAGCCGAGGATGGTCAGCATGAAATGGATACCTAACGTTCGCCCTTGAACATCCCACCTGGGGGCCGGCGGTGCGTTGACGTTAGGTCCGTTCGAACGGCGTTAACAAGTGGTCGACGTGCGAGCAATAAGCGCAGAAGTCCAGGTCACGGCAGTGTGACGACCTCGACGGGGATGCCGTTGAGGACCGCGTTGCCCGACAGCGGGTCGAGCAGGCTGCCGTCGAGCAGCTGGTTGACGTTGACGCCCGGGACGGTGGAGGCGTGGCCCAGCCGGGTGCCGGGACGGTCGTGGCCCCAGCCGTGCGGCAGGCTCACCACGCCGGGCCGGACGCCGTCGGTGACCTCGGCGGGGGCGACCACCTCTCCCCCGGCGCCCCTGACCCGTACGCCGACGCCGTCGCGGACGCCGAGCCGGGCCGCGTCCTCGGGGTGGATGTGCAGGGTGCAGCGGTTGCTGCCGCCGGTCAGGGCGGGCACGTTGTGCATCCAGCTGTTGTTGGAGCGCAGATGGCGGCGGCCGACGAGGACGAGTCCCGCGGGGCGCTCGCGCAGGGCCCCGCGCAGCCGGGGCAGGTCGCCGGCGATCGGCTCGGGCAGCAGCTCGATCCTGCCGCTGCGGGTCCGCAGCGGCTGCGGCAGGCGGGGGCGCAGCGGGCCGAGGTCGATGCCGTGCGGGTGGGCGAGCAGCCGGGCCAGGCTCAGCCCGTCGGGCCGGGCGCCGAAGCCGTCGCCGTACGGGCCGAGGCGGAGCATCATGTCGAGCCGCCGCTCGGGGCCGTTGTCGCCGGTGAGCAGGTCGGCGAGGGCACGCGGGTCGCGGCCGTGCACCGGCGCGTGCTCGTCCTGGACCGCCTTGGCGAGCGTCCGGTCGATGACCATCGTGTCGACGGCGGCCGGGTCCGTGCCGTGCATGCCGGAGACCGCCAGGACCAGCCGGGCCAGGATCTCGCTCTCGGCCATGCGGCCGGCTTCCAGCGGGACGGCGGGGCGGGTGTAGCGGACCTGGTTGCGGACGGCGAGGGTGTTGAAGGCGAAGTCGTGGTGCGGGCTCTGGGCGGGCGGGGGCGGGGGCAGGACGACGTGGGCGTGGCGCGAGGTCTCGTTGAGGTACGGGTCGACGCTGACCATGAAGTCCAGGGAGGCCAGGGCCTTGTCGAGCCGGTCGCCGTCGGGCGCGGAGAGCACCGGGTTGGCGGCGACGGCGATCAGCGCGCGGACCGGTTCCCCGGTGCCGGTCGCCGTGTCGATCTCCTCGGCGAGCGCCGACAGGGGCAGTTCGCCCTTGGCCTCCGGGTGCCGCCCGACCCGGGAGTGCCAGCGGCCGAGGGCGAACCCGTGGCCGGGGCCCGCCGGGCGGGGCGTCCGGTCGGTGGCGGCCTGCGGGAAGAGGGCGCCGCCCGGGCGGTCCAGGTTGCCGGTGAGGACGTTGAGGACGTCGACCAGCCAGCTCGCCAGGGTGCCGTGCGGGACGGTGCAGCTGCCGATGCGGGCGTAGACGGCGGCGGCCGGGGCGGCGGCCAGTTCGCGGGCCAGGGTGCGGATGACCTCGGCGTCCAGGTCACAGGCGGGGGCCACGGCCTCGGGGGTGAAGTCGGCCAGCGCGGCCCGGAGTTCGGCCAGACCCTCGACGTGCGGGGCCAGCTCCCCGAGGTCGGCCAGGTCCTCCGCGAAGAGGGTGTGGGCCATCGCGGCGAGCAGCAGCGCGTCGGTGCCGGGGCGTATCGCCAGGTGCCGGTCGGCGAGCTTGGCGGTGCGGGTGCGGCGCGGGTCCACGACGGTGAGCCGGCCGCCGCGGGCCTTGAGCGCCTTGAGCCGGCCGGGGAAGTCGGGGGCAGTGCACAGACTGCCGTTGGACTCCAGGGGGTTGGCGCCGATCAGGAGCAGGTGGCCGGTGTGGTCGAGGTCGGGCACCGGGATGGCGTTGGGGTCGCCGAACAGCAGCCCGCTGGAGACGTGCTTGGGCATCTGGTCGACCGTCGAGGCGGTGAACAGGCTGCGGGTGCGCAGGGCGCCGAGCAGCACCGGCGGGTAGAGGGCACCGGCCACGGTGTGCACGTTGGGGTTGCCGAGGACCACGCCGACGGCGTCCGGGCCGTGGCGCTCCACGATCGGGCGCAGGCCGGCGGCGACCGCGTCGAAGGCCTCCTCCCAGGTGGCCTCGCGCAGGGCGCCGTCCCTCCGGACGAGCGGGGTGCGCAGCCGGTCGGGGTCGGCGTCGACGGCGCCGAAGGAGGCGCCCTTGGGGCAGATGAACCCCTTGCTGAAGACGTCCTCACCATCGCCGCGGGCGCCGGTGACACGGGTGCCCTCGACGGTGAGGGTCAGCCCGCAGGTGGCCTCGCACAGGGGGCAGATTCGCAGGGCGGTGCGGGACACGGGTCCTCCGGAGGGTCGGCGGGGGCCCACCCGGGCCCGGACGGGGGCGGGCGGGCTCGGACGGGGACGGACGAGCGCGAGCAGGCAGGGACGGGCCCGGACGGGCTCGCACGGGCACAGGCGGGCGCGGGCGGACCGGACGGGCTCGGTCGGAGCATACCGACCGGTATGCCCGCTGGGGAGTCCCGGTGGCCGGCCGTTCAGTCGAGCGCGCGTGCCAGATAGGCCCGCAGCAGCTGCCGGGTCTCGGCGATGATCGCCTCGTCACCCTGCGGATCGATCCGGAAGGCCAGCTGGACGAGGGTGTCGGCGCTCTCCACGGCGACCAGGAAGACCCGGCGCAGTTCTTCGTCGGGTGTGCGGGAGAGATAGCCGGAGAGCAGGTCGGTCAGCCGGTCGGCGACCCGGGTGTTGGGCTCGTTGTGGTGGCTGCCGACCGGTATCTGGTTGCCGAAGTCGACCAGGGAGAAGCCGGGCGCGGTGCGTTTCATCGCCAGGTACTCGTCCAGGACGGCATCCATGGCGGCTCGCCAGTCCCCCCCACCGGTGCCCCCGCCCGCGGTCTCCCGCGAGCGGGCGTGCGCGCCGCCGCCCCCGTCCTTCAGCCGCTCGGTGACGCGCTCGACGTACCGCTCCAGGTTCCGCTGGGCGAGGGCGTCGGCCATCTGCCGTTTGTTGCCGAAGAAGCGGTAGACCGAGCCGATGGGGACCCCGGCGCGCTGGGCGACGGCGCGGGTGCTCAGGGCGTCGTAGCCGGCCTCGTCGAGGAGTTCGGCGCAGGCGTCCAGGATCCTGGTCAGGCGTTCGGCGCTGCGCCGCTGGACGGGCGCGCGGCGGAGCGATGTCGCGTGGGGCACGGGCTTCATGATGCCTTTCCGCCGTGGTCCGGTGAAGCTCGTCCCACAGTACGGAGAAGGATGGCTCATGCACTCATCTGCCGGTGCCGGGGGTGGCACCGGCGGCCGGGGGTGACACCGCGTCCGCCTCCGCCGGGTCCGCCTTCACCTTCGCCGCCTTCGCCTTCGCCGGGTCCGCCTTCGCCGGGTCCCGCCCGGCGCCCGGCACCGCCGCCGCCTCCGCGCCCGACACCGTGACGTCGGCGGTGCTCTCGACCGGCTTGCCCCGTACGGCCCACACGGTGCCGTCGTCCGCGTACAGCCGCGCGGTGACGTGGTGGGTGCCGTGCGGGACGAGGGCGGCGGCCAGGTGGAACGCGGGGGTGCGCGGCCGGGCGACGCGGTGGCCGTCGACGAACAGGGAGACGAACCCGCGCCCGGTGACCGCGACCGGCCGGACGCCGGGCGCGGAAGAGCGGAAGCGGCGGAAGGCCAGCCGCACGTCCCAGCCGCCGCCGGCGGCCGGGGTGACCTCGATGCCGACCCCCGGGGCGTCCTTCCTGGCCATCTCGCGCAGATTCCGGCCGGTCCCGTCGGTGACGTCCAGCACCGTTCCCGCAGGTGAGGACGGGACCGTGCCCCCGTGCGCCTCACCCGTCGCGCAGGCCGCCGCTCCGAGCGGCAGCAGGACGTACACGGCGAGCGCGGCGAGAGGTCCACGCGTCCACTTGATCCACGACATGGCCGGGAGCGTAGAACACCGCCCGGGGACCCCGGATCCCCCTCAGGTCGGGTTGTCCCCCTACCCCGGAGGGAGGAGCCGGGGTCCTCTTGCGCAGTCCCCCGATTGATTCCTACGGTGATGCATAGGAATCAGCGGCACAAAGGGAGCGATCATGAGCGGGGACGCGCGGAAGACCGCCGAGGGGCTGTCGTATCTCACCGGGTTCGGCAACGAACACGCCTCGGAGGCGGTGCCGGGCGCCCTGCCCGAGGGCCGCAACTCGCCGCAGCGCGCGCCGCTCGGGCTGTACGCGGAGCAGCTGAGCGGTACGGCGTTCACCGAGCCGCGGGCGTACAACCGCCGTTCGTGGCTGTACCGCATCCGCCCGTCGGCCGCGCACCCGGCGTTCACCCGCACCGGCAACGGCGCCCTGCGCACGGCCCCCTTCACGCAGACCGTGCCCGACCCCAACCGGCTGCGCTGGAACCCGCTGCCCGAGCCCCCGGCGGGCACCGACTTCCTCGCCGGTCTGTGGACGCTGGGCGGCAACGGCGACGTGAGCCAGCGCACCGGCATGGCCGTGCACCTGTACCACGCCGACACCTCGATGGAGCGGGTGTTCTCCGACGCGGACGGGGAGCTGCTGATCGTGCCCGAGCGGGGCGGGCTGCTGCTGCACACCGAGTTCGGCCGGCTCCATGTGGAGCCCGCCGAGGTAGCACTGGTTCCGCGTGGGGTCCGCTTCCGTGTGGAGCTGCTGGACGAGTCGGCGCGCGGTTATGTGTGCGAGAACTATGGGGCGCCGTTCCGGCTGCCCGACCTCGGCCCGATCGGCGCCAACGGGCTCGCCGCTCCGCGGGACTTCCGGGCGCCGGTGGCGGCCTACGAGGACGTGGAGGGGCCGGTGGAGGTGGTGAACAAGTTCTGCGGCAACCTGTGGGCCGCGACCTACGACCACAGCCCCCTCGACGTGGTCGCCTGGCACGGCAACTATGTGCCGTACGTCTATGACCTGCGCCGCTTCAATGTGATGGGCACCATCTCCTACGACCACCCCGACCCGTCCGTCTTCACGGTCCTCACCTCGCCCTCGGACACCCCCGGCCTGGCCGGGGTCGACTTCGTCGTGTTCGCGCCGCGCTGGCTGGTGGGCGAGGACACCTTCCGGCCGCCGTACTTCCACCGGAACGTGATGAGCGAGTACATGGGCCTGATCGAGGGCGCGTACGACGCGAAGGCGGAGGGCTTCGTGCCCGGTGGCGGCTCACTGCACAACATGATGTCGGCGCACGGTCCGGACCGGGAGACGTTCGACCGGGCGAGCGCGGCCGAGCTGAGGCCACAGAAGATCGACGACGGGCTGGCGTTCATGTTCGAGACCCGCTGGCCGGTGACCCTGACCCCGCTCGCGGCCCGGGCGGACCACCTCCAGCAGCGCTACGACGACGTGTGGCAGGGGCTCGAGCGCCACTTCCGGGTGTGACGGCCGCATTGCGCCGACCGTTCATCGACAGGTACGGATAGCCGCGTGACCTCCTTCGCTCCGGATTCGATCGTCCTGAACCGCAAGCTGCCGCTGTGGTACCAGGTGTCGCAGTCGCTGCGCGCCTCGATACTGGGCCGCTCCCCCCAGGACCCGCTGCGCCTGCCGACCGAGGAACGGCTCGCGCAGCACTACGGGGTGAGTGTGCTCACCATGCGGCAGGCGCTGAAGGAGCTGGAGGACGAGGGGCTGATCAGCCGGCACCGGCGGCGCGGCACCTTCATCGAGCCCGGGGTCCGGCGCGGGGCTCCCGTGCGGCTGCTGGGCTCGGTGGACGCCATCGTGGCCCAGCAGTCCGGGATGACGGCCGAGCTGCTGGAGCACGGCCCGGTGCCCGTGCCGGCCGGGCTCGCCGAGTACTTCCCCGACCTCGCGGAGGTGGCGGCGTACCACCGCCTGCGCAGCGACGAGAAGACCGGCGAGCCGACGAACCACGCCGTCAACCACATCCGTCCCGACCTGGCCGCGCTCATCGACCCGGACGACCTCGCCCGCTGGCCGATGACCAAGGTGCTGCGGGACGTGGTGCGGGCGGACATCAGCCGGATCACGGACACCGTGGAGGCCCGCCTCGCCGACCCCGAGACGGCCCGCCTGCTGGAGGTCCCGCTGCTCAGCCCGATCCTGCACTACACGGGCGTGACCTACGACTCCGAGGGCCGGGTGCTGGACGTGGCCGTCATCCACTACCGGGGCGACCGCTTCTCGTTCACGGTCACGCTGGACGCCTGAGCACTCCGCCGGGTCGTGAGGGGCCGCCGACCCCTCCCGACGTCGGCGCCCCGTCACGGCCGTCCACCGCCCCCTCGCAGCCCTCCGGGGCCCCTCACGGCCGTCCGCGGGTCCCTCGCGGTCGTCGCCGCCCCCTCACCGGCCGTCCGTAGGCTCACCCGGCCGCCCGCAGGCCCGCCCCGGCCGTCCGCAGGGCCGCGCCCCGGCCGCCCGCCGACCCGCCCCGGCCCGTCGTTCCCGCGGCGGAGCCGCGTATCGCGCACGCCCCCGCCCCGTCGGAGCGCTGTCGTACGATGCCCGGCGTGACGCACGACGACGACCCGCTGCTGGCGGACCTCATGCCGTGGTCGGTCGCACCCCTGCGGCTGGGCCGCGCCTGGCCGGTGGCACCGGACCCGGCGTCCCTGCGGGCCCGGTGGGACGCCCTGCTGAAGGCCCAGGGGCCGGACCGGGAGGCCCTGTTCGAGCCGAGCCGCGCCCGCACGCTCACCTCGGCGGTGGGCCAGCTGCCCGGCCGGGCCGGCGGCACGCGACGGCTGTCGCGCGCCGAGGGTCCCTGCGCGGAGCCGGTCCGGGTGCTGGCCGCCCCCTTCGACGAGCAGTGGCTGATCCCGGACCACCGGCTGATCGACGCGGCCCGCCCGGAGCTGTGGCGGGTGGCGGACGCGCACCAGGTGTTCACGGTGGAGACGGGCGACACCGGTACCCCGCTGCTGGCGACGTCGGTGCTGCCCCTGCTGCGCACCGGCCGCATCCGCCCGCTCCACCGCCGCCCCGGGGGCACGGAACCCAACCTGGCCCCCGGTCTGGCGGACCACCTCGCCGCCCGGCTGGGCACGCCCCCGACGGCACCGGACGTGCTGGCGTGGATCCTGGCGGCGGTCCGCCCGGACCTCACCGTGCCGCTCACGGCGGACCCCGGGCTGTGGTCCGCGGGCGTGGGCCTGGGCCGCCGCATGCTGTGGCTGTTGCGCCGCGACGGCGAACGCCCCAAGCTGCCGGGCGGCCGCCGCCCCTACGTCCGCGCGCCCCTGCCCAGCCGCCCGACGACCCTGCGCTACGACCGTGCCGAGGAGACGCTGCACCTCGACGAGGGCCGCGTCTCTCCCGTACCGCCGGAGGCCTGGGACCTGGAAGTGGCCGGAGTACGGGTCCTGGAGACCTGGTTCGCGGCCCGCACGGCCCCGTCCGGGCCGGGCACGCTCGCCGCGGTCCGCCCGACGACCTGGCCGCAGGCCTGGACGTCGGAACTGCTGGAGCTGATCACGGTCCTGGCGCTGCTGGCGGAACTGCGTCCGCTGCGGGCCGCGTTGCGGATGACGTCACCGGTCACGGCGGCCGACCTGCGCGACGCCGGCGTCCTCCCGCCACCGCAGCGGTCCCGCCGCCCCGCCTCGGTCCTGGACCACCACGAGGAGGGCCCGGACGGCCAGTTCGCGCTTCTCTAGGGTCTTTCGTTCGGATCAGGCCGGAGCGGGGTCCGGTGCCGTGCGTCGCAAGGCGGAGGAGGGCGCCATGGCGGAGCGCCACGGCACCCGACGACAACGCGGCGGTGGGGGCACCTCCCGCTCGAGCGAAGCCGAGAGTGCGGGAGCGGTGCCAGACCCCGCGAGCCCGGCATGATCCGAACGAGAGGCCCTAGCCCACGCCGCCCGGCCGGTGCGGCGCGAAGGCGTCCAGCACCCGCTCCAGCGCCCGCTGGAACACCGCCTCCATATCGATCGGCCCCGGGCCCTCGCTGAACGCCGCCGCCATCCTCGGATACGCCCCGGAGGCGATACGGCCGCCCAGGTAGGCGATGCGCACCGCGTTCTCCTCGTCCTCGGACCAGGGCAGGGCACGCACCCGCTCGGCGGTGTCGAGTTCGTTGCGGACGTACGCCGTCACGACACCGTTCAGCATCGCGATCAGCTCCAGCTTGGTGCCGTACGGCATGTCCAGCGGGTCCAGGCAGGCGAGGCAGTGCTCCAGATACCGCAGGGCGTGCGGGCTGAAGCCGTACACCGGGGACATCAGTCGCGGTACCCACGGATGGCGGTGCATCAGCGCCCGGGTCTCGTGGGCCACCCGGAGCAGGTCCGCCCGCCAGTCACCGCTCGGTTCCCAGGGGACGTGCTCCGCGCTGACCGCGTCCACCATCAGCTCGTGCAGGTCCTCCTTGCGCGGGACGTAGTTGTAGAGCGACATGGTGCCGCAGCCCAGCTCGGCCGCGACGTGCCGCATCGACACCGCGTCCAGCCCCTGCGCGTCGGCGATCCGGACGGCGGCGGCGGCGATGTCGTCGCGCGTGTACGCCGGCTTCGGGCCCCGGCCCGTGCGCTCGGGGCGCGCCCAGATCACCTCGGGAACGGCCCCTCGGACTGCCATCGGTCATCACCTCGGCACCATCCTAGTTACGTACGGCGTACGTAGTGCGGTAGGGTCACCGCATGACTACTACGTACGCTGTACTTAGCGAGGGTCTGGAGAAGCGCTTCGGCGCGGTCCACGCCCTGCGCGGGCTGGATCTGGCCGTCGCCGAAGGCACGGTCTGCGGGCTGCTGGGGCCGAACGGAGCGGGGAAGACGACGGCGGTACGGCTGTTGACCACGCTGCTGCGGCCGGACGCGGGGTCGGCGCGGATCGCCGGGCACGATCTCACCCGGGAGGCGGCGGCCGTACGGCGCCGGATCGGGGTCACCGGCCAGTACGCGTCGGTCGACGGGGACCTCACCGGCCGGGAGAACCTCCGGCTCTTCGCCCGGCTGCACCGGGTGCGCAGACCGGCCGCCCGCGCGGACGAGCTGCTGGAGCGGCTCGGCCTGACCGAGGCCGCGGACCGGAAGGCGTCGACGTACTCGGGCGGCATGCGGCGCCGGCTGGACCTCGCGGCGAGCCTCCTGCGGCGGCCCGAGGTGCTCTTCCTGGACGAGCCGACCACCGGGCTCGACCCGGCCAGCCGCGCCCGTATCCGGCAGGCCGTGCGCGAGCTGCGGACAGAGGGGACGACCGTGCTGCTGACCACGCAGTATCTGGACGAGGCGGATCAGCTCGCCGACGGCATCGCCCTGGTGGACCGGGGACGGGTCGCGCACACCGGCTCGCCCGCCGGGCTCAAGGCGCTCATCGGATCGCACGCGGAGGCGGTGGTCGCGGACGGCACGGCCCTGTCCGGCGCCGCGGCCGTGCTGCACCGGCTGACCGGCACCGAACCCGCGCTCGACCACGAGCGGAACACCGTCGGCGCGGTGACCACCGACCCGACCCTGACCCTGCCCCGCCTGGTGCGCGAACTCGACGCGGCCGGCGTGCCGTTGCTGGACGCGAGCATCCGGCCGCCCACCCTCGACGACGTCTTTCTGCGACTCACTGCGGAGTCCGCCGACAACAAGGAGGCCGCCGCGTGAACGCCTTGGCGTACGACGGACTGGCGATGGCGGGCCGGCAGTTGCGCCGGGTGCGCAACAACCCGGGCCTGGCGATCCTGACCCAGATGATGCCGGTCAACATGCTGCTGTTCTTCGGTTACGTGTTCGGCAGCGCCCTGGCGATGCCCGGCCGCGAGTACCGCTCCTTCCTGGTGCCCGGGCTGCTCGTCGCCACCGCCGCCGGCGGGCTGATGACCGGCATGTTCCAGGCCGCCCAGGACACCCACCGGGGGGTGACGGACCGGTTCCGCACGATGCCGGTGAGCCGGGCCGCCGTACCGCTCGGACAGGCCGTCGCGGACCTGGTCGTCACCACCGTCGGCACTGTGCCGCTGCTGCTGGTGGGGCTCGCGGTGGGCTGGCGGATCGAAGGGAGCGCACTCGAGGCCACCGGGGCCGTGGGGCTGCTGCTGCTCTTCCGGTTCGCGTGCACCTGCGCGGGGATCCACCTGGGCCTGCTCACCCGCAGCGAGGAGGCGGCCGGCCAGCTCGGCGCCGCCTCCTTCGTGCTGCCGCTGCTGTCCGACGCCTACATCCCGGCGGACAACCTGCCCGGCTGGCTGCGCACGCTCGCCGAGTGGAATCCGATCAGCGCGGTGACGACCGCCCTGCGGGAACTGTTCGGCAACGCGCCCGTACCGGACGGCGCGGCCTGGCCGGTGGCCCACCCGGTCGCCGGGTCACTCGCCTGGAGCCTCGCCCTGACCGCGCTGTTCCTGCCGCTCGCGGTGCGCAGGTACGCACGGGGCGAGTGAGACCCCCTGCTGACAAAGTCGCCGCTCAGGGGCCATGATCCGGGCATGGATCAGCCGATGGACCCGTACGCGCGTCAGCCCCTGCCCCTGGCGGGCATCACCGTCGTCGCCGTCGAACAAGCCGTGTCCGCGCCCTTCGCGACCCGGCAGCTCGCCGACCTGGGTGCCCGGGTCATCAAGGTGGAGCGGGTCGACGGCGGCGACTTCGCGCGCGGCTACGACACGGCGGCCGGCGGCCTCGCCTCGCACTTCGTGTGGTGCAACCGCGGCAAGGAGTCCCTCGCGCTGGACCTGAAGGACCCGCGCGGCCTCGACGTCGTACGGCGGCTGGTCGCGGACGCGGACGTGTTCGTGCAGAACCTCGCGCACGGCGCGGCGGCCCGGCTCGGCCTGGACGCGGCCACGCTGTGCGCCGCGCACCCGCGGCTGGTCGCCGTGGACATCTCGGGCTACGGCGGCTCGGGACCGTACGCGGACAAGCGGGCCTACGACATGCTGGTGCAGTGCGAGGCGGGCCTGGTGTCGGTGACCGGGACGCCGGAGCAGCCGGTGAAGGCGGGGATCCCGGCGGCGGACATCGCGGCGGCCATGTACGCGTTCTCGGGGGTCCTGGCCGCTCTCGTGCGGCGCGGGACGACCGGGCGGGGCGGGCCGGTGGAGGTGTCGATGCTGGAGGCCCTCGCCGAGTGGATGGGGCATCCGCTGCACCACGCGATGCACGGAGGCGAACCGCCGGCGCGTACCGGGCTGGCGCACGCCGTCATCGCTCCGTACGACGCCTATCCGACGGCGGACGGCGGGCGGGTGCTGCTGTCGGTGCAGAACGACCGGGAGTGGCGGCGGCTGGCCGGACAGGTCATGGGCCGTCCCGAGCTGGGCACGGATCCGGCGTACGCGACCAACGCGGCCCGGGTGGCGCACCGGGAGAGTACCGATGCCCTGGTCGCGCGGGCGCTGGGGGCGCTGGACACCGAGGAGGCCCTGGCGCGGCTGGAGAAGGCCGGCATCGCCTGTGCGCGGCTGCGGGATCTGCACGAGCTGGCGGAGCATCCGCAGCTGGCGGCCCGGGAGCGGTGGCGTCAGGTGGGTTCGCCGGCCGGGCCGCTGAAGGCGCTGCTGCCGCCCATCACGCTGCCGGGCGGGGACGAGGCACGGATGGGCGACGTGCCCGCGCTCGGGCAGCACACCGGGACGCTGCTGCGTGCCGTGGGGATGACGGACGACGAGATCGCAGCGTTGCGCCGGGACGGTGTGGCGGCCTGAGCGCGGGCCTCCCCGCGCGGTGGCCGCTTCGGTGGGCGGGTGACCGCTCGGTGGCCGCTAGTGGCCGCCGAACAGCGAACGACGCAGCCGGCGCAGCGGCGCGAAGAGGGAGACGCGGCTGACCCGCCTGCCCCGGTCACTGCGCTCGTGCACGGCGCTGCGCGCCGTCAGTTCGCGCATCAACGAGGTCGCCTCGATCGTCTCCCGCTGCGGTATGGCGGGACCCGCCAGTACCGACAGATGGCGGTCGAGGCGCGAACTGGTCGCGCTGCTCCCGCAGGTGATCGCAGGGACCCTGGCCCTGCTGCGCACTGTTATCTGCTCCATGTCACTCCCCACCCGTACGAATCCACCCGGCCCGGGCAGGGTAACCCTATCGCCCCAGTGGGGCACGCGTGTATCTCGGCCACACGATTCACCTTCCCTGTAAGGGGGTTGACCATCCCTCGCCGACTACTCTCCGAATCCGACCGATTCCAGGGTGAGTTGGACAATCGGCTGGCCCGTGGGGCGTGCTGAGCCGCCGTCGGGCTCGACGGTCACGGCGAGTGACGTCGAGGAGGTGTCGAGGCCTCGCGCGACCAAGGGCGTGTCGCCCGCGAAGAGCCCCAGGGAGCGCGGTTGCGCGCGGGGACGCATGAGCCAGAGCTGGTGCACACGCCCGCCGGCCGGGGCGGCGTACCCGCTGAGGGTGACGACGGCTTCCCGCCCGGAAGCGGAAGCGATCACTCCGATCCGACGGCCCCGCGCGTCCTCGCTGCCCGCCGCGCGGGCGTCCGGAGCGGCCAGAACGTGGGCGATCTCACGCGCCCGGTCCTGCTCGGCGGCCAGCCGGTCCCCGGTGCGGTGCGCCTGGACCGCGAAGAGGGAGGCGACGACGAGGGCGGCGGTGGCCGTGGCCGTGGCGAACGGCGCGAACAGGGGGCGCCCGCGGGGCGCGTGGGCACGTCCCGGCGGAGGCTGGACACCCCAGACGTGCGGCGGCAGCCGGCGCGCGCCCTCCGGGGCCGGTGCCTGCTCCTGCGGGGTGGTGCGCACGGCGGCCAGCACCCTCTCCCGCAGGGCGGCCGGCGCGGGGACCGCCGCGGACCAGGCGAGCCGCACCGCGTCCTCGGCCAGGTCCCGCACCTCGGCGGCACAACGGTCGCAGCCCGCCAGGTGTTTCTCGAAGCGGCGCCGCTCGCCCGGTTCGAGGGCGTCGAGCGCGTAGGGCGCGGCGAGCGAGTGCGGGTCCTCGCGGCGCACCAGTGCACCGAGGATGCTCATACGGCGCCTCCCAGGCACTGACGCAGCCGGGTGAGCCCGTCGCGCATCCGCGTCTTGACCGTGCCGAGCGGCAGCGAGAGCCGCTCGGCCACCTCACGGTAGGTGTAGCCGTCGTAGTAGGCCAGGGTGACGGACTGGCGCTGGAGGGCGGTCAGCCGGTTCAGGCAGCGGCGCACCCACTCGCGTTCCAGGCCGGCCTCGACCTCCTCGGCGACGTGGTCGAACGCGGGTTCCCCGGCGCGCAGGGCCTCGCGCTGCTCGCGTTCCCCGGCCGCGCGGGCGCTGCGCACCCGGTCGACGGCCCGGCGGTGGGCGAGGGTGAGGACCCAGGACAGGGCGCTGCCCCGGCCGGGGTCGAACCGGGCGGCGGAGCGCCACAGTTCGAGCAGCACCTCCTGGGCGACCTCCTCGGACTGGGCGGGGTCGCGCACCACCCGCCGGACGAGTCCGAACACCGGCCCGGAGACCAGTGCGTACAGGTCCTCGAACGCCCGCTGGTCACCGCGCGCGACGCGCACCAGCAGATCGTCCGCCCCCACGCGGGCCCCCTCCCCGTGCCCGCAACCGGTCCTTCCCCGCACACCGCGCATCCGCACCGAGACACACCTCCCGGGGAACATACGGATCCGCGGGCCGAAAACGCGGGCCGTCCGGCACCGGAAAGTTTTTCCGCGCCGACCAATCCGAACGGCGCGACCGCTCCGTATATCCCCCCGTCAAGGCAAGACGGCACTGAGGACGGACGGCATGACACCTCTCTTCTCCAGGAGCGGCACAGGACGCAAGGGCCTGGTCTCGCTCATCTGTGGCGCGCTGGCCGCCGGAGGGCTCGCAGCCGCCGGCGTGGCCACGCTGGAACCCGGGGCGGCCTCCGCCTCCTCCCACCGGGAAGCACCGCTGATCTCGGGGACCCCGCAGTACGACAACACCGACCTGTACGCGTTCGTCAGTCCGGACAAGCCGGACACGACGACGATCGTGGCGGACTGGATCCCCTTCGAGGAACCGGCGGGCGGACCGAACTTCTACACGTTCGCGGACGACGCGCAGTACGACCTGCACATCGACAACAACGGGGACGCGCAGGGCGATACGGTCTTCCGCTACACGTTCAGGACGCACACGAAGAACGGGGACACGTTCCTCTACAACACGGGCCCGGTCACCAACCTGGCCGACCCGGACCTCAACATCACGCAGACCTACGACCTCGACCTCATCCGGCTGAAGAACGGGCACGAGGCGTCGAGGACGAAGCTCGCCGACGACGTGCCGGTGGCACCGTCCGACGTCGGCAAGGCGTCCATGCCGGACTACGGCAAACTGCGCTCGCAGGCCGTCTACCGGACGGCGGGCGGCGCCACCACGTTCGCCGGGCAGGCGGACGACCCGTTCTTCGCCGACCTGCGCGTCTTCGACCTGCTGTACGGCGGCAACCTCAGCGAGGTGGGCCGGGACACCCTCAAGGGCTACAACGTCAACACCATCGCCCTCCAGGTGCCGAACGAGCTGATCCGCGAGTCGGCCCACCAGCCGGTCGTCGGCATCTGGTCGACCACCCAGCGCCGTAACGCCCAGGGTTACTACAGCCAGGTCTCACGCCTGGGCAACCCGCTGGTGAACGAGGTCGTCAACCCGCAGAAGGACAAGGACAAGTTCAACGCGTCGCAGCCCGCCTACGACGGCCAGTTCCTGAAGAACGTCACCAACCCCGAGCTGCCGAAGCTCATCGAGTCCATCTACAAGATCAAGGCACCCGCCGAGCCGCGCAACGACCTCGTCGACGTCTTCCTCAAGGGCGTCAAGGGCCTCAACCAGCCCCCGAACGTTCGGGCCTCGGAGGAACTGCGGCTGAACACCTCGGTCCGGCCGAGCATGCATCCCAAGCGGCTGGGCGTGCTGGACGGTGACAACGCGGGCTTCCCGAACGGGCGGCGGCTCGGCGACGACGTGATCGACGCCGCGCTCCAGGTCGTCGAGGGCGAACTGGTCGGCTCCAAGAACGACCTGGGTGACGCCGTCGACAAGAACGACAAGAAGTTCGAGAAGTACTTCCCGTACGTCGCCGAGCCCACGGCCGGTTCACGCGGCCGGCTCGCCAAGGGCACGACCGCGGGCACGGACGTGCGCAGCCAGCTCGGGGACGCGCTCCAGCCGGCCGGGTCCTCCGCCGGCGGCTCCGGCGACACGATGCTGATCGCCGCCTCGGCGGCCTCCGGTGCGGCCGGGATCCTGCTGCTCGGCACCGCGTTCGCGTGGTGGCGCCGGCGTATGCAGCGCGCGTACTGATCCCCGCCCCCACCCCCACCCGGACCGGCGCGGCCCGCGTTCCCCCGCTCCCCCCACGGCGGGCCGCGCCTCCCACATGACCGACGCACGACCGACGGAGGAACAGGCATGGGCCCGCGCGGGCAGCACGAGGAGAACGACGAGCGGCCGGCGGGCACGACCGACGTCCCCCGGCCGACGACGTCCCCGCCACCGGAGACGACGACGCCGGACACCGGCGAGGCGGGGCGCGCCGGTGCGGGCGCGGCCCGGGGTGCCGGTGAACGCGAAGGCGCCGAGCGGGCCGCCGCGGTGCGGCGGGCCGGGGAGGCCGGGCGGCGGTGGCGGGCCGCGCGGCTCGCCGGGTCCGCCGTCCTGGTGGCCGTCGCCCTGACCGGCGGCGCGATCGCCCTCGGCGCGCAGCGGGCGCCGGCGACCGTGCCGGTCGTGGCCGACGCCGTCGACCCCGGTGTCCTGGGCGGCGCGAACCTGGACGCGAGCATCGCCGCGCTCCAGACGCATCTGCGGTCGCAGCCGAAGGACTCCGGCGGCTGGGCCACCCTCGGCCTGGCCTACGTGGAACAGGCGCGCACCAAGGGCGATCCGGCCCGCTACCCGCAGGCGGAGCAGGCGCTGCGGCGTTCCCTGTCCCTGACGCCGGACAGTGACCAGGCCCTGGCCGGCCGCGCCGCCCTCGCCGCGGCCCGGCACGACTTCGCGCACGCGCTGACGTTCGCGGACGCGGCCCTGCGGCGCAACCCGTACAGCGAGCGCGCCCTGTCCTCCCGTATCGACGCCCTGGTCGAACTCGGCCGGTACGCCGACGCGGCGAAGGCCGCGGCGACCGCCGACGCGCGCAAGCCGGGCGTCCCGGTCTTCACCCGGTACGCGTACGTGCGCGAGCTGCGCGGGGACGTCACCACGGCACGCCGGGTCCTCGAACAGGCGCTGTCCGCGGCCACCTCACCGGGCGACACCGCGTACGTGGCCTCTCAGCTCGGCCAGCTCGCCTGGAACGAGGGCGACTACCGGTCGGCCCTCGACTGCTACGCCCGCGCTCTTGCCGCCGACGACGGCTACCTCCCGGCGCTGGAGGGCCGGGCCCGTGCCCAGGCGGCCCGCGGTGACCGGGCCGCCGCGATCAAGGGGATGGAGGCGGTGGTCGCCCGGTATCCGGTGCCCGGTCCGCTCGTCGTCCTGGGCGAGCTGTACGAGGCGCGCGGCGCGGCCGGCGACCGGGCGCGGGCCCGGCGGCAGTACGCGCTCGTCGACGCCTGGACGGCGCTGGCCCGCGCCAACGGAGTCGACGCCGACCTGGACACCGCGCTGGCCGCCGCCGACCACGGCGACAGGACGGCCGCCCTGCGCGCGGCCCGCGCGGAATGGGCCCGCCGGCACACCGTGCACACGGCGGACGCGCTCGCCTGGGCGCTGCACGTCAATGGCCGGGACACCGAGGCCCTGCCGTACGCCCGCCGCGCCACCGCCACCGGCTACCGCAACGCCGCCTTCCGCTACCACCGGGGTGTGATCGAGCTGGCCACGGGCCACCGGGCGGCCGGCCGCGCCTCGCTGACCTCGGCCCTGAGGCTGAACCCCGGCTTCTCCCCGCTGGGTTCCGCCGCGGCCCGCAAGGCCCTGGAGGGAGCCGAGTGAGGCCACGCCCGCTGTACCTCCTCCTTGCCGTGTGCGCGCTCGCCCTCCTCCCGGCCGGCACCGCGAGCGCGCACCCCCTCGGCAACTTCACCGTCAACCGCTACGACGGCCTCGTCGCCGCTCCCGGGCAGCTCCGGATCGACCATGTGGAGGACCTCGCCGAGATCCCGGCGACCCAGGCGGGGCCCGATGTCGAGCGGCTGGGGCTGGGCGGGTGGGCGCGGCAGCGGTGCGCGCGGGCCGCCGCGGACAGCGCCCTCACCGTGGACGGGCGTACGACGGCCCTGACGGCCGCCCGCGGCACCGCGCGCCCACGCCCCGGTCAGGCCGGGCTGCACACCCTGCGCGTGGAGTGCCGGCTGACCGCCGCGCTCCCCCGCGCCGGTACCGTCACCCTGCGCTTCCACGGCGCGGGTGCCGCCGGCGGGCCCGGCTGGCGGGAGATCACCGCGCGCGGCGACCGGATGACGCTGACCGCGACGGACGTACCGCGCACCTCGGTCTCGCACGAACTGACCACTTATCCGAAGGACCTGCTGTCCTCGCCCGCCGACACCGCGACGGCCTCCGTACGGCTGCGACCCGGTGGTCCGGCGCTCGCCGGGGACGCGGCGCGGCAGGAGACCCCGGGCGCCGGCGTGCTGCCCCGGGGCGCCGACCGCTGGACCCGGGCCCTGGACGATCTGGTGGCCCGGCGTGATCTCACCGTCGGCTTCGGGGCGCTGGCGCTGCTCATCGCGGTCGCCCTGGGCGCGCTGCACGCGCTCGCGCCGGGGCACGGCAAGACCCTGATGGCCGCGTCGGCGGCGGCGCGCGGGGGCCGGGCCCGGCCGCGGGACGTGCTGCCGCTGGCCGCCTCGGTCACCGTGACCCACACGCTCGGGGTGGTCGCCCTGGGCCTGCTGGTGACGGCCGGTTCCGCCGCCACGCCGGCGGTGATCGCCTGGCTGGGCCTCGCCAGCGGCGTCCTGGTGCTCGCGGCGGGCGTCACCCTCGTACGCCGGGCGTGGCACAGCCGGCCGCGTACGGTCGCCGTCGCCCGCGGGGAGGCGGTGCGGCGGGAGTTGGTGGCCGTGGGTGCCGGCCCACACCCCCACCACCACGACGGTGTGGAGCCCACCCATGGTGGCCACACCCACAACCCTGACGGTCATACGCACACGCACGCGGGTCACACCCACACCCACACCCACACCCATGGAGGTCACACGCACACCCACCCCGTCGCGCCGACCCTGCGAGGCACGCTTCTCCTCGGGTTCGCCGGTGGGCTGGTACCCAGTCCGTCGGCCGTGGTGGTGCTGGTCGGTGCCGCCGCGCTCGGCAAGGCCTGGTTCGGGCTGCTGCTCGTCGTGGCCTACGGCGCCGGTCTCGCGCTGACGCTCACCGCGGCCGGGTTCGCCGTCGTACGGCTGGGCTCGGGCGCGGCCCGGGTGCTGGAGCGGCGTCCGCGCTGGACCGCGCATCCGCTGGCCACGCTGGCGCGCCGTACCCTGCCGTTCGCGTCCGCGCTGGTCGTGGTGGCGCTGGGGGCGGGACTGGTGCTCAAGGGGGCCGCGTCGGCGCTCGGTTGAGCCGCTTCGGCGGGACGACGGCGGCGGAGACCCCGTCGGACCGGGTCTCCGCCGCGCCGCCGGGCTCGCCCCGAGGAACCGGCCGGGAACGTTCACCCTGCCGGGCGAGCCCGAACGGGTCAGGCCGCGTTCGTGAGCACCGGCAGGTAGCCGCCGGAGTGGCCGGCCGCGGTCGGGTGGTACGACGTGCCGATGTCGAGCCAGTTGACGCTGTGCAGCCAGGAGTCGCCGGAGCAGATCTCGTGGCCGGTGAACGTGTTGCGGACGTCGCCGAAGGCGAAGTTGTGAGCGGTGGCACGGGCCTTGATGACGGTGTCGATGTAGTCGGCCGCGCCGTTGATGGCGGACCGCTTGGTCTCGGAGAGGCCTAGGCAGGTCTGGCCGAGCAGGTAGAAGCGGGGGTAGCCGATGACGACCACGTGGGCGGACGGGGCTTTGGCGCTGATCGCGTTGTAGACGGTGTCCAGCTTGCCGGGGAGCGTGTTGGCGACGTACGCCCTGGCCGTGTCGATCTTGGAGAGGCAGGCGCTGTCGGACTGGATGACACAGGTCGTCATGACGTCGGAGAAACCGGCGTCGTTGCCGCCGATCGTGAGGGACACCAGCGAGGTGGCGGAGCTGAGGGAGCCGAGCTGGTTCGCGAGCACGTCGTCCGTCTTCGCGCCCGAGCAGGCGTTGAAGGCGAACGAGGAGTAGCTGTGGGCGGCGTTCCACAGGTAGGGGTAGGCCTTCGTGCTCCGGTCGCAGCTTCCGCTCGAGCTGATGTAACTCCCCGCGCCCACCCCGGAGGAGTAGGAGTCGCCGAGCGCCACGTAGCCTCCGGCCGCGGCCGTGCCGGACGCGTGCGCCGAAGCGGCCCCGGTGAGACCGAGGCCGGTGGCGAGGAGGAGTGAGGTGAGGAGTCCGGTAAGTCGGGAACGTCTCATGGAACCTCCCTTTAGCAGGATCTCTGCCTCAACCGTGGTACCAACTACGCGTGTTGACGGGAAGTGTTCATGCCAAGAGTTTTGTGATCTCAACAGGATCAGCCCGAGATGTTCACTGCTCATCTATTGCATGTGCATGTCATTTGTGAATCCACCGCGGGGGAACGGCGACGGCCGTGCTTCAAGGCCTTCTTGACGCCCACTCGGGTCTGCGCCACATTGAAGCCCGGCATCCGGCGCGTCGGGGGGCGAAGTCGCCTATGCGGACCTCACGCACCAGAACACGCACCGAGGCACGCTCTCGGCCAGGGCCCCCGCGGCTCCTGCCGCCACTGCTCGCCGGGGCCGCGACCGCTGCGGCGGTGGCCGGCGCGGTGCTCGCGCTGCTCGGCTCCACCTCGCCCCTGCGCGCCCCGTTCACCCTGTTCTTCCTGCTCGCGGCGCCCGCCGCGGCGATCGGCGCGGCGCTGCGCGGGCTGGATCCCTACGGCCGGGCACTGGCCGCCCTCGCGGGCTCGATCACCGTGAACATGCTGGTCGCCCAGGTCATGCTGGCCGTGCACCGGTGGTCGGTCCGTGGCGGAGTGGCCGCGGTGGCCGTCCTGAGCCTGCTCCTGCTCCTCCCGGTACCGCTGCGGGCACGAATTTCCGGAAAACTCCCACAAAAGTGACCGCTATGGTCCAAGGTGGTCCAACGGCCAAACCAGCATGAAGGTGAGGCAGCCTTCCGTGTCTTGCCTTTCGGGTGCAACCGTCAATACCGTCATACATCTCACCCGCACCGGTCCGCCGGCACTCGGCTCCAGGGGAGGGCTCAGGGCCACGGTGTGCCCGGCGCGGGGCGCGGTAGGGGGGTGCCGTGCTCGGTGACCACAACCGTGACCGAGTCGTGCCGCGCGACCGGCTGCCGTCGTTCCCCGGCAGGCCGGCCAGCTTTGCCAGCTCGTCGACGGACACGGAGACCGCCCCGGGTGCCGCCCCGGAGACCGGCCCGCCGTGCCGAAGATGAGAACCCCCCTTTCGAACCGGACACAGAGCCGGACCGCCCGTGGGCGGGCGGTCCACCGGACGAGAGGGAAACATTCATGAGTTCCGTCCTGCGCCCGACGGGTCCGGGCCAAGATCCGCTGCTCGCCGCCGACTACCGGCCCATCTCCTCCCACCTGGCGATCACCGTGCCGGTGAGCGTGGTCATTCCCGCCATGAACGAGGCGGAGAACCTGCCGTACGTCTTCAAGAGTCTGCCCGGCTGGATACACGAAGTGGTCCTGGTGGACGGCAACTCCACGGACGGCACCGTCGGCGTGGCACGTTCCCTGTGGCCGGACGTCAAGGTCGTCGAACAGCGGGGCAGAGGCAAGGGGGATGCCCTGATCGCCGGGTTCGAGGCCTGCACCGGCGACATCATCGTGATGGTCGACGCGGACGGCTCGGCCGACGGCGGGGAGATCGTGTCGTACGTCTCCGCCCTGGTCTCCGGCGCCGACTTCGCCAAGGGCTCCCGCTTCGCCAACGGCGGCGGCACCGACGACATGACCTTCGTCCGCAGACTGGGCAACCGGGCGCTGTGCGCCACCGTCAACCGCAAGTTCGGCGCCCGCTACACCGATCTCTGCTACGGCTACAACGCGTTCTGGCGGCACTGCCTGGACAGGATCGACCTCGACTGCACCGGCTTCGAGGTCGAGACGCTGATGAACATCAGAGTGGTCAAGGCGGGCCTGCGGGTGCAGGAGATACCGAGCCACGAGTACCTGCGCATCCACGGCACCAGCAACCTGCGGGCCGTACGGGACGGGTTCCGGGTGCTGCGGGTGATCCTGCGGGAACGTTCCAACCGGCGGGAACTGCGCCGCCGGGAACGCCGCTCGCCGCTGCTCGACACGGTCCGGGGGGAAGTGTCGTGACCGGTCCCGGCATCTCCGTCGTGATCTGCGTGTACACCGAGGACCGCTGGGAGGACATCCTCGCGGCGGTCTCCTCGGTACGCGCGCAGTCGTGTCCGGCGCTGGAGACGCTCCTGGTCGTGGACCACAACCCGGCCCTGCTGGCCCGGCTGGAGCGCGCGTACGAGGCCGGGGACGGCGTCCGCGTCCTGGCCAACGCCGGTCCGCGCGGCCTCTCCGCGGGCCGCAACACCGGCATCGCCGCCTCCCGGGGCGAGGTGATCGCCTTCCTGGACGACGACGCCGTGGCCGAACGGGACTGGCTGCGCCGCTTCACCGAGGGGTACGCCGACCCGCGTGTCCTCGCGGTCGGCGGCCGTACGGAACCCGTCTGGGCGTCGGGCCGGCGGCCGGACTGGTTCCCGGAGGAGTTCGACTGGGTCGTGGGCTGCACCTACCAGGGGCTGCCGCCCGGCCGGGTCCGGGTCCGCAACGTCCTCGGCGGCAACGCCTCCTTCCGGCGTACGGCGTTCGAGGCGGCGGGCGGCTTCGCCACCGGCATCGGCCGCGACGGCGACCGCCGCCCGCTGGGCTGCGAGGAGACGGAGCTGTGCATCCGCCTCAGCCGCGCCCGCCCCGACGCCGTCCTGCTCATCGACGACCGCGCGGTGATCCACCACCGGGTGCCCGCGTCCCGCGAGCACTTCGCCTACTTCCGCAGCCGCACTTACGCCGAGGGCCTGTCCAAGGCCCTGGTCGCCCGCAGTGTCGGCGCGGACAAGGGCCTGGAGTCCGAACGCCGGTACGTGACACGGGTACTGCCGGCCGGCGTCGCGCGGGGAATCAGGGACGCGTTGCTCGGCAGGCCGGGCGGGGCGGGTCGCGCGGGCGCGATCGTCGCCGGGGCACTGGGCGCGGCCGGCGGCTACGCGCTGGGCAGCCTGCGCGCCCGACGAGCGGCCGGTACGCCGTACCCGGCCCCGCCGGCTTTCGAACCGACCCAGGAACCGGCCGGCGAACCGACCCCGGCACCGGCCCAGCGGCCAAGCCGGGCGACGGACCGGGAACCGCCCGGCCGACTGGCCCAGGAACCGGCCCGGGCACCGGCCGAGCAGCCTCCCCGCGGCCCCACCCAGAAGCCGCCCCGACCCCCCGTCCAGGCGCCCCCGGATGCCGGCACCCGGGGGATCCGATGAGTGACGCCCCCGTGCCCATCCTCATGTACCACTCCGTCGCCACCACCCCCAACGACGCCACCCGTGCCCTGTCGGTCGCGCCGGAGGCGTTCGCGGAGCAGATGGCGCTCATCGGCGGCCTGGGGCTGACCCCGGTGACCACCGCCGCACTCGCGGCCGGCTGGCGCCGGGGCCGTCCGCTGCCCGCCCGGCCGGTGCTGATCACGTTCGACGACGGTTACGAGGGCGTGCACCGGCACGCGCTGCCCGTCCTGGCGAGACACGGCTTCCCGGCCACCGTGTTCGTCGCCACCGGCTGGCTCCGGGGCGCCCACGACACCGGCGGCGCCCCGGACACCATGCTCGACTGGCCGCAGGTGCGCGAACTGGCCGCCGCCGGGGTCGAGATCGGCGGGCACAGCCACACGCACCCCCAGCTCGACCAGCTGCCCGACGGCGGTCTGCGCGCCGAGCTGGACCGCTGCACGCGGATCGTCACCGCCGAACTCGGCGCCCCGCCGGTGTCGTTCGCCTACCCGTACGGCTACTCCAGCCGCCGGGTCCGCCGGGCGGTGCGCGCGGCCGGGTACGCGCAGGCGCTCGCCGTCGGCAACGTTCTCGCCCGCCGCCCCCAGGGCCCGTACGCGCTGCGCCGTGTCACGGTCCGCCGCGGCACCGGTGCCGAGGAGTTCGGGCGGCTCCTCGAAGGCCGCGGTCTCACCCGGGCCTTCGCCGGGGACCGCGTCCTCACCAAGGGGTACGCCGTCGTCCGCAGAGCCCGCCAGGTCCGCCGGAAGGCCTTCTCGAGCCGTGTCTGACACGACGACCGCGACCACGACGACCACCGCGACCGGGACGGCGGCACCCGGCGCCACGGCACCCGGAACCGGCCGGTCCGCCGGCGGCAGCGGCAGTCCGCTGTTCCGCAACGCCTACGCGCTGATGCTCAACACCGGCATCTCCGCCGTCCTCGGGCTCGGTTTCTGGCTGGCCGCGGCGCGCTACTACTCCGAGTCGGCGGTCGGGCAGGGCTCCGCCGCCATCGCCGCGATGAAATTCCTCGCCGGGCTGACCGCCGTGACCCTGACCGGCGCCCTGGCCCGTTTCATCCCCGTCTCCGGTGACCGCACCGGGCGGCTCGTGCTGCGTACCTACGCGGGCGGTTCGCTGGTCGTGGCGGCCGCCGCCGGGATCTTCCTGCTGACCCTGGACGCGTGGGGGCCGTCGTACCACTTCCTGCACGGCACCCTCGACGGGCTCGGGTTCGTGCTGGCCGTCGCCGCCTGGAACGTGCTCACCCTCCAGGACGGCGTGCTCACCGGGCTGCGCAGCGCGCCCTGGGTGCCGGTCGGCAACACCGTGTTCTCGGCGGTCAAGCTGGCGCTGCTCGCCGCGTTCGCCGTCGCCCTGCCCACCACCGGTGTCTTCGTGTCCTGGGTGGCCGCGATCGCCACCTCGGTGGTGCCGCTGGGCTGGCTGGTGTTCCGGCGGCTGGTCCCCCGGCACGTGCGGGCCACCGCGAACCGGGCCGGCCCGCCGACGCCGAGGGAGATCGGCAGGTTCCTGGCCGGGGACTACACCGGTTCCCTGTTCTCCCTCGCCGTGGTCTACCTCGTGCCGGTCATCGTCGCCGCGCGGGTCAGCTCCGAGGAGAACGCGTACTTCTACATCACCGCCACCATCGCCGGCACGACCAATCTGCTCGCCATCAACATGGGCGCCTCCCTCACCGTCGAGGGCTCGCACGACCCGGCGCGGCTGACCGCCGACACCCGGGCCGCGCTGCGGCGGATGGCCCGGATCATGCTGCCGGTCGCGGGTCTGCTGTTCCTCGGGGCGCCCTGGATCCTCGGTGTGTTCGGTGAGGGCTACGCGCACGCGGCGACCCCGCTGCTGCGCTGGTCCGCGGTCGGCACGGTGCTGCGGACGGTGCTGGAGACCCACTTCGCGGTGCTGCGCGCGCAGAGCCGCACCGCCGGACTCGCCTGGCTACAGGGTCTGTTGTGCGTGCTGGTGCTGGGCCTGACCGTGCTGCTCCTGCCCCGGCTGGGGCTGACCGGCGCGGGCGTCGCCGAGGTCTCCAGCCTCGCGGTGGTCGTGGCCGTCGCCGCGCCGAAGCTGTGGCGGACGGTGCGGTCCGCGCCCACCGCCGTGCCGGACACCACGGCACCGGACGGTGACCTCGCCGACCTGGAGCCGTTCTCCCGCTCCCGGCGGCGCTCCGGCGGCGGCACCCCGCCCGCCCCGGCGCCCCGCTCCGGCCCGGCGTGGGTGCCCGACCGGGACACCCGGGCCGGAGTGCTGCTCGGGTGCCTGCTGGTGGCCGCGCTGGTGCTGTACTGGGTGCCCGCGCTGCGGCTCGGCGAGGCGGACCTGGACCGGATGGGCGGGCTGGGGCTGGTCTCGGTGCTGCCGCTGCCGACCCTGGCCGGGGCGGCCCTGCTGGTCACCGTGTTCGCCGCGCTGCTCCGGCTGCGCCGCGAACACCGGGCGCTGCTGCTGCTCACCCTGCTGGCGACCGTGGTCTGCCTGCACGCGCTGCCCGCGGTGATCGAGACCGAACCACGGTTCCCGACGGCCTGGCAGCACCTCGGCTTCCTCGACCACATCGACCGGACCGGCTCCGCCGTACCTGACCTGGACGCCCGCTGGAGCTGGCCGGGCTTCTTCGCGCTGGCCGCGTTCGCCGGCCGGGCGTGCGGGATCACCGACTTCACCGAGGTCATCCGCTGGTGGCCGACGGTCATACAACTCGCTTTCCTGGCACCGGTGTTCCTGCTCACCCGGGCGATGCGTGCGAGCTGGCGGGCGAAGTGGACCGGCGTGTGGATCTTCGCGCTGAGCGGCTGGGTCGGCCAGGACTACTTCTCCCCGCAGGGCTTCACCTATCTGCTGTACCTGGTGTTCGTGGCGATCCTGCTCGTCTGGTTCCGCCCGCCCCGGGTGATCGGGACGTCACGTCGGCCGGGCGAGGCCGAGGTGGAGCCGGCCGGCCGGCGGCAACGCGCCGTGCTGCTGCTCGTGCTGATGGCCCTCTACGCGGCGACGGTGCCCGCGCACCAGCTCACCCCGTTCATGATGCTGGGCGTGCTCACGGCCCTCGTCCTGCTCGGCCGGTGCGAACTCCCCGGGCTGCCGCTGCTGTTCGGGGTGCTGGTGGCGGTCTGGGTCGGCTTCATGGCCGAGCCGTACTGGTCCGGGCACTTCGACGACCTCTTCGGCGGGGTGGGCGGGGTCGGCGGCAACGTCTCCACCTCCGTCTCCGGCCGTATCCAGGGCGGCAGCGCGACCCACAAGCTGGTGCTGTACACCCGGGTGCTGCTGGCCGGCTCGGTGCTGGGCCTGGCCTGCTGGGGCTGGTGGCGGCGGCGCCTGCACCGGTACCGGGAACGGTCCCTGCCGGTCCTCGTGTTCGTCCCGTTCCTCGGCTTCGGCATGCAGTCGTACGGCGGTGAGATGGCGCTGCGCGTCTTCATGTTCGCGGTGCCCGGCGCGGCCCTGCTCGGCGGACTCGCCCTCTTCCCGGGCACCGGTGCCGCCGCGCGGAAGGTCCGGATGCGGCTCGCCCCGCCGGCCGTGCTCCTCACCGGACTGCTGCTGATGGGCGGTTTCCTGGTGGCCCGCTGGGGCAACGAGCCGTTCGAACGGGTCCGGCCCGGCGAGGTCGCGGCCATGGACTGGGTGTACGCCCATGACCGGCCGACGGTACGGCTGCTGTGGCTCAGCCAGGATCCGGTCGACGACGTGACGCCGGCGCTGCCGTGGGGCGCGCGGGACATGGAGCGGGTGACCTACGTGCCGACGCGCGCACCGGCCGACCCCCGGCTGGTGTCGGGCCTGGTGAAGGCGCTCGAGGACGCCGGGCCGCACTCGTATCTGATGGTCGACCGCAGCCAGGCGACGTATCTGGAGCTGGACGCGGGCTACCCGGCGGCCTGGCAGCCCCGGCTGGTCCGGCAGCTGGACGGCCGGCGGGAGCTGACGAGGGTCCTGGCCGGTGACGACGTCACGGTGTACGCGCTGCGCGAGCGGCCGGCGGGGCCCGTGCCCGAGCCGCGACCCGGACCGGCCGGGCCGCAGGTGACATGGACACCGTGGTCGGTGGCCGGCGCGCTGGCCGCCGTCGTCCTGGTCCTGCTGCTGGCCGCCCGCGAGCTGGTCCGGGTCGCGGTGCGGCCGGGTGTGCGCCGGCTGCGGCTGGTGCAGGGCGGTTTCTGGTTCGCGCTGCCGCTGCTGGGGCTGGTGCTGGCCTCTCTGGTGCAGCGGTTCATGACGCTGAAGTGAGGGCGCGGCGGCTCAGCGGTCGAGCCATTTCACCTCGTACGCGTCCATCTCGAACCGCCTGCCGTCGACGCGTGCGCTGATCCGCCGGGCGAGGGTGTTGACGACGAGGACGGTGCTCCGGGTGGCGAGGACGCGGACGTGGGGCGCGTCGTCCGGGGCGACGGACACGGTCGCGTACCGGGTGCCCGGCGGGAAGGCCCGCGCGAACCGGGACAGCAGGCCGTACAGGGGCAGTTCCCGGCCGCCGCCGGAGGTGTCGGCCGGGGTCCACAGGCAGCCGGGGCACGGGCCCGTCCGCTCCTCGGGGTTCCAGTAGAAGCCGGAGCCGGCACCGCCCCTGACCATGGCGATCATGCCGGTGGCCTGGACGGCGACGCGGTGCGGTTCGCTCCAGCCGGTGCGTTCACCGTCGGCGTCGCCGGGTTCGACGTAGTACTCGGCCCACCACAGGGGCAGGTCACGGGTCCGCCGCCGTACCCAGGCGCCGACGGCGGTGAATTTGGCGGTGGCCGCGAACTCGTCCGGGAGCAGCGCGTCGTCGCGGGTGTAGCTGGAGCCGTCGACCACGGTGAAGTCGGCGCCGGCCCGGTGGGTGTTCCAGTAGGCGAAGGCGTCCAGGACGCGCTGGTCCATGGCGCCCCAGGGGCCCCTGAGCGCGGTCGAGGCGTTCGGGTCGTGTGCGCCGACGCTGTCCATGACCAGGTACGGGCCGCCGACCATGATGTCCTGGCCGACGTTCTTCAGCGCCTTGTACACGAGGTTGTACATCCGGGTGTAGCCCTCGTAGTCCCAGCGGGAGCCGGCGTCGTTCCAGAAGCCCTTGAACTCGTTCCAGACGATGAAGTGCCGCACGTCCGGGTAGCGCCGGGCGACGGTCGCGGCGAGGTCGGCGAAGTCCTGGTAGTGGCCGGGCAGCGGGGCGCTCTCCAGCGCGGCACGGCTCCAGTCGGTGCGGCCGGCCCCGGCCGCGGCGCCCTTCATCCAGTCCGGGGCACAGCACAGCGTGATCACCGGGGTGCCGCCGGAGGCGCGGACGAGGCCGATGCGCCGGTCCAGCGCGCCGAAGTCGTAACGCCCCCTGACCGGTTCGGGGTTGTCGGCGCCCCAGCCCATGATGTGCTGGTTCTGCGGCAGCCCGCCGTCCCGGCCGAGGAGCCGGGTGACGCGCGCGGTGGCGGCCGGCGATCCCTGGCCTGCGCTGTACCGGGTGTGGGTGAAGCCCCAGCCGACGTTCGGTCCGGGTCTCCCGGCCGGAGCGGCCGGGGTGCCGTGCGGCCTGTCGCCGTCACGTGCGGTGCGGGGGCCGCCGGACAGCGCGCCGAGGAGGGTGAGCAGCAGGGCCAGCGCGGCCAGGGCCGCGCCGAGCGGGGCGGTGCGCCGCCACCGCCGCCTTCGCGCGTCCCCGCCAGGGCGTCCCATCGCGGACCACAGTAACGGGGGGAGCCGGGCGGCGGGCAGGTGTCGGCCGGAACCCCGGCAACGGTCCTGGGACACCGGGAACCGTCGCCGGGACACCGGGGACAAGCGGCGGAAATGCCGTGCGCGGAGCGCGTCCGTGCCGGATCATGGCGGCATGGCTGCCAACCCGCACGACGCTCTGCCGATCCGGCTCCACGTCGACGACTCCGACTCGCCGTCCGACGTCGTCGACGCGCTGTTCCTCGGCCGTTTCGCAACGGGCGAGCAGCCGTACTCGCACGCGGTGAACATCGACCGCGTCCGCTCGGGCGCGACCCTGCTGCCGGAGGGTGCCCGGGTGCTGCGGGTCGCCCGCGACGACGACCGCAGCGCGACCCTCGCGGAGGGCGAGGACTGGACGTTGCTGGTCTCCCGCTGGAACCGCGGCGCCGACGTCACGGTCACCGCGACCAGCGCCGAGCTGGCGAAGCGGATCCTCGACCAGGCCACGGACGGCGCGACCGACGAACCCGAACCCCAGCCGGAGAACGTGACGATGGGGTTCTGGTACGTCTCCCCGCGGCGCGGCCCGCACCGCACCACCCGTCAGATCTCCGCGGGCACCTGGGACGAGGTGCGGCCCAACTACACGGCGCCGGTGGCGGACGCGATGGACCACCTCATGAAGACGACCCCCGAGGACATCGCGGGCCGGCTGCTCCTGCTCCACGGCCCGCCCGGCACCGGGAAGACCTCCGCGCTGCGCACCCTGGCCCGCTCCTGGCGGGACTGGTGCCAGGTGGACTGCGTCCTGGACCCCGAACGCCTCTTCTCCGACGTCGGTTATCTGATGGACATCGCCATCGGCGAGGACGACGGTGCCGGCAAGGGCCGTTGGCGGCTGCTGCTGCTGGAGGACTGCGACGAGCTGATCCGCGGTGAGGCCCGGCACACGGCGGGCCAGGCCCTGTCCCGGCTGCTGAACCTCACCGACGGCCTGCTCGGCCAGGGCCGCAACGTCCTGGTGGGCGTCACCACCAACGAGGACCTGGAGCGCCTGCATCCGGCCGTGGTCCGCCCCGGCCGCTGCCTGGCCCGCATCGAGGTCGGCCCGCTGACCCACCGCGAGGCGGTGAACTGGCTCGGTACCGAGGAGGGCGTCGGCCGCGAGGGCGCGACCCTGGCCGAGCTGTACGCGCTGCGCCGGGGCACCACACCGACGTCCGTGCCGGGCGCGCGGGAGGGAGCGGACGCGGGCCTGTACCTGTGATGCTTTCATGAGGGTATGACCGTGTTCGTGGGCACGTCGGGGTGGCAGTACAAGGACTGGCGGGACCTCGTCTACCCGGCGGGCGTCCCGACGCGGCTGTGGCTGGAGGAGTACACACGGCTGTTCGCGACGGTGGAGATCAACAACGCGTTCTACCGGCTGCCGTCGTACGACACCTTCGCCGCCTGGCGCGACCGCGTCCCGCCGGACTTCGTCGTCGCGGTCAAGGCCAGCCGCTTCCTCACCCACATCAAGCGCCTGAAGGACCCGGAGGAGCCGGTCCACCGTCTGATGACCCACGCGGCGGGCCTCGGCGACCGCCTGGGCCCGGTCCTCCTCCAGTTCCCGCCGACCCTGCGCGCCGACCCGCCCCTGCTGGACGCGTGCCTGGCCCGCTTCCCGGCCGGCACACGGGTCGCGGTGGAACCCCGCCACGACTCGTGGTGGACACCGGAGCTGCGGCGCGTGCTGGAGTCCCGGGGCGCGGCCCTGTGCTGGGCGGATGTCCTGGCCCGTCCGGCCGGCCCGCTGTGGCGCACCGCCGGCTGGGGGTACGTCCGCTTCCACCAGGGCCGCGCCCAGCCCTGGCCCCGCTACGGCCGGCGTTCCCTGGAGACCTGGGTGGACCGCGTGGCGACGGCCTGGACCGGCGGGGAGGACGTGTACGCGTACTTCAACAACGACCCCGGGGGCGCGGCGGTGCGGGACGCGGAGGTGTTCGCGGCGCTGGCGCGCCGGGCGGGTCTGACGGTTTCACGGACGCCGGAGCCCGTGCGACCGCGGTGACCGCGCGGGCCCGGCACGGGGACTATCCCGCGTAGGCCGCCCGCAGGGCGTCCCGTACGGCGGCGAGCGCCTCGTCCTCGCCGAGCCCGAGCCTGCGCACCCGCTCCGCGTACGCCTGCGCGGCCGACGACGCCTCCCGCTCGGCGGCCGAGCCGGCGGCGGCCAGGAACGTGCCGTTGCGTCCGCGCGTCTCGATCACCCCGTCACCTTCCAGCGCCCGGTACGCCTTCGCCACCGTGTTCACCGCGAGCCCCAGGGACTCGGCCAGCCCCCGCACGGTCGGCAGCCGGTACCCCACGGGGAGCGCGCCGGACCGCGCCTGCTCGGAAATCTGCGCCCGCACCTGCTCGTACGGCGGCGCGCTGTCATCGATGCGGATCTTCAGGCTCACGGCCCGATTGTCCCGCACCCGCCACGGAAATGGGGAGGCGGTCCGGTGCCGGCGCCCCGTACGGTCCACCGCATGACCCTGCTCGTGCGCGACCTGCGCCCCGGCGTCCCGGCCGACGCCGAGGGCTTCGCCCGTGTCCGCCGCCTCGCCCTCCCCTTCCTCCTGTGCACCCCGGAGTCGGTGCGGCACGCGGGCGCCCGGATGCATCCGGGCGCCCGCTACCGTCCGCTCGTCGCGGAGGAGGACGGCGAGGTGATCGGCACGGCACAGGTGTATCTGGCCCATGACAGCCCCGAGCCCGGCCAGGGCTGTCTGAACATCCACGTCCGTCCGGACCGGACCCGCCGGGGCGCCGGCCGGCTGCTGGTACGGGCCGCCGAGGAGTACCTGACGGACCTGGGCGTGACCAGGCTGCTGGCCTGGGTGATGGACGAGCCGGCCTGCCGGGCCTTCGCCGAGCGGTGCGGCTACCGGCGGGGCCGCTCCGCCCACTTCCTCCGGCTGGACCTCGCGCACGGCACCCTTCCCCCGGCGCCGCCGGCCCCGCCCGGCGTCGAACTGCGCCCCGCCGCCGACTTCGCGGACGACCCCCGGCCGCTGTTCGACCTGGACGCGGAGACGGTGCGGGACGAACCCGGGGACGTGACCGCCGAGATGACGGACTACGACGCCTGGGTGGAGGAGAGCTGGAACCATCCGCTGCTGGACCGGGAGCTGACCACGGTCGCCTGCGTGGACGGCCGTCCGGTCGCCTTCACCATGGCCCGCACCGACGGCGGCACCCGTTACGACACGGCCATGACCGGCACCGCCCGCGCCCATCGCGGCCGGGGCCTGGCCAAGCTGACCAAGAGCTGTTCCCTGCGCCTGGCCCGCGCCGCCGGTATCACCGAGGCCTTCACGGGCAACGACACCGGCAACGCGGCCATGCTCGCGGTCAACACATGGCTCGGTTACGAGAAGTGCGCGTCGGAGGTGCGCTATGTCCGCGAACTCGGCTGAGCCCGTGCGGTGGCTGGAGGTCGTGCTGGTCAAGGGGGGCCGTACGAAGATCCGTTACCCGGCACGGCTGCTCCGGGACGACGGCACCCGCATCGCCGTACGGGCCCGCTGGGCGGGTGCGGGGGTCCGTGACTTCGGGTTCGTGCGCTTCGAGCCGGGCGACGTGTTCACCGAGTACTACTGGCGGGACCGGTGGTACGCCGTGAAGGAGGTCCGCGGCGCGGACGGTGCCCTCAAGGGCTGGTACTGCGACGTCGCCCGCCCCGCGGTCCTGTCCGGCGCGGAGCTGGTCGTGGAGGACCTCGACCTGGACCTGTGGCGCTCCGCGGACGGGCGGGACGTACGGCGGCTGGACGAGGACGAGTTCGCCGGGAGCGGCCTCACGCAGGTGGACCCGCGGGCCGCGTCCGCCGCGATGGCCGCGCTGGACACCCTGGAGGCGCTGGCCCGGGACGGCGGCTTCGAGGAGCTGACGGCCTGACCCGCGGGCGCCCGCGGTGTCACACCGTCGCCACCACCGTGTACCGCTCGTCGGTCACGGTCTTTCCCCACAGCAGCGGGTCGCCGGACAGCCGCTCCACGCGCACGTCCGCGGTGAGCGGCCGGAGCAGCGCGGTGAGCCGCTCGGCGGGTATGCCGACCGGGGCGACGGTCCCCCACACGCCCTCGGTCAGCACGAACCGGCCCCCGGGCCGCAGCAGGTCCCGCCAGTGCCGCAGGACGCGGGCGGGGTCCGGCAGTGTCCACAGCACGTGCCGTACGAGGACGACGTCGAAGCGGCGGTCGCCGACCGGCGGGCTCGCGGCGTCCCCGCACAGGATCTCCGCGTCGCGTCCGGCGAGCTTGGCGCGGGCCCTGCCGGCCATGGCGGGCGACCGGTCGACGCCCGTCACCCGGTGACCCTGTTCGGCCGCGAGGAGTGACAGGCTGCCGGTGCCGCAGCCGAGGTCGAGGATGTCGGCGGGGTGCCCGGGCAGCCAGGTCCGCAGCCGGGCCGCCCAGGCCGCGCGGACCCCGGGATCGCCCAGGCCGTGATCGGGTTCGTCGTCGAAGGCGGCGGCCCGCGCGTCCCAGTCCACTTCCGGGGCGGCCGCGACCGTGTGCCGCTTGCTGTTCGTCATGCCCGGAGAGTGACACACGCCACTGACAGTGCGGACGTGACTGCCACCACTGACATCCCGGCACCGATGAGGAACTCTCCCCCCAGGCGTCTATCTCCGTGACAACGCGGAACCCGGTAGGCACCGAAGGAGGCAGCCATGCGCCGCGTGACCGTGCAGAAGCCCCTGAAGAGGACGGACAGCCGCCGGATCCGCGAGGAGGCGGAGGAGCCCCCCGCGGGACGCCCCGAGGTGCGCAGGGACATCGCGCGCACCTGGTGGCCCCAGGGCTGACCCCGCGGCGCCCGGCCCGGCCGGCGCAGCCCACCTCAGCGCAGCCTGAGCACTGCCTTAACGGCACCATAAGGATCTTCTCCGGCCACCCGCGGCGGGTGGTTCCACGGTTTGCTGGGGGCAGCTCCCGAACACCCCACGGGCTTCGGTGAGCGACCGGCCGGCCACGCCTCGCGGTGCTGTCCGGGGCCTGTCCGGCGGCTCAGGCCGGTCAGGCCCCGGTGGCCGTCAGCTGAACACCGACGCGCAGGTGGTGGCGGTGGCGTGGGCCGGGTCGAGCGCGTTGGCGACCTCGTGGAAGGCGATCCGGTCGAGCAGGCCGATCGCGACGTGCTCGGAGAGGTCGGGCGGGCAGAGGTCCTGGAGCAGGACGTTGTGGACGTCCGGGCCGGTCAGGTACTGGCTGCGCCAGGGGGTGACGACCTCGTCGTTCCGGGTGGCGATGACCGTGTAGCGCACTCCGGGGACGGTGTCGCCGCCCGCGTTGAGCCGGGTGAGGAACGCGGAGCCGGCGATCTGGTCGGCGAGGCCGGGGGTGGTGGCCCGGAGCAGGTCCTCGGCGCCGGGGAAGTAGGGCAGCAGCCGGGTGAGGCCGCTGAGGCTGGTGCCGTGGTTGTCGGGGGCGATGCCGACGAGCGCGTTCACCTTGTCCGCCCCGCCCAGGAACCTCAGGTAGTAGCGGGGCATCATGCCGCCCTGCGAGTGACCGACCAGGTCGGCCTTGGCGGTGCCGGTCGCGGCGAGCACCCGGTCGACGAAGGCGGCCAGCTGTCCGGCGGACTCGTCTATGGGGCCGAGTCCGTGGAAGAGGGGGACGCCGGGGAGCTGACCGTAGTCCAGGGAGTAGACGCAGTAGCCGCGGCTCTCCAGGTAGGGGGCGAGGGAGAGCCAGTTGTCGACCGAGTTGCCCAGGGTGCCGTGGACGAGGACGACGGGGCGGGGGTGGGCGGCGGAGGGCTTGCAGGTGTAGTCGTTCCAGCCCGCGCTCGGGGCGGCGGTGCCCGAGGCGCTGGCGGTGGTGGCGGGTACGGCGGCGAGGGCGGCGGTCAGGAGGAGGGCGGCGACGGGTCTGAGCGCTCGCTTCCAGGGCAGCATCGGGGGATCTCCTTGCGGCTCAAGGGAGGTGCACGGCCTCAACCTGTGATCCGGATCACGGGATGCTGTTCATTCGTCAAGTTACGGGCGGGTAGTGGACGTGTGAAGTTACGCGTCAGTAAAAACTTCCGGCGGTGACCGGCGGCTCCGTGGCCGGCGGCTCGCCGGCGGGCCGACGCCCCGTCACCAGGCGGGCTTGACGGGGCCATGGGGGGCGAGCCGCGCCACCCGCTCCCGCAGCAGGCGGAGTTCGCCCTCGCCCAGCAGGTCACCCCAGCGACCCACCACCTCGGCGGCCGCCTCCTCCGCGGCCCGGGTGCACGCCCGTCCCCGCTCGGTCAGCACGATCAGCCGCGCCCGCGCGTCCTCGGGATGCGGCCGCCGCTCCGCGTACCCCTTGCGTACGATCTCGTCCACCAGCTGGCTCGCCGCCTGCTTGGTCACCCCGAGATGCGCGGCGAGGTCGGTGGCGGTGGCCCCGTCCGGAGCGAGCCGCGCGAAGGCGAAGCCGTGGGCGGGCCGCAGGTCCGTGAAGCCACGGGCCATCACCCCGTCATGGATGCGCTGCGTGAGGTCACCCGCCACGGCGAGCAGGGCGGCGGACAGGGCCATGGCTTCGGAGTTCTGCACAAAGGCATTGAAACACCTTGACCAAACGGTCAAGCAGACTGACTATATAGTCAAGCTACTTGACCATACCGAGAAGGAGACCCGCACCATGCCCGTCGTCCGATCCTCACAAGCCGTCACCCACGAGATCCACGGCGCCCGTTTCGTCTCGTACGCCACCCCGCTCACCGGCGCCGTGGAGCTGTGCGCCTGGCGGAGCGAGATCCCGGCCGGGACGAAGGCCCCGGTCCACACCGTCACCCGCGAGGAGATCCTGCACCTGCTCATCGGCGAGCTGCGGGTCACGCTCGACGGCCGTACCGAGCGGATCACCGCGGGCGACACCGTGATCGTCAACCCCGGTACGGCCCTGGGCCTGGAGAACCCGGCCGAGCACACCGCGATCTCCTGGGTCACCGCCCCCGTCGGCCTGGCGGCGGAGCTGGCCGACGGCACGCGCCTCACCCCGCCGTGGGCCAACTGACGCCCGGGACAAGACAGTCAGGCGGCCAGTCGCCCCGGCATCACCGCCCGCGGCCCGAACTTCGCCCGCGCGCGGTCCGCCACCTCCTCGATACGGCGGACCTTCTCGTCCACCGGGTCGAAGGTGAGCTGGTGGGAGGCATGTTCGGCGGCCCCCAGATCCTCCGCGCGCAGGGCGATCGCCCGGACCCGGGCCCGCTGGAGGCCCAGGGACTCGTACATGCCGTAGGCCGTCCTCGTCAGCTCGGCCGAGTGCGCGGTCGGCTCCTTCAGGGTGCGGCTGCGGGTGGTCGAGGAGCGGTCGGCGTAGCGCACGGTGAGGGTCAGGGTGCGGCAGACCTTGTCCAGGGCGCGCAGCCGGGCGCCCAGTTCCTCGGCCGCCGAGAGCAGGGCGCGGCGGTGGCGGCCGGGGTCCAGCTCGTCCCGCCGGAAGGGGCGTTCGGTGGCCAGGGAGCGGGAGACGGCGTTCGGTACCACCCGGCCGCGGTCGACACCGGCCGCCTTCTCGCGCAGTTCGCGGCCCGCCCTCGCGCCGATCAGGCGCTGGAGCGTGGACAGCGGCGCGGCGGCGACCCGGCCCAGGGTGTCCAGGCCGTACTCGTCCAGGGTGCGGGTGGTCGCCGTGCCGACGCCGGGCAGCGCGGACACCGGGCGGCCGGCGAGGAACCCGGCGATGCCGTCGGGGTCCTCGGGCACGGCGCAGGTCACCCCCGGCCGGGCGTCGCGCAGCGCCACGCGGGCCAGCATCGGGCCCGGCCCGGCGCCGATCACGCAGTCGACGCCGTACCGGGCGAGGGCGCGTACCCGGATCACCGAGGCCAGCTCCACCGCCCCGCGCCCGAAGTACCGCTCGGCACCGCGCAGATCGGCCAGCGCCCCGTCCGGGGGCAGCGCCTCCACGACCGGCGTGAACTCCTCCAGCAGTCCGAGGAGTTCCGGCAGGGCCGCCTCGTGCGCCGGCGGCAGCTGGAAACGTACGCAGAGAATGGTCATCCCGCACTCCCCGGGCTCTGGTGCCACAGTTTCCTTCCCACCGCGGGCCCTTCGCCCGCGGGGCGCAGATCGGCCCAGGGGTGCATCTCGTACCCCGTGGGCAGGCGGATCCGCCGCCGGTCCATCGCGTCCTGGGCCGCGGAACCCGCCGGGGCCGGCAGTCCGTCCGAACCGGCGAGCCGGGCCCGGGACGGACCGCCGCCGTCCTCCGCCGGGGAGCCCGCCGGAGTTCCCGCCGGGGATCCGTCGCCGGCGCGGGGGCCGGCCAGCCGGGCGGCGACCCCGTCGAGTCCCTCCTCGTGGCGTACGTCCACCAGTTCGGCGAGGTTCCAGACGGCGGAGCCCACCACGCTCAGGCTGCGCGGGCCGCGCCGCTGCACCACTCCGCGCACCAGCAGCAGCCAGGAGTGGAAGACGGTGTGGGCGCACGTGTCGTGCGAGTCGTCGAAGAACGCGAGGTCGACCAGTCCCGTGCCGTCGTCCAGCGTGGAGAAGATGACCCGCTTGCCGGAGCGGATCGGCGGGGTCTGGGTGGCCGCCTTGGCGCCCGCGACCAGCACGGTCTCGCCGTGCCGCGCCTCGCGCAGCCGGCGCGCGGAGACCACGCCCAGTTCGTCGAGGAACTCCCGGTGGTCGTCCATCAGATTGCGGGAGGCGTCCATGGACAGCACACCCAGCTCGGCGCTGAGCCGTTCGGCCGGGGTGAGATCCGGCAGGCCGGCCGGCGCGGTCTTCCTGCCGCCCGCGAGCGGGAGCTGGCCGCCGCCACCGCCCCGGGCGCCCCGGTGCAGCTCGGTGAGGTGCAGTTGCAGGTCACGCCGGTTGGCGCCGAAGGCGTCCAGCGCCCCCACCTGGGCGAGCCGTCCCGCCAGCGGCCTGCTGGGCCGGGCCCGCTCCCAGAAGTCCAGCAGGGAGGCGTACGGCTGGCCGTCCTCGATCCGCTCCGCCTCGGCCTCGCTGATGCCGTGCACGTCGCCCAGGGCGAGGCGCAGTCCCCACACCGCCGGAGACCCGGACACCAGTTCGATCTTATGGGCGACCCCGGAGACGTTCACGTCCAGCGGCAGGACCGGCACCCCGCGCCGCCGCGCGTCCGCCAGCAGCAGCCGCTTGGGATACATCCCGGGGTCGTGCGTGAGCAGCCCGGCGTAGAAGGCGGCCGGGTGGTGCGCCTTCAGCCAGGCCGACTGGTAGGTGGGTACGGCGAAGGCGACCGCGTGTGCCTTGCAGAAGCCGTACGAACCGAAGGCCTCCACGGTCCCCCAGGTCTGCTGAATCGTTTCTGCGCTATACCCCCTGGCCGCCGCCCGCTCGGCGAACCACACCTTGATCCGCCCCTGCGTCTCCGGATCGGACAGCCCGCGCCGCATCCGGTCGGCCTCACCCCGGCCGCAGCCGGTCATGACGGCGATGATGTCGATGACCTGCTCGTGGAAGACGACGACCCCGTACGTCCCCTTCAGCGCCTCCTCCAGGTCCGGGTGCGGACAGCGCACCGGCGCCCGCCCGTGCCGCGCCTCGATGAACGGCCGCACCATGTCGGCGGCGACCGGGCCGGGCCGGAACAGCGAGATGTCGACCACCAGGTCGTGGAAGGTGGCCGGCTGCAACCGCCCCACCAGGTCCCGCTGCCCCGGCGACTCGATCTGGAAGCACCCCAGGGTCTCGGTGGACCGGATCAGCCGGTACGTCTCCGGGTCCTCCGGCGGCACCGCGTCCAGGTCGATCCGCTCCCCGCTCGCCCGCTCCACCTCGGCGACCGCGTGCGCCATCGCCGACTGCATCCGCACCCCCAGCACGTCCAGCTTGAGCAGCCCGAGGTCCTCCACGTCCTCCTTGTCGAACTGCGACATGGGCAGCCCCTCGCCGCTGGTCGGCACCACCGGCGTACGGGCGAGCAGGGAGGCGTCGGACAGGAGCACCCCGCACGGATGCATGGCGATCCCGCGCGGCAGGGCGTCGAGAGCCTCCACCAGCTCCCACAGCCTGCCGAACCTCTCCTTCTCCCCCGCCAGCCGCCGCAGCTCGGGCAGCTCCGCCAGGGCGGCCCGGGCGTCGCGGGCGCGGATGTGCGGGAAGGACTTGGCGATCCGGTCGATCTCGGCCGGGTCCATGGACAGCGCGGCGCCCACGTCCCGGATCGCGTGCCGGACCCGGTAGGTCTCCGGCATGGAGACGGTCGCGACCCGCTCGGCGCCGAACCGGCCGATGATCGCCCGGTAGACCTCCAGCCGCCGCGCGGACTCCACGTCGATGTCGATGTCGGGCAGCACGACCCGCTCCCTGGACAGGAAGCGCTCCATCAGCAGCCCGTGCCCGACCGGGTCGGCGTGCGCGATCCCGAGCAGGTGGTTGACGAGCGACCCGGCGCCGGAGCCCCGCGCGGCCACCCGGATGCCCATCTCCCGTACGTCGTCGACCACCTGGGCGACCGTCAGGAAGTAGGACGCGAAACCGTGGTGGGCGATGATGTCCAGCTCGTGGTGCATCCGCTCCCAGTACGCGCGCCGGCCGCCGTACCCGAGCCGCAGCATCCCCGTCGTCGCCCGCGAGGCGAGCGTCCGCTGTGCGGTGCGCAGGCCGGCGCCGACGAGGTGCGGCTCGGGAAAGTGGACGGTGCCGATGCCGAGGCCGTCCTCGGGGTCGACCCGGCACTCGGCGGCCGTGGCCCGGGTCTGCTCCAGCAGCCGGTGGGCGGTGTCCCGGCGGAACCCGGCGGCCTCCACGACCCGCTCGGCGACCCGCAGCATGGCCTGGGGGTCCTTCAGCCAGGCCTCGCCGGAGTCCAGCTCGCCCCGGAGGTCGACCGGCACCAGACGGCGCGCGGCGTCCAGCACGTCGGCGACCGGCCCCTGACCGGGATCGGCGTACCGGACGGCGTTGCTGAGCACCGGCCGGATACCCTGCTCGGCGGCGAAGCCGACGGTACGGGCGGCGAGCCGCAGGGAGCCGGTCCCCGTGCCGGTACGGCCGTGCCACACGGCCTCCAGGCGCAGCGCGTCGCCATAGATCTCGCGCCACGGGGCCAGCAGCGACGCCGCCCGGTCGGGCCGCCCGGCGGCCAGCGCACGCCCCACGTCCGATCCCGGGCCGAGCAGCACCACCAGGCCGTCCTCCTGGTGCGCGGACCAGGGAAGCAGCGGCGTGCCCCCGCCGGCGTGCGCCTGCGTGACGAGCCGGCACAGACCGCCCCAGCCACGGGCACCGTCCCGGGCGAGGAAGGTCACCCGGGGCGCCGACTCGTCCACGAAGGCGCCGCCGCGCACCGGGGTGCGCCGCCGGTCCCGCCGTACGTCCCGTCCCGTCTCCACCGCCAGGTCCACCCCGAACAGCGGACGGACGCCCGCGCCGGCACAGGCCTTGGCGAAGCGCACCGTGCCGGCGAGGGTGTCGCGGTCGGTCAGGGCGAGGGCGTCCATGCCCCGTTCGGCGGCACGCTCGGCCAGCCGCTCCGGGTGGGACGCCCCGTATCTCAGGGAGAACCCGGAGACGGTGTGCAGATGCGCGAAACCCGGCACGCACACCTCCCGCACTCGTGAGCCCCGAACGGCTCTCGAACATCTGTTCCCAACTCCCTCACCCCACCATACCCCCATTCCCGAACGTATGTACGACTCCCGCTCGGGCGCCTCCCACCTGCGCAAACACCCGCCGCGGGCGGTCCTCGGGGACATGACACCGGCAGTCCGGGGAGCCCGCACCGGCCGGGCCCGGGCACGGCGGAGCCCCCGCTCGCACTCGGCCGGCGGGGGCTCGTGTCACCGGAGCGGGCCCCGGCGGCCGTCAGGGCAGGGTCACCCCGTAGTAGCTCAGCGCCTCGGTGACCGGCTGGAAGAAGGTCGTACCGCCGGAGGTGCAGTCGCCGCTGCCGCCGGAGGTCAGACCGTAGGCCACGCTGCCGCCGTAGAGCGGGCCGCCGCTGTCGCCGCCCTCGGCGCAGACGGTGGTCTGGATCAGCCCGGAGACGACGTCACCGCTGCCGTAGTTGACCGTGGCGTTCAGCGCCGTCACCCGGCCGCTGTGGGTGCCGGTGGTGGAACCGCGCCGGTAGACGGTCGTCCCCACGGACGGGGTGGCCGCGCTGCTGATGGTCTGGCTGCCCACCGCACTCGGGTGCGCCACCGAGGAGTTGGTGTAGCGCACCAGTGCGAAGTCGTTGCCCGGGAAGCTGTAACCGACGTTGGTGCCGAGCACCGTGGTCTTGCTGGAGTTGCTGTACCAGGTGGAGGCGACCTGGCCGCAGTGCCCTGCGGTCAGGAAGTAGTACGTGCTGCCGCTGCGCACGTTGAAGCCGAGCGAACAGCGGTAGGCGCCGCCGTAGATGGCGTCGCCGCCGGTGATCAGCTTCTTGAACCTGCCGGGGGTGTGCTTGATGGTGAGCGCGCCCGCGTCGGCGCCGGCCTGCTGCTTGATCCTGGCGATCTCGGCCGGGGACACCGTGCTGTCGACGGTGACGACGACGCGGTGGGTCCTGCCGTCGACCGCCCAGGCCGTACCGGGGATGTCGGCCTTGCGGACGGAGTCGCTCGCACTGGTCAGCTGGGGGGCGCTGAACGTGTGGGCATCGCTGGCGTTGGCGGTGGGGGCCGCGAACGCCGCTGCGGCCAGGAAGCCGGTGGCCACGGCGGTCAGCCGGGTCCGTCTCGTGGCACCGTTGCGGGGAGTGATGCGCTTGATCCTCACTTGTCGTTCCCTCCAAGGGACGTCAGGGGGCCCGCGTGGGGTCGGGGCCCGTGAGGCGCAGCCAGGGAGCCGACCGGATCAAATACGCATGCCCCTGACAAGCGCTGAGGGGGAGTATTCGGCCGAACGGCCGGTCGGCACAAGGGTGCCTTTCGGCCGTCACCCCCAAACCACTCGAAAGCATCAACACGCCCCGCACCGGCCCCGGATGCGCACCCCGTTCACCCCACCCGGCGCTCCCCCGCCGGCACCGCCACGTCCAGCGCGTTCCCGGGAGCGGGGAAGGGGCAGAGGAAGTGGTCGGCGAAGGCGCACGGCGGGAGCTGGGCGCGGTTGAAGTCGACGGTCGTGCGCCTCTCGGCGTCCGGCGCCCCGGCGAAGAGGAAGCGGAACCGGAAGCTCGTGTCACCGCTGGTGGCGTCGGCGAACACCGCCCACAGGCCCCCGTCCGCCTGCCGCGCGACCTTCAGGGTCCGCTCCCGCCCGGCCAGGGTGAAGTCCAGCTCCCCGGCGAGGTCGAAGCCGCGTTCGCGGCCGTCCGCGTTGCCGACCCGGACGGTGCGCGTGGCGTCGTACGGCGTGAACCGCGCCGGCACCACCCAGTCCGGGTCGTAGGGGCCGGCCTCGATGCCCGGGAAGGCGCGGCGGGCCTTTGCGCCGGGGTCGTAGACGCGCACGCCCCAGACGCCCTCGCGGACCAGGACGACCAGCCGCTTCGCGCCCAGCGCGATCCGCGCTCCGGACTCCGGGCCGCGGTCGGCGGCCAGCCCGACCGTCCCCGCGAGGGGCCGGCCGTCCACGGTGAGGCCGTCGGTGTCGCCGGCGGTGAGCGTCACCCCGTCCTCTTCGGCCACCCAGGTCCCGGGAATGTCCGGAAGTCGCCCCTCCGGATAGTCCTCGATCCAATGGGTCCCGGTCAGCGCGAGCGGCCCGTAGGGAGCCGTGACCGCCTCCACGCGCTTCTCGTGCCACTGCTTCCAGGCGTCGGATGCGTCCGTCGTCATGCGGTTGTTTCCTTTCGTGTGCGGCCGCGCTCCCCGGCGGGAGCGGCAGGCCCGGGGTCCGTCGCCGATCAGGGCGCGGGGTGCCGGCGGTGGTCCGTCAGCACGGCGTACCGGTGGGCGGGCCGGCCGAGGCCCAGGTGCTCGCGCAGGGTGCTGCCCGGGTAGAAGGTGCGGAACAGGCCGCGGTGCTGGAGCAGCGCGACCGTGCCGTTGACCAGACGTTCAAGGTCGCGGCGCGGTTCGACGGGGATCAGGTGGAAGCCGTCGGTGACGCCGTCGGCATGCCAGGCGGTCACCAGTTCCGCGAGATCGACCGGGCCGCCCCGGTACAGCGGGCCCCGCGCGGTGGGCCGCGGGCCGCCCCCGCCGTGCCCCGGCCGGGCCGCGCACTCGCCGTCGCCGAGGTCCACCAGCAGGCTGACCAGGATGCGCAGTGTCTCCGGATCCCGGCCGGACGCGCGGGCCCGTTCCCTCAGCCGGTCGCGTAAGCCGGCGGCCCGGGCCGGGTCCGCGGCCCGCACCAGGGCCACGTCCGCGTACCGGGCGGCGACGGTGAGAGCGTGGTCGTCGGTGGCGTCGACCACGCGGACGGGGTGGCCCTGCGGCGGCCGGGGCACGGTGGAGGGGCCCCGGACCGAGAACGCGGTGCGGGTGAGGTCGACGTGGTGCGGGCGGTCCCGGTCCGGGAACCGGCCGGTGGCCGCGTCCCGGCTCCCGGCGCCGTCCTCCCAGCCGTCCCCCGGCCCGGCCGCCGCGCCGGCGGCCTCGTCCGCCTCCCGCCACGGCGTCTCCGGCGGCGCGGCGGACCGGCGGCCGCCCAGCCGGGCCTCCGACCCGGCGGCCGGCACGCCGGTCCGCCAGCCGGCCCGCCCGCGGCTGACCCGGTCCAGGGTGGCCACGGCGGCCCGCACCCGGAGGGACTCGCCGTGGGTGGTGGTGACGGTCGGCACCAGCCCGATCCGCCGGGTCGCGGGTGCCAGTCCGGACAGCACGCCGAGCGCGTCGGGCCCGGCGAAGGAGTCGTCCAGTGTCACGAAGTCCAGCCCGCCGCGTTCGGCGAGCAGAGCCAGCTCCGCGCAGGTGGCCGCGTCGGGCGCGCCGGGCTGGTCCACGGCGGCGGCGAGGTGCAGCAGACTGCTCATGCCGGGCGCCTCCCCGGTTCCCGTTCCCGCCGCGACGGCGGGCCGCCGCCCGGGCGGGGCCGGGGGCCCGTCCACGCCGTCCGGACGGCCGGCGCGGTGCCGGACGCGCCGCCCATGGCGACCACGGCCGCCACCCTCACAGCACCTTCGCCAGGAACGTCCGCGTCCGTTCCTCCCGCGGAGCGCCGAGCACCTCCTGCGGCGGCCCCTGCTCGACGATCCTCCCGTCGGCCATGAACACCACCGTGTCGGCGACCTCCCGGGCGAACGCGATCTCGTGCGTGACGACGATCATCGTGGTGCCCCGCGCCGCCAGGTCCCGGATGACATCGAGGACCTCGCCCACCAGTTCGGGATCGAGTGCCGACGTCGGCTCGTCGAACAGCAGCAGCTTCGGCTCCAGCGCCAGCGCCCGCGCGATGGCGACCCGTTGCTGCTGCCCGCCGGACAACTGCCGGGGATAGGCACCGGCCTTGTCCGCGAGCCCGACCCGCTCCAGCAGCCGGCGCGCGTGCTCCAGCGCCTCCTTGCGGGGCCGCTTCAGCGCGGACACCGGCGCCTCGACGACGTTGTCCAGCACGGTGAGGTGCGGGAAGAGACGGAAGTTCTGGAAGACGAACCCGATCCGGGTGCGCTGGCGGAGCACCTCCCGTTCGGGCAGCTCGTACAGTCTGTCCCCGGCGCGCCGGTAGCCCATCAGCGCGCCGTCCACGCTGATCTCGCCCCGGTCCACCTTCTCCAGGTGGTTGATGGTGCGCAGCAGCGTGGACTTGCCGGAGCCGGACGGGCCGAGCACGACGGTGACCTCGCCGGCGCGCACCTGGAGGTCGATGCCCCTGAGCACGTCCAGCGGGCCGAAGCTCTTGTGCACCGACCTGATGTCGACCATGACGGTCATGGCGGGTGAGTTCCTTTTCGAGTCGAGTGGTTCAGGCGGCCAGGCGGCCGGCCAGGTCCCGCAGGAAGACCAGTGCCGCCCGGGCGGTGGCGTCGTTCTGCCGGAACGCGGGTCCGCCGGTGCGGGGGCGGGTGAAGGCGCCGGGGGTACGGGTGTCGGTGTACGGGCCGAGCGCGAAGCGCCGGGGGTGCGGGCGCCCCGCGCCGTCGAGGACGCGGCCGTCGCGGGGGTCGACCCGGAGCAGCCCGTCGGGGGTCGCGGCGGCGCCGTCGGCGTGCAGTTCGCGCAGCAGGCCGTCCCGGGCGCGCCCGACGGTGGGCTCGGGCAGCCGGGCCTCGACCAGCGCCCGGGCCTCCACGGAGAACCCGGGCACCGTGGAACCGGCCGCCCGGAACACCCCGTCCTCGGCGGTGACGGTCATGTCTGCGCCGACGAACTTCAGCAGCCCGGCCCGGGACAGCGCGAGCATCTGCCGCAGTCGCGGGCCGGGCGGCCCGGACGCCAGGTAGCTGAAGAACCCGTGCCACCGGGGCCCGATGTCCCCGAGCCGCACGAGCTGTCCGTAGACGGAGAGCAGCCCGAGGAAGACGCCCAGGTCCGCGCTGTGCGCGGGGTCGTGACGCCGGTCCAGGTCGGCTTCGACATAGTCCCTGAGCCCCGCCTGGAAGTCCTCGTGCGAGGCGTACCGGACGCCGTCCAGCGGGCGGTCGAGCGCGGCGAGGTCGAGCCGGTCGGCCGGGTCCGGTACGGCCGCGGCGACCAGCGCCCGGATCTCGGCGGGGTCGCCGGCCACCGCGTACTTCTCCTCGAAGTCGGCCCAGGCCATCGCCGTACGCCCGGGGTGGGCGGTGAACAGCCGGTGGTAGTGGGCGAAGCCCAGTTCCTTCTCGACCAGGGGCCACACATCGCGCCGGAAGTCGAAGCCGCCGGGCCGGGCCAGCAGTTCCGCCACCTCGGCGGGGCCGAGGAACCGGGGCAGCGGGGGACGGTCGCCGGTCCAGTCGTAGCCGATCTTGGAGTGGTACGGCACTCCGCGCCGCGAGCCGACGTACAGCACCGGCTCGCGCCCCGAGGGGAGGTACGTCTCCCCCTCGTACCGTCCGCCGCGTCCCTCGGTGAGCAGCACCATCAGGTCGACGAAGGCCAGGCCGAACCCGCGGACGAGGACGGGTTCGCCGGGTGCGAGCGGCGAGAGGTCGCTGTCGGCGGTGAAGTCGGGCGGCAGGTGCACCAGACCGTGTTCGTGGGCGTACTGCGCCAGCCGGGCCTGTTCCGCGTCCGGTTCGGTGTCCAGGTGGCCGAGGGTGAGGATCACCAGGTCGGCGAGGAGGGGCCGCGCGAGGCCCTCCAGCCACACCTGCTGGCGGCCCTCGCGCGGCCCGCCGACCCGGAGGGCGCGCCGGGGGTGGTGGTACACGGAGACGTTCGCGGGGAGGTCGGCGAGGGCCCGCTCGTACACCCAGCGCAGATAGCGGCCCTGGACCTGGCGGCCGGCGAAGACGCGGCCGTCGAGCCGGGCCCACTCGTGCAGGGTGGGCCCCTCGCGCACCGGGCCCTCCATCGCCACCGTCTCGTCGGTGAACATGGTGACGTCCTCGGCGTGCGAGTTCATCCACAGCAGCGGCGACTGCTCCTCGCGCCAGATGCGTCCGCCGCCCGGCGGATGGGGGTCGACCAGGTGGATGTCGAGGCCCGAACCGGCGTACAGACCGGGCGCGTTGGCGGCGAGGCGTTCGAGGATGCCGGTCCCCCGCGGCCCGGCTCCGACGATCACCAGCTGCTGTCTCATCGGGCGCTCTCCGTGCCGCGCGCGTAGCGCTTCTCGACGTAGTACTGGCCGACACCCAGCAGCGAGGTGACCACGGCGTACCAGAGGGTGGCCACCATCAGGAGCGGGATCACCTGATAGGTGCGGTGGTAGATCAACTGGGCGGAGAACAAGAGGTCGTTGACGGCGATGACGCTGACGATCGAGGTGCCCTTGAGGGTGCCGATCAGCATGTTCCCGGCCGGCGGCACGATGGAGCGCATCGCCTGCGGCAGCACGATCCGCCACCAGCGCCGCCACCGGCTCAGGCCGAGCGCGTGGGCCGCCTCGATCTGGCCGCGGTCCACGGAGAGGATCCCGCCGCGGACGACCTCGGCGGCGTAGGCGGCCTCGTGCAGGGTGAGGCCGACGATCGCGACGGCCACCGGGCTGAGCAGGTTGACGGTCCGCACACCGAACACCTGCGGGTACAGCGCCCCGATGTTGAACCACAGCAGCAGCTGCACCAGGATCGGGATCGACCGGAACAGCCACACGTAGCCCCAGCTGACCGCGCGCAGCACGGGGTTGGCGGACAGCCGGAACGCGGCGAGCAGGGTGCCGAGGGCGAAGCCGAGGACCATCACCACCGCGGTCAGCCACAGCGTGAGCCACAGTCCGCGCAGGACGGAGTCCGAGGTGAAGTAGTCGGCGACGACGTCCCACTGGAACGCCTCGTTGCGCACGACCGAGTTGACGGCCAGGCCGAGCGCGACGAGGACGGCGACGGCGGCCGCCCACTGCCCGTACCGGCGCTGCGGGACGATCCGGGGGACGTCCGCGGGGTCGGGCAGATCCGGGACCGTGGGGACTTTGGCGAGGGTGTCCGATGACATGCGAAGGCTCCGTGACGGGAGGAGTCCCCCGCTCGGCGAGGCCGGGAGTGGGGGAGAGTCGTCGATACGGGGTGGTGCCTTCACACGGACGCGCCGTGCGGCGCGTTACGGCCGAGCCCCTCAGCAGGGCCGCACCCCGAGAGTACGGGGGCGTTTCCCTCCGCTGTCAAGGCTGTCCACACTGTGAGCGGTACATCTCAACTCGGTTGACGCGGAACCGAATGCCTGTTCCACTTGGCCCATGCATCCACAGCAGTGGCTGGTCACCCGCTCCCACATCGACTTCGGTCGCGTGTGGTCCTCTTCCTGTTGAGCTGACCCCCTGCGCGCACCCGCCCTCACGGCGGGCGCACTCGCGTTCTCTTGCTTCTCCGCCTTCACACGCGCACCCCTCCCCTCGCGTTGTCGCACCCCCTTCGGCTTCAGGAGACCGCTCCCCGATGCGTACGCCCACCTATCGGCATTTCCTCCCTTTTGTCAGCATCACGTCGGCCGCCCTGCTCCTCACCGCCTGCGGTTCCGGGTCCGGCGGCCAGGACGGCGCGGACGCCTCCGGAGTGGCGGCCAGGTCCGTCAAGGTGCCCACCACGGACGTCGTCTCCGCCGAGAAGAAGGACGAGGCCGCGGCGCGGCTGCTGCCGGCGGGCACCACCGGCCTCACCTTCGCGGTCAGCGTCGGCGGCACCCCGCCCGGCACCACCTACCTCGCCGACGGCACGACCCTCACCGGCCAGGACGTCGACTTCACCAAGGCGGTCGCCCGGGTGCTGGGCATCGAGCCGAAGCTGGAGCAGGCGAGTTTCGAGGCGATCCTGCCCGCCCTGGACAGCGGCAAGTACGACGTCGGCGCGAGCAACTTCGGCGTCACCGACGAGCGGCGCAGGACCATCGACTTCGTCACCTACATCAACGACGGCCAGGGCTTCGCCGCCCGCGAGGACAGCAAGCTCTCGAAGATCACGAAGCTGACGCAGCTGTGCGGCCTGAACGTCGCGACCGCCGCCGGCACGACCTTCGAGGCCACGCTGGAGGAGAACAAGCACGTGTGCGCCGACGCGGGCAAGAAGGCCTACCAGGTGCAGACGTACGGGGAGACGAGCGCGATCTGGTCCTCGCTCCAGCAGGGCCGCAGCGACGTGGTGATGTCCACGATCAACGGACTGCGCTACGCCGTCGCCCACCAGCGGGGCCTGAGATTCCTCAACGAGTTCCACCGCCTGGACGTCGGCTTCGCCTTCAAGAAGGGCACCGCGCTGGCCCCGGCCTTCCGGGCGGCGGTGAACAAGCTGCTCGCGGACGGCACCTACGACAGGATCCTCAAGAAGTGGGACACGACGGGTTCCGCGATCGACACGTCGCGGATCTCCCCTCCGGAGCTGAAGAACTAGAGAAGCAGGGCCTTCGGCCCTCCCCCGCCTCCGAGCCCCCGGTGAAGCCGGCCGAACAGCCCCCGGCCCCGCCGGGGGCTCGGCGCGTCCCGGGTCGCGGTGCCTGATCCACCGTCAGGGCGGATATGAGCAGCCCGTCATATCGTGTCACGATCCTCAGGACCGGCCGTGGTCGCGGCGAGGGCGCGGGCCGGAGCCCGCGCGCCGGTACGCCGTCCGCGTTCCGCGCGCGCGATCTGCCGGTTTCGCCCGTACTGTGGTACGACGTTGGGGTTCACCCATACGCACTGTGCATCACCCGTCCGCCGCGTACCATCATATTTCACTCTCAGTCAGCACCCGTATGAGTCTCGCCCCTTGGGGCACAAGGACTCTCGACGGATCTGCTGTGCACCAGTACCGTCACAAACCCCCCGCGCGGCGTCTATCCACTTGGCGCACCGTCCGCATCATGGATGACCATAGGGATACGGAAAGCAAGAAAGAACGCTGTGAGAGGAGGCGTCCATGGGATCGGTACGCAAGGCGAGTGCGTGGCTCGGCCTCGTCGACGACAACGATGACGAGCGCTACTACGACGACGACTACTCCGAGGGCTCCGAGTCCGGGGACGCCTGGGTCACCGACCCGCGCGTGAAGGTGGCCACGGACACGGCCGACGAGAAGGACCGCAGAATCGGCACGGTCACCCCGGACAGCTTCCGGGACGCCCGTGCCATCGGCGAGCTGTTCCGGGAGGGTGTCCCGGTCATCATGAACCTCACCAACATGGAACCCGGCGACGCCAAGCGCGTCGTGGACTTCGCGGCGGGGCTCATCTTCGGACTGCGCGGTTCGATCGACCGTGTCTCCAACCGGGTGTTCCTGCTGACCCCCGCCGACACCGAGATCATCAGCGGTGAGGCGTCCTCGCACCGCTCCGACGGATTCTTCAACCAGAGCTGAGGCGGGGCCGCTCCCGGCCCCGCACCCCGACGGGGCTCACCGGAAGGCGTCAAGCCCGGTGAGCGCCTTGCCCAGCACGAGCTGGTGCATCTCGACGGTGCCCTCGTAGGTGAGCACGGACTCCAGGTTGGTCGCGTGCCGCATCACGGGGTATTCGAGGGAGATCCCGTTGGCACCGAGGATCGTCCGCGCCGTACGGCAGATGTCGATGGCCTCGCGGACGTTGTTGAGCTTGCCGAAGCTGACCTGCTCGGGACGCAGGCGGCCGGCGTCCATCCGCCGCCCCAGATGGTGGGCGAGCAGGATGCCCTTGTGCAGTTCGACCGCCATGTCTGCGAGTTTGGCCTGGGTGAGCTGGAAGCCGCCGATCGGCCGGCCGAACTGCTCCCGCGTCCGCGCGTACTCCACGGCCGCCTCGAAGCTGCTGCGGGCCGCGCCCATCGCGCCCCACACGATGCCGTAACGGGCGTGCGAGAGACAGCTGAGCGGTCCGCGCAGTCCGGTCACCTCGGGCAGCACGGCCGCGGCGGGCAGCCGTACGTCGTCGAGAACGAGTTCGCTGGTGACGGAGGCGCGCAGGGACCACTTGTGCCTGATCTCGGGCGCCGAGAAGCCGGGGCTGTCGGTGGGGACGACGAACCCCCGGATGCCGTCCTCCGTCTGCGCCCACACGACGGCGACGCCGGCCACGGACCCGTTGGTGATCCACATCTTGCGGCCGTTGAGCACCCAGTCCCCGCCGTCCCGCTCGGCGTGGGTGCGCATGGAGGCAGGGTCGGAGCCGTGATCGGGCTCGGTCAGCCCGAAGCAGCCGATCACCTCACCGGCGGCCATGCGGGGCAGCCACTGCTCCTTCTGCTCCTCGCTGCCGAACCGGTGGATGGCGTACATGGCGAGGGACCCCTGCACCGAGACCAGGGAGCGGATGCCCGAGTCGGCCGCCTCCAGCTCCAGACAGGCCAGCCCGTACTGGACGGCGCTCGCGCCCGCGCATCCGTACCCGGTGAGGGACATGCCGAGCGCGCCGATCGAACCCAGTTCGCGCGCGAGGTCCCGGATCACGGGCAGCTCGCCCTTCTCGTACCAGTCGGCGACGTACGGCAGCACGCGGTCGGCCGCCCAGCCGCGGACGGTGTCCCGGACGGCCAGGTCCTCCGGCTCCAGCAGGTCGTCGATCCCGAGCGGGTCGGCGGGATCGAACGGGGGCAGCTTCGCGGACGCGGACATGGAACACCTTCCGGAACACGGGAACGGAGTGAAACTAGCACCGCTAGTCACGGCTCTCCGGCCGACGTTACGGCGCGGTGTCCCGCACGTCCAGAGCGGCCTAGGCGGAGACCCTCGGCCGGCCGCCCGCGGCCTCCGCCTCCCGTGGCCCCGGCACGTCGGCTCCGGTTCCGTCCGGCTCCTCGCCGCACTGCACGGTCCGCGGCAGCCGCAGCGCCATCAGCGCGCCCAGCAGCAACAGGCCCGCGCTCACCAGCAGGGTCACATGCAGCCCGTGCACGAAGGAGTCCCGCGCCGCGCGGCGCAGCGCGGCCCCGGCGGGCCCGCCGAGCCGTCCGGCGACCTGATAGGCCTCGCCGAGCGAGTGCCCAGCCGCCCGGGCCGCGCCCCGCGGCACGCCCGGCACCGACCGCAGCGACGGGGCGTAGGCCGCGTTCATCACGCTGCCCAGCAACGCGATGCCGATCCCGGCCCCGAGCTGGTACGACGTCTCGCCGATCGCCGCGGCGCCGCCGGCCCGGTCGGCCGGGGCCTCGCTGAGCATCGACTCGTACGCGCCGAACAGCGTGGTCTCCAGACCGAAGCCCAGCAGCACGAAGCCGGCCAGCAGCAGCGGCGGGTCGTCGGCGCCGCCCATCACCGTCAGGGTCAGCACGGCCGCCGCCGTCAGGCAGAAGCCCGCGGACACCATCCGGCGCGGCCCGAAGCGGCGCAGCATGCGCGCGCCCGCCAGGCCCGCCGCCATCGCGGCGACGGTCAGGGGCAGCAGCCTGAGGCCGGTCTCCAGCGGCGACAGGCCGAGCACCAGTTGCAGGTACTGCGCGGCGATCAGCTCCAGGCCCACCAGCGCGAGCATGGCCAGCACGATGCAGCCCACCGAGGTGCTGAACGCGGGCCGGCGGAACATGCGCAGATCCACCAGGGGATACGGGAGCCGCCGCTGGCGCCGCACGAAGAGGAGGAGGAGACCCGCGCCGGCCGGCAGCGGCAGCACGGTGAGCGGACTCGCCGCCGCCCCCCCGCCGCCGAGCCGCTGCACGCCGAGGACGACGGCGAACAGGCCGGCCGCCGCCGTCAGCGCGCCGGTCACGTCCCAGGGGCCGTCGCGCTCCCCCCTCGACTCGGGCAGCAGGATCCGGCCCACCGGGAGGCTGACCAGCATCAGCGGGATGTTGACCAGGAAGACCGCGCCCCACCAGAAGTGCTCCAGCAGGAAGCCGCCGAGCAGCGGTCCGACCGCCGCGCCGACCGCCGCCACCGCGCTCCAGATGCCGATGGCGAGGGCGCGCTCGCGCCGGTCGGGGAAGACCTGGCGGAGGATCGACAGGGTCGCGGGCATGATCATGGCGCCACCGACGCCGAGCAGCGCGCGGGCCAGGATGAGCATCTCGGCGGTCCCCGAGAACGCGGCCACGGCGGACGCCACGCCGAAGAGGGCGTAGCCGAGCAGCAGGACGCGTCTGCGGCCGACCCGGTCGCCGAGGGTGCCGAAGAGGATCAGCAGGGCGGCGCAGACCAGCGGGTAGACGTCGACGATCCAGAGCAGTTCCACGGCGCCGGGACGGAGGTCCTCGGTGACGGCGGGCACCGCCACGTGCAGCACGGTGGCGTCGAGGGCGACGAGCAGCAGGCTGGCGCAGAGGACGACGAGGACGACCCAGCGGTGGGCATCCGCCCCGGGCGCCCGACGGCGCGGCCCTGCGGCAGCCGTGGTCGTCCCGGACATGTAGGTACCTCCCAGAAGATCCCTCGTGTGGGGCGGACCGGCGGGGTGGGGACTCCCTGCCGTACGGCCGGGAATGAGCGGTTTCCCGACCCGCGCGAACCCATGCGAGTGACTCGTCAGCGTACGCGAGTCCGCCGCATGGCCACGTGGCGGACATCTCACGCGCGCGACGGGACCCGTGTGGCGTACGCCACGCCCTCCTCCCCCGGCCGCGCCCCGGCGGCCGGTGCCGTCCCGGGTGCGGTCGATAATCGGCCCGTGACCGATCTCGCCGCGCGCGCAGCCGCGCCCCCCGCATCCCTCCCGCGCCGGGCGGCCCCCGCCCTGCTGGGCTACGTGGCCGTGCGCGTTCTGGGGCTGGTTGTGCTCGCGGTGTGGAGCGCCGCGCGCGGCAGGACCGCGTACACCCTGCTGACCGCGCGCTGGGACTCGCTCTGGTACACCCGGGTCGCGGAAGGGGGGTACGGCCACGAGGTGCGGCTGCCGAACGGGGACGTCCACTCCGATCTGGCGTTCTTCCCGCTGCTGCCGTGGCTGGAGCGGCTGCTGCACGCGGTCACCCCGCTGTCGTACGCGGACGCCGGTTTCGTGGTGAGCCTGCTGGCGTCCCTGGCCGCGGCGGCCGGGATCTTCGCGGTCGCCGACCGGGTGTACGGGCCCCGGGCCGGGGTCTGTGCGGTGCTGCTGTGGGCGGTGCTGCCGGTCGGGGCCGTGCAGTGGATGGCCTACAGCGAGTCGCTGTTCACGGCGCTGGCGGCCTGGGCGCTGTACGCGGTCCTGACCGGGCGGTGGCTGACCGCGGGCACGCTCGCCGCGCTGGCGGGGTTGACCCGGCCGGTGGGGGCGGCAGTGGTCGCCGCGGTGTGGGTGGCGGGCGTGGTCTCGTTCGTGCGAGCGCGCGGCACGATGCGCGCGCCGGGCGCGTCCACCGTCCCGCGAGCCGCGGCGCGCACACCGGGCGGGCCGGCCGACCCGCACGCCCCGGCGCTCACCCCCGGCGCGCCGAAGGGCACCCGCGCCCCCGCGCCCGTACCCGGCCCACCCGGCGCACCGCCCGCCCCGTGCGCCCCCGCCCGGCGCCGTGCGCTCGGCCTGCTGATCGCTCCGCTCGGTGCCGCCGGTTACGTCCTCTGGGTCGGGTGGCGCACCGGCGACGGGCCGCTCGGGTACCTGGACGTCCAGGCCGGATGGCGCAACGGGTTCGACGGCGGCTACGCCTTCGCCCGCTTCGTGGGCGACAAGTTCACGTCGTTCCCGTCGGCCCTCGCCGGCCTCGCCCTGATCACCGGCGTCGCCCTGGTGATCTGGCTCTACGTCACCGGTGTCCGCGGGCGCCAGCCCGTGGAGCTCCTGGTGTACACGGGGATCGTCCTCGCCCTCGCCCTGGGCGCGTCGAGCTACTTCGGTTCCAAGCCCCGGCTGCTGATGCCGGCCTTCCCGGTGCTGCTGCCGCTCGCCTGCGCCCTGGCCCGGCTGCGCACCTCCCGAGCCGCCCTGGTCACGGCGGGGTTGGCGGGCGCGGCGGCGGTCTACGGCGCGTTCTGGCTGAACGGCTCCGGTCCGCCGTGACCGGCCCCCGCCCCCGATGACGGCCGGGAGAAATCCGCGCCAGGACCGGGTTAACACATTCATAAGCGCCATATAAACAACACCCGGCATGATCTAAGGAATTGACACGGATGGCGTCCCTCGATTGCGGAATCCCTTGAATTCGGGCCGCCCTTGAGAGGTTTGCCACATCACATCGTCATCACAAAGCCGCTGTTTCGACCGGGGACCCAGCTCACTCGCTGTAACGTCGATTGGGTGCGTACCGAACGAAACCTCATCCGGCGTCTGGACCGGGTGTTCACCAGACTGGACCGTGAGCCGGAACGACCGGCTCACATCGATGTGCCGAGGATGAGCCGGCACCGGGTCGTCCTGTTCTCGGCGACCCTGGCTTTCTACCTGGCGATCGTGTGGGCCGTGGTGACCACCTCCTGGCTGGTCCGGCTGGACTGGCAGGTCATGTTCTTCCGGCCGTACCAGCAGTGGCCGCAGATCCACGCCTTCCTCGACTACTACGTGGTGCTCGGCCAGCGCGGCCCCACCGCCGTGATGGTCGCGGCCTGGCTCGGCTGGCGCTCCTGGCGGCAGCACACGCTCCGCCCGCTGCTGACCCTGGCGGCCTCGCTGCTGCTGCTGAACATCACGGTCGGCGCCGCCAAGCTCGGCATGGGACGGCTCGGTCCGCACTACGCGACCGTGATCGGCTCGAACGAGATGGGCCTGGGCGGCGATATATTTCCCAGCGGCCACACCGCCAACGCGGTTGTGACCTGGGGAATCCTGGCGTATCTGGCCTCCACCCCGAGAGCGCGCCGCTGGCTGTCGGCCCTCTCCGCGGTCACCTCGCTCGGTGTCGGCCTCACCACCGTCTACCTCGGTACGCACTGGCTGAGCGACGTACTCCTCGGCTGGGCCGCGGGCCTGCTGATCCTGCTCGCCCTGCCCTGGTTCGAGCCACTGATCGCCCGGGCCGAGCAGGGGATCTTCGTCCTGCGCGACCGGCTGCGCGCCCGCGGCGGCCTGCCCGTGCCGCAACCGGCCGTCCCGGTCCGGCCGGTGGCGCTCCGGCCGCGCGGCACCCCGGCGGAGCCGGCGCCGGTCCGCGAGCCGGTCTCCGCGACCCGGGCCTCCCGGGGCCCGGCCCACCTGGCCCCCGGGCCGCACACGGCCCGTTCGGAACGCACCCCGGTCACCCCGGTGGGCAGCCGCCGCCCGCCGCACGCCGACCGTCTCCCCCGCGGTACGTCCCAGCCGGCCCGCCCCCTGACAGGCGGCTGACGGCGGGAACGGCGCGGGGCCCGGTACGCACCACCACCCCGCGCCACGGCGAAGGCCCCGCTCCCTGACGAGGAGCGGGGCCTTCGCCGTGTCCGTGTCCCCGGCCCGGGGTCAGCCCTTCCAGGCGCGGGCCACCCGGCCGTCCCGCACCTCGAAGTTCAGCCGGCCCGCGCGGTACTCCATGGTGATGACCGCGCCCGGCGGCAGCGACCGTACCGACGGCCAGCCGCACTCGCGGGCGAGGCGCTCGGCGTGTGCGGCGTCGAGACCGACGTACCCGTCCGGACTGTCCTGGGGCTCCGCTGGCGGAGTGGGAATCGGTGCCATGCCGCCACGCTAGGCCGCATCCGGCGACGACGGAAGCGGGCACAGCAGGGTAAGAGCCGTATCCGGTTCCGGTCACACCTCTGTCACAGCCTCGCGGCCCGGTTTCAGCCACCCTGACATCGGCTACATCACGGCCGGACGTCACCCGAACGGGCGTTTCCGTTCGGCTTACCGGGGTAATCGAGCCGAATTCACGCGTGTCGGCGGACGGCTTCGAATTTCCCGGCGGAAAGTGCCCCCGTGGGGGATCGGGGCGGGCCCGCGGCGCGATTCCCCGGCAATCCTGCGCGACGCCACAGAAGCTGACGCCGCATAGGAGATTTCACGGATTCAGCACACAACCGCCGTACGCCCCCTGCCGGGCGCACGGCCCGGCGAGCGGCAGGACGGCGGCTCGCGGGCCCGCGCGCCGCGGGCCGCGGCGGGCCCGGGCGCGACGACGCGAAGGGGCGAGCGAGCGATGGGGACCGAGGTCGCGGGGACGACGGCAGGACCGGTGCGCAGCGGCCGGGGCGGCCGGCTGGTCGTGGAGTGGCTCATCACCACCGACCACAAGAGGATCGGTCATCTGTACCTGATCACGGGGTTCTGCTTCTTCCTGGCCGGCGGGGTCATGGCCCTGCTGATGCGCGCGGAACTCGCGCGGCCGGGACTCCAGGTCATGAGCAACGAGCAGTACAACCAGCTGTTCACGCTGCACGGCACGATCATGCTGCTGCTGTTCGCCACCCCCAGCTTCGCGGGCTTCGCCAACGAGCTGATGCCGTTGCAGATCGGCGCGCCCGACGTGGCGTTCCCCCGGCTGAACATGCTGTCGTACTGGCTGTTCACGTTCGGCGGGCTGATCGTGGTGAGTTCGCTGCTGGTGCCGGACGGGCCGGCCGACTTCGGCTGGTTCGCCTACGCGCCGCTCAACGACTCCGCCCACTCCCCCGGCCTCGGCCCGGATCTGTGGATCATGGGTCTGGCGCTGTCCGGCTTCGGGACGATCCTCGGCGCGGTCAACTTCATCACCACCATCATCGGGATGCGCGCACCCGGCATGACGATGTTCCGGATGCCGATCTTCACCTGGAACACACTGTTCACGTCGATCCTGATCCTGCTGGCCTTCCCGGTGCTGGCGGCGGCGCTGCTGGTGCTGGAGGCGGACCGGCGGTTCGGCGCCCGGGTGTTCGAGGCGGCCGATGGGGGTCCGCTGCTGTGGCAGCACCTGTTCTGGTTCTTCGGGCACCCCGAGGTGTACATCATCGCGCTGCCGTTCTTCGGGATCGTCACGGAGATCATCCCGGTGTTCAGCCGCAAGCCGATCTTCGGCTATCTGACGCTGGTCGGCGCGACCATGACGATCACCGGGCTGTCGGTGGTGGTGTGGGCGCACCACATGTTCGCCACCGGCGCGGTGCTGCTGCCCTTCTTCTCGTTCACGTCGTTCCTCATCGCGGTGCCGACGGGCGTGAAGTTCTTCAACTGGACCGGCACGATGATCAAGGGGTCGCTGTCCTTCGAGACGCCCATGCTGTGGTCGCTGGGCTTCCTGGTGACGTTCCTGTTCGGCGGGCTGTCCGGGGTGATCCTGGCGTCGCCGCCGCTGGACTTCCACGTCACGGACTCGTACTTCGTGGTCGCCCACTTCCACTACGTCGTCTTCGGCACGGTCGTCTTCGCGGTCTTCGGCGGCTTCTACTTCTGGTGGCCGAAGTTCACGGGCCGGATGCTCGACGAGCGGCTCGGCAAGATCCAGTTCTGGACCCTGTTCACCGGGTTCCACACCACCTTCCTGGTGCAGCACTGGCTGGGCGCCGAGGGCATGCCCCGCCGGTACGCCGACTACCTGGCGGCCGACGGCTTCACGGCGCTCAACACGGTCTCCACGATCGGCGCGTTCCTGCTGGGCGTGTCCACGCTGCCGTTCCTCTACAACGTCTGGACGACGGCCGTGCACGGCGAGAAGGTCGAGACCGACGACCCCTGGGGCTACGGCCGTTCCCTGGAGTGGGCGACCTCCTGCCCGCCGCCCCGGCACAACTTCGTCACCCTGCCCCGGATCCGCTCGGAGTCCCCGGCGTTCGACCTGCACCACCCGGAGTACGCGGGCCAGGCCCCGCAGCCCGAGCCGAAGCGGCATCAAGCCGGTTCCTGATCCTGCGGACCGCCGCGCCGGCGGTCCGCGGCAACGCGCGGACGCGGACAGCCGCTGTCCCCGCCGGGACAACGGCTGCCTGCCGCGGGCGGCCCGGGCTCAGCGCGCTGGGCTCACAGCGCGAGGCGCTGGCCGGGCACGATCAGGTCGGGGTCGGTGCCGATGACGGCCTTGTTGGCGGCGTAGAGCCGCTGCCAGCTGGTTCCGTACCGGGCGGCGATGATGCTCAGGGTGTCGCCCTCGCGGACCGTGTAGTCGCCGCGGGACGCGCTGCGGTTGGTGGCGGCCGCCGGGCGTTCCGGTGTCGCGGCCGGGGCGGACGGCGTCGTCACGCTCCTCGGCGTCGCGGTGTGCCGGGCCGGGCTGTTCCCGGTCGAGCCGCTCCCGGTTCCGCCGCTGCGGGGCGCGCCGCTCCGGGAGGACGTGTCCGAGGCGGTCGCCGGGGCGGTGCCGGCGGCTCCGGCGCGGACCGAGCAGACCGGCCAGGCACCCCAGCCCTGGGCGCCCTGGACCTTGGTGGCCACGGTGATCTGCGCGCTTCTGGAGGCCTGGTCGGCCGTCGGGGCGTAGGCGGTGCCGCCGTACGCGCGCCAGGTGCCGGCGGAGAACTGGAGCCCGCCGTAGTAGCCGTTGCCGGTGTTGATGTGCCAGTTGCCGCCGCTCTCGCACTGGGCGATGCGGTCCCACACCCCGTTGTCCGCCGCGGCGGCGTTGCCGGTCGCGGCCAGCAGTCCCAGCGGGGCCAGCAGGGCGGCTCCGGCCAGCGCGGCCGTCGTACGGCCCTTGCGGGTGCTGTCGGGCCGGTCGGTGTTGCGGGTCGTATCGGCACAGTCGGACATGTGGTTCCCTCTCCACGAACCCGGGCTCCCCCGGACGGAGCGCGTCGTGCCGCGTATGGCCGCGGTTCGTCGCGCCCGCCCCGTCCGCCACCGCCGGTGCGGCGTTCGTGCTCTGCCTGATGCCGGTCTGCGGACGTACCCGAGCGGTGCTCGTTGCACACGGCGGAGGAATGTAGGGAGGGCGGGCCTCCGGAATCAACCAACTCCCCGTCGCTCCAGGCCAGTTGACTGTTACCGGAGGTAGCGGCGATTTCCGGACACCCACCTCATCCGCTTATTTCCGGACGAGTCGACCACCGGGCCGAGCGAGCTGTGACCCACCTCACCCGATCACGCCCCCTCTCCGGGTGTCATTCTCACGGACGGCAATTCCTCACGCACGGTGCGTGACGGCGCGTGGCAGTCAGTGCGAACCGGTGGCCCGCGGGGCGTGACCCCCACCACAGGACACCCGTTGTCTTCTTCATGAGCCCGGAACCCCGGGGCTCATCGGCCGGGAGCCACCCGGCCGACCCCCAGCACCGCATTCCGAGGGAGCCACCCGTGCCGCGCATGCTCGACGTCAGTGACGCCGTACGCGCCGAGATCGGCGACGAAGAAGCCGACCGGCTGCTCGCCGGAGAGAACGCCCCGGGCAGTTACGACTGCACGTCCTGCCGCACCCCGGGCCACTCCGAGCAGGAGCGCACCAGCACCGTCCTGTTCGTCGGCGACGAGACCGCCGTCCTCGCCTTCGCCCACGCCGGGTGCCTGCCCTCGCAGGTCGTCCAGGTCACCGAGGAGCAGTTGCAGGGCGCCGTCCGGTCCATCGGTGCCGCCGGTGAGATGACCGGTGCCGGCGCCGCGGGCGCGTCGCACACGACCGTTCCCGAGCAGGCGGTACTCGGTGTGACCAGCGGACTGGTGCTGATCGACGGGGAGTTGCACCCCGCGCTCGTCGTCGAGCCGACCTCGGCGATCGCGCGCCCGGGCACCACCGGAACCGGCGACGACTTCCTTCCGCTGCTCGTCGAGCAGGGCTTCCTGCCGGTGACCGAGCTGGCGTCCGTCCCGCCGGTGCTGCACGGCTGGTCCGTCCTGCTGGCCGTGGGGCAGCTGCACGCGGTGCTCCAGCCGTCGGCCAACGGGGGCCAGCCGGTGGCCTGGTGGCAGGCGCACCAGCCGCTCCAGGTGACCGACAGCTGGCGGGCCGCCGCCAACAAGCACCAGCAGGTGCTCCTGTTCGCGGCGCCGGTGGGGTCGATCGGGCGCCAGCCCCGGGAGGACCTGCTGCGCGGCGCGCTGGACCGGGCCGCCGCCCACGGCAGGCTGGTCGCCGCGGCGCTTCCGCTCGCGGGTACGTGAGGCCGCCCGGGACGTCGTACGACCGCGTCGGCCGCATCCCTTTGCGCGGCCGGTCGTTTGGACATACGTGCACGCATACGACACTCCTCCCCGCCGGTCCTTCTCCTCCGTGCCGTCCGCCCGGACGGCCCACGAACCGTCCGGCGGACCGTCGGCCACGCCGATCTACGACTCGCTCTACGCGGAGTGGGTCAGGACCTTCCGCACACTGCCGGGGGACCGCAGCGGCGAGGAGGAGCTGAGGTTCAGTGCCTTCGGCGACTTCTCCGACGGCACGAGCGCGTACGGCGGCCACCGCGCGGGGTCGTTCAGCAGCTCCTACAGCGCCTACAGCGCGGGGGCCTACAGCGCCCGGCAGCAGTCGCAGTGGCAGCGGATCGGCACGCTCGGGCGGCAGCAGGACACCGGCATGCACCACGGTCCCGCCGCCCTGCCGCCGGGACCGCGCCGGGGCGCGTGAGGGACCCGTGAACGGCGAGGGGCGCCCCCTGGAGAGCCAGGGGCGCCCTTCTCGTCGTACCGCCGTCACTTCTTCTTCGCGCCGCGCTTCTCGCGCACCCGCACCGACAGGTGGATCGGGGTGCCCTCGAAGCCGAACTGCTCGCGCAGGCGGCGCTCGATGAAGCGCCGGTAGCCCGCCTCGATGAAGCCCGACGCGAAGAGCACGAACCGCGGCGGCTTGGTGCCCGCCTGGGTGCCGAAGAGGATGCGCGGCTGCTTGCCGCCCCGGACGGGGTGCGGGTGGGCCGAGACCAGCTCGCCGAGGAAGGCGTTCAGGCGGCCCGTGGGGACGCGCGTCTCCCAGCCCGCCAGCGCCGTCTCGATCGCCGGGACCAGCTTCTCCATGTGCCGGCCGGTGCGGGCCGAGACGTTGACCCGGGGCGCCCAGGCGACCTGGGCCAGCTCCGTCTCGATCTCCCGCTCCAGGTAGTAGCGGCGCTCCTCGTCGAGGGTGTCCCACTTGTTGAAGGCGAGGACGATCGCGCGTCCCGCCTCGACGGCCATGGTGACGATGCGCTGGTCCTGGACGGAGATGTTCTCGGAGCCGTCGATCAGGATGACCGCCACCTCGGCCTTCTCCACGGCGGCCGCCGTGCGCAGCGAGGCGTAGTAGTCGGCGCCCTGCTGGAGGTGGACCCGCTTGCGGATGCCCGCCGTGTCGACGAACTTCCAGGTGACGCCGCCCAGCTGGATCAGCTCGTCGACCGGGTCACGGGTGGTGCCCGCCAGCTCGTTGACGACGACGCGCTCCTCGCCGGCCACCTTGTTCAGCAGCGAGGACTTGCCGACGTTCGGGCGGCCGATGAGCGCGATGCGGCGCGGGCCGCCGACGGCGGTGCCGAAGGTCTGCTCGGGCGCCTCCGGCAGCGCCTCCAGGACGGCGTCCAGCATGTCGCCGGTGCCGCGGCCGTGCAGGGCGGAGACGGGGTGCGGTTCGCCGAGGCCGAGCGACCACAGGTAGGTCGCGTCCGCCTCACCGCTCGGGCCGTCGACCTTGTTGGCGCACAGCACGACCGGCTTGCCCGCCTTGCGCAGCAGCCGGACGACCGCCTGGTCGGTGTCGGTCGCGCCGACCTTGGCGTCGACGACGAAGACGACCGCGTCGGCCGCCTCGATCGCGTACTCGGCCTGCGCGGCCACGGAGGCGTCGATACCGAGGACGTCCTGCTCCCAGCCGCCGGTGTCGACCACCTTGAAGCGGCGGCCGGCCCACTCGGCCTCGTAGCTGACACGGTCGCGGGTGACGCCCGGCTTGTCCTCGACGACCGCCTCGCGACGGCCGATGATCCGGTTCACCAGGGTCGACTTGCCGACATTGGGGCGGCCGACGACGGCGAGCACGGGCAGCGGGCCGTGGCCCGCCGCCTCGATGGCGCCCTCGACGTCCTCGATGTCGAAGCCCTCTTCCGCGGCGAGCTGCATGAACTCCGCGTACTCGGCGTCGCCGAGCGCCCCGTGCTCGTACTCGTGCTCGGCCGAGCCGTCGGGCTGGATGTCGTCGTTCATGAAGTCCGTACCTCGTCGTTCATTCGTGGTGATCGGTGGAGCGGCCCTCCGTGGGCTGATCCACTACTCAAGTGTCGCCTAGCGCCCGGTCAGGCGCCTGGCGTTTTCCAGGTGGCTGGTGAGCCGTTTGCGGATCCGCTCGGTCGCCTCGTCCAGCGCGCCGCGCGTACGCCGCCCGCTGCCGTCGCCCGCGTCGAACGGGTCACCGAAGACGACGTCGATCCGCGAGCGCAGCGGAGGCAGCGCCTTGACCAGCCGTCCGGGCCGCTCGGAGCTTCCCAGTACGGCGACGGGCACGATCGGCGCCCCGCCGCGGACCGCGAAATAGGCCAGCCCGGCGCGCAGTGCGGCGAAGTCGCCCTCGCCCCGGGTGCCCTCCGGGAAGATGCCCAGCACTCCCCCGGCCGCCAGCACGCCGAGGGCCTGGGTGATCGCGGTGCGGTCGGGGAGGGCGCGGTCCACCTTCAGCTGGCCGATGCCGGTCAGGAAGGGGTCCAGCGGGCCGATGAACGCCTCCTTCTTGATCAGGAAGTGCGTCGGCCGGGGCGCCACGCCCATGACCATGGGGCCGTCGACGTTGTGGGAGTGGTTCACCGCGAAGATCACCGGGCCGGTCGCCGGCACCTTCCAGGCGCCCAGCACCCGCGGCCGGAACAGCCCGTACATCAGGCCGACGCCGATGCGCCGCCCGATCTCGGCGCCCCGCTCCGAGGGGACCGGCGGACGGCTCACTTCCCGGCCCGCTTCTCCTCGACCAGGGTGACGACGCACTCGATGACCTGGGCGAGGCTCAGTTCCGTGGTGTCCACCTCGACCGCGTCGTCGGCCTTGGCGAGCGGCGAGGTCTTGCGGCTGGAGTCGGCCGCGTCCCGCTTGATCAGGGCCTCGCGGGTGGCGTGGACGTCGGCGTTCTTCAGCTCGCCGCTGCGGCGGGCCGCACGGGCCTCCGGGGAGGCGGTGAGGAAGATCTTCAGGTCGGCGTCCGGCAGGACGGTCGTACCGATGTCCCGGCCCTCGACCACGATGCCGTGCTCCGCGGCGGCGGCCAGCGAACGCTGGAGCTCGGTGATCCGGGCGCGCACCTCGGGGACCGCGCTGACCGCGCTGACCTTGGAGGTGACCTCCTGGGTGCGGATCGGGCCGGCCACGTCGACGCCGTCGACCGTGATGGCCGGGTGCGCCGGGTCGGTGCCGGAGACGATCTCCGGCTTGCCGGCGACGGCGGCGACGGCGGTGGGGTCCGCCAGGTCGATGCCGTTGTTCACCATCCACCAGGTGATCGCCCGGTACTGGGCGCCGGTGTCCAGGTAGCTCAGGCCGAGCTGCGCGGCCACGGCCTTCGACGTGCTCGACTTGCCCGTGCCGGACGGACCGTCGATCGCGACGATCACGGGCTTGGGCGTCGGGGCGGCGCCGTTTTCCACGGGAGGGCACCTTCCTGGTGAAGGGTGGTGGGCTGGGGGCGGGACGCGAGGGCGCCCCGCACAAGGTTACTGGCTCGCGGCAGGCGCCCTCACCGGGCTCTACTGCCGCAGGGCCCAGCCCCGCTCGCGCAGCGCCTCCCTCAGCGCCGCCGCCGCCTGCGGCTCGACCATGAGCTGGACGAGGCCGGCCTGCTGTCCCGTCGCGTGCTCGATGCGCACGTCCTCGACGTTGACGCCCGCCTGTCCCGCGTCCGCGAAGATGCGGGCCAGCTGTCCGGGCTGGTCGTCGATGAGGACGACGACGGACTCGTACACGCGGGGCGCGCTGCCGTGCTTGCCCGGCACCCGCACCTGGCCGGCGTTCCCGCGGCGCAGCACGTCCTCGATGCCGGCGCTGCCCGAGCGGCGCTTGTCGTCGTCCGCGGACTGGAGGGCGCGCAGCGACCGCACGGTCTCGCCGAGGTCGGCGGCGACGTCGGACAGCAGGTCGGCGACCGGCCCGGGGTTCGCGGAGAGGATGTCGATCCACATGCGCGGGTCGGAGGCGGCGATCCGGGTCACGTCCCGGATGCCCTGCCCGCACAGCCGTACGGCGGCTTCCTCGGCGTGCTCCAGGCGTGCGGCGACCATGCTGGACACCAGGTGGGGCATGTGGGAGACGAGGGCGACGGCGCGGTCGTGGGCGTCGGCCTCCATGACGACCGGGACGGCCCGGCAGTACGAGACCAGCTCCAGGGCGAGGTTGAGCACCTCGGTGTCGGTGTCCCGGGTCGGGGTGAGCACCCAGGGCCGGCCCTCGAAGAGGTCGGCGGTCGCGGCCAGCGGGCCGGACTTCTCCCGGCCGGACATGGGGTGGGTGCCGAGGTAGGCCCTGAGGTCGAGGCCGGCCGCCTCCAGTTCGCGGCGGGGGCCGCCCTTGACGCTGGCGACGTCCAGGTAGCCGCGGGCCACGCCCCGGCGCATGGCGTCGGCGAGCACCCGGGCGACGTGGGCGGGCGGGGCGGCCACGATCGCCACGTCGACCGGGCCCTCGGGTGCCTCGTCGGTGCCGGCGCCCAGCGCGGCGGCCGTACGGGCCTGGTCGGGGTCGTGGTCGGCGAGGTGGACGGTGACACCGCGCCGGACGAGGGCCAGGGCGGCGGAGGTGCCGATGAGGCCGGTGCCGATGACGAGTGCGGTTCTCACTGGGCGATGTCCTTGCGCAGACCGGCCGCGGCGCCGAGGTACACGTGGGCGATGCCGGCGCGGGGCGTGTCCGACTCGACGTGGGCGAGGATCCGCACGACGCGGGGCATGGCGCCCTCGACGTCCAGTTCCTGGGCGCAGATCAGCGGGACGTCCACGAGGCCGAGCCCGCGGGCGGCGGCGGCCGGGAAGTCGCTGTGCAGGTCGGGGGTGGCCGTGAACCAGATGCTGATCAGGTCGTCGGCGGTCAGCCCGTTCCGTTCCAGGACGGCGGTGAGCAGGGTCCCGACCTGTTCCTCCATGTGTCCGGCCTCGTCGCGCTCCAGCTGGACGGCCCCCCGGACCGCTCGTACCGCCACGGTGCTGCTCCTCGCTGACAGGCGTGTCTGTTCTTGGTCCGTCCAGCGTAGTCAGCCCGCGCGGGGCGTACGTGCGCCGCCCGGTCACTGAGACGATGCGGACGTACCGGTATCCACCGTTTTGACGTCCAGCACGGAGGCGTGACATGACCCAGCCCTCGACCCGGCGCACGGTTCTGGCTTCGAGCGCGGGGGCGCTCGCCCTGGGATGCGTGGGATGCGGCGGCGGCAAGAGCGACAACGGCTCCTCGTCGTCCGCCTCCCCCACCGGCGCCGCCGGCGTCTCCCCGTCGCCCGTCTCCTCCGCGGGCGCCGCCAGCGGCTCCCCGTCACCCTCCTCGTCCGCCGGCGGTGCGGAACTGACCAGAACCGGCGACATCCCGGTGGGCGGCGGCAAGGTGTTCGGCGACCGGAAGATCGTCGTCACCCAGCCGTCGAAGGGCGAGTTCAAGGCCTTCTCGGCGATCTGCACGCACCGCGGCTGCACGGTGGACAAGGTCGCGGACGGCACCATCGACTGTCCCTGCCACGGCAGCAGGTTCCACGTCGCCGACGGCTCGGTGGCCCACGGCCCCGCGACCCAGCCGCTGCCCGAGAAGCCGATCACTGTGCGGGGGCAGTCGATCCAGCTGGCCTGAAGGGCCCGCGTAGGCTCCGGGGATGCAGCCGCAGGATCTCGTACGCGATCACACGGTCTACGCCTGTGTCATGGGCTCCCGTGCCTTCGGCCTGGCCACGGACGCCAGCGACACCGACCGGCGGGGGGTCTTCCTCGCTCCCACCCCGCTGTTCTGGCGGTTCGAGAAGCCGCCGGCGCATGTGGAGGGGCCGGGTGAGGAGCGGTTCTCCTGGGAGCTGGAACGGTTCTGCGAGCTGGCGCTGCGCGGCAACCCGAACATCCTGGAGTGCCTGCACTCCCCGCTGGTGGAGCACGCCGACGACACCGGCCGCGAACTGCTGTCCCTGCGCGGGGCCTTCTTGTCGCTCCGGGCCTACGACACGTTCACCGGCTACGCCCTCGGCCAGCGCAAGAAGCTCGACGCCGACGTCCGCGTCACGGGCGCCCCGCGCTGGAAGCACGCGATGCACCTGCTGCGGCTGCTGGCGAGCGCCCGGGACCTGATGCGCACCGGCGAACTGCGGGTCGACGCCGGCGACCGGCGGGAGGCGCTGCTCGCGGTGAAGCGGGGCGAGGTGCCGTGGGCGGAGGTGGAGCGGCGGATGGTCCGGCTGGCGGCCGAGGCCGAGGCGGCCCTGCGGGGCAGCCCGCTGCCGCCGGAGCCGGACCACGCGCGCGTGGCCGGCTTCCTGTACCGGGTGCGCCGGGCGTCGGCCCTCCGGGCGGAGCCGGACCACGAGGCCGCGCGGGGTCTCCCGGGCGCGGGTCACGTCGGTGCAGACCCCGCGGATTCACGCCGGAGTGCCGGCCTCGGCGTCCCAGACTGATCCCAGGGCCAGCAGGTCCGCCCGGTACTCGATCCGCCCGGCCCACTCGGCGGGCCAGGCGCCGGCGCCCAGCTGGGCGCCCGCGAAGGCGCCGGTGAGGCAGGCGATGGAGTCGGAGTCACCGGCGGTGCAGGCGGCCCGGCGCAGGGCGGTGACGGGCTCGTCCGGGAAGAGCAGGAAGCACAGCAGCCCGGTGGCGAGGGCCTCCTCGGCGATCCAGCCCTCCCCGGTGGCCAGGCAGGGGTCGCTCTCCGGGGAGACGGTCCGTACGGCGTCCCGGAGGCGGTCGAGGACCGCCAGGCACTCGTCCCAGCCGCGGGCGATGAACTGCTCGGGGCCGGGGTCCTCGGCGCGGGTCCACAGGTCGCCGAGCCAGCCGTGGTGGTAGCGGGTGCGGTGGTCCAGGGCGTACGCGCGCAGGGCGCCGACCAGTTCCGCCGGGCCGGTGCCCCGCGCGAGCAGGTGGACGGCGTGGGCGGTGAGGTCGGAGGCGGCCAGCGCGGTGGGGTGGCCGTGGGTGAGCGCGGCCTGCAACTGGGCGGCACCGGCACGCTGTTCGTCGCTCAGGCCGGGGGCGAGGGCGACGGGGGCGACGCGCATGTTGGCGCCGCAGCCCTTGGAGCCGATCCGGCTGGCGTCCTGCCAGGGCCGGTCGGGCTCCGTGAGCAGGGCGCACGCCCGCAGACAGGTGCCGCCGGGAGCGCGGACGTTCTCCGGTGACCGGTACCAGTCCACGAACTCCTCGCGCAGCGGCCGCTCCAGCCGCCGCGGCGTGAGGTCGCCGCGCTCCATGGCCGTCCGCAGGGCGCGGCCGACGGCGAGGGTCATCTGGGTGTCGTCGGAGACCAGCGCGGGCCGCGCCGGCTCCAGCGTCCGCCAGGGCCCGTAGTCGGCGAGGATCGCCGGCACGGTCTTGAACTCGGTCGGGTAGCCGAGGGCGTCCCCGAGGGCCAGGCCCAGGAGTGCGCCGGTCGCGACTCGTTCGGACACGCGGTTCACGCGGTTCACCATCCCCTTTATCGTCACTATGACAATAAACGGGGATGGTGATCACGGCAAGGCGCTCTAGAGGTCGACTTCCTTCATGAGCATGCCGACCTCGGTGTTCGACAGGCGGCGCAGCCAGCCCGACTTCTGGTCGCCGAGGGTGATCGGGCCGAAGGCGGTGCGCACCAGCTTCTCGACCGGGAAACCGGCCTCGGCGAGCATGCGCCGCACGATGTGCTTGCGGCCCTCGTGCAGGGTCACCTCGACCAGGTAGTTCTTGCCGGTCTGCTCGACCACCCGGAAGTGGTCCGCGCGGGCGTAACCGTCCTCCAGCTGGATGCCGTCCTTCAGCTGCTTGCCCAGGTCGCGCGGGATCGGGCCGACGATCGCCGCGAGGTAGGTCTTCTTCACGCCGTACTTCGGGTGGGTCAGACGGTGCGCCAGCTCGCCGTGGTTGGTGAGCAGGATGACGCCCTCGGTCTCGGTGTCCAGCCGGCCGACGTGGAAGAGCCGCGTCTCACGGTTGGTGACGTAGTCCCCGAGGCACTGGCGGCCCTCCGGGTCCTCCATGGTGGAGACGACACCGGCGGGCTTGTTGAGCGAGAAGAACTGGTACGACTGCGTCGCGACGGTCAGGCCGTCGACCTTGACCTCGTCGCTCTCCGGGTCCACCCGGCGGCCCTGCTCGGTGACGATCTCGCCGTTCACCTCGACCCGGGCCTGCTCGATCAGCTCCTCGCAGGCCCGCCGGGAGCCGTAGCCCGCACGCGCGAGCACCTTCTGGAGGCGCTCGCCCTCCTGCTCCGCGCCCGGGAAGGTCTTGGGCAGCTTGATGTCCGGCTTCCCGGCGTACCGCTCCCGGTTGCGCTCCTCCACCCGCGTCTCGTACTCACGCGAGCGCGCGGGCGCCGTACGGCCGCCCTGCTGGGGCCGCTTGGGGCCGCCCTTGGAGCCACCGCGCGCGGCGCCGCCCCGGCCCGCCTTGGGGCCGTCCTTGGTGGCCCCGGGGCCCACGTCGTAGCGGCGCTCCTCGGGGCGGGGCTTGCGGGGCCGGCCCTGCCCCTGCTTGTCGTCCCTGCTGTTGCCGGCACCGCGGTAGTTCCCGCGTCCGCCACCGCTCTTGCCGCTGCCGCTGCTTCGCATCAAAGTTCCGTCTTAGTCGTCTGCGTCGTCGTCTGCGCCGGGCGCGTCGGGCGCGTCCGGGTCGAACGACGGGACTCCCTCCTGGGTCTCGGCCTCGATCGCCTCCGCCTCCGGGAGGAAGGGCGCGAGTTCCGGAAGCTCGTCCAGGCCACGCAGGCCCATCCGCTCCAGGAAGTAGTTCGTCGTCCTGTACAGGATCGCACCTGTTTCGGGTTCCGCGCCCGCCTCCTCGACCAGACCTCGCTGAAGGAGGGTGCGCATCACGCCGTCGCAGTTCACTCCGCGCACCGCGGAGACGCGGCTGCGGCTGACCGGCTGGCGGTAGGCGACGACCGCCAGGGTCTCCAGCGCGGCCTGGGTGAGCCGGGCCGTCCGGCCGTCCAGGACGAGCCGTTCGACCGCGGGCGCGTAGGCGGCCCGGGTGTAGAAACGCCACCCGCCGGCGACGAACCGCAGCTCGAAGCCGCGGCCCTGCGCGGTGTACTCGTCGGCCAGCTCCCGCAGGGCGTCCGCGATGCTCCGCTTCGGCCGCTCCAGGAGCCGCGCCAGCTGCTCCTCGGTCGCGGGCTCGTCCACGACCATGAGCATCGCCTCCAGGGCGGGCCTGAGGTCGAGGCCGGCGGCGGTCCGGGGTCCCGCGGGGGGTTCCGCTGTCTCCTCGCTCATGCCTTCTTCTCCTCGGGCTTCTCCTCGGGCCGCTCCGGCGGCCGGTCGAACTCGTCGGTGACCAGGGGTGCCGCTTCCGCGTCGCCGGTCCAGCGCACGAGCAGCCGGCCGAGCGCGGTCTCCTGGTCCAGGGCGACGGCCTTCTCCCGGTACAGCTCCAGCAGGGCCAGGAACCGCGCCACGACCGTCAGGGTGTCACCGGTGTCCTCGACCAGCGTCCGGAAGTCCGCCTCGCCCAGTTCCCGCAGCCGGGCCACCACGATCCCGGCCTGCTCCTGCACGCTGACCAGCGGGGCGTGGATGTGGTCGACGTAGACCTGCGGCCTGGGCCGGGGCTGCATCGCCTTGACCGCCAGCCTGGCGAGACCCTCGGGGCCGATGCTGATGACGACCTCGGGCAGCAACTCGGCGTGCTGCGGTTCGAGGCCGACGGTACGGGGGTAGCGCCGGGCCTCGTCGTCGAGCCGCCGGTCGAGGATGCCGGCGATCTGCTTGTACGCGCGGTACTGGAGCAGCCGCGCGAACAGCAGGTCCCGCGCCTCCAGCAGCGCCAGGTCGCCCTCGTCCTCCACCTCGGCGGCGGGCAGCAGCCGGGCCGCCTTCAGATCGAGCAGCGTGGCGGCCACGACCAGGAACTCGGTCGTCTGGTCCAGGTCCCAGTCCGGCCCCATGGCCCGGATGTGGGCCATGAACTCGTCCGTGACCCGGGACAGGGCGACCTCGGTGACGTCCAGCCGATGCCGGGAGATCAACTGGAGAAGCAGGTCGAAGGGCCCTTCGAAGTTGGCAAGCCGCACCGTGAAGACCCCGTCGGAGGGCTCGGGGGGCGCGGAGGACTCGGCGGACCGGTGCGGTGCGCAGGACTCGGCCGGCTCGGCGGGCGCACGGGGCGCCGAGGGCGGCGCGGGCTCATGCGGCTCGGCGGAGTCACCAGGACCACGGGGCTCGGTGGGCCCATGCTCGGCTGGCTCACCGTGCACCGTGGGCTCATGGGGCTCTGCGGGCGCACGCTCGGCAGGCTCATCGGATGCCGGGGGCCCGTGCGGCCCGGCCGGCCCATGGAGCACAGCGGACTCGGCAGGCTCGCCCGGTGCCGAGGGCTCGTGCGGCCGGGGCGGCCCGGGGGGTACGGCGGGCTCGACGGGCTCACGCGGCGCCTGGGGCTCGTGCGGCTGCTGGGGGGTTCCCGGTGCGGGAGGCGCCGGGGCTTGCGTGGTCCCTGGCGGTTCGGCGCCGGGGGTCCGGGGGGCGTTCTCCGGTCCGCCCGGACCCCGCCCCAGCGCACGCCGGCGGCCGGCGGCTGCGCCGGGGACGGGGGCGTCGTTCGAGGTCATGGCCTCCGCAGGCTACCGCTACCGCCCGCGCAGCCGTCGTACGAGGATGCTCGCGTCCCCGCGGGACTCCAGGTCGGCCAGGACCACGGCCACCGCCTCGCGGACGATCCGGCCGCGGTCCACCGCGAGCCCGTGCTCACCGCGGAGCACGAGCCGGGCGTGCTCCAGGTCCATCAGTTCCTCGGCCGAGACGTACACGGTGATCTTCTCGTCGTGCCGCTCGCGCCCGCTGGGCCGCCGGGACGCCGCCCGCCCGCGCTTGCGCGGCTGCCCGGCGGGATCGACACCTTCCTGCGCCTCCTGCCGCCGCGCCGGGCGGGTGCGGGACTCGCCGGACCCGGACGGCTCGGCCTCGGCCGCCGCGTGCTCCGCACCCTCTCCGTCACCGCCCTGGACGGGCACCGACTGGGGTCCGTCCTCGGCGGCCGTCTCGTCGCTCTCCCCCGCGGGAGCCGGCACCCGGGCCTCACCGTTCGCCCCGCGCCGGGTACCGGACGGCTGGAGCGCCGTCCCCCCCGTCGTACGGAACAACTCGTCGGCCCCGGGCAGACTCACTCGGCGTGACACCGGGCGAGCACCTCCCTGGCGAGCTGGCGATAGGCGGCGGCACCTACGGAGTTGGAGGCGTACGTGGTGATCGGCTCACCGGCGACCGTGGTCTCCGGGAAGCGGACCGTGCGCCCGATGACCGTGTGGTAGACGTGGTCGTCGAACGCCTCGACGACACGTGCGAGCACCTCACGGCTGTGCACGGTTCTCGAGTCGTACATCGTGGCGAGGATGCCGTCCAGTTCCAGCTCGGGGTTGAGCCGCTCCTGGACCTTCTCGATGGTCTCGGTCAGCAGGGCCACACCGCGCAGGGCGAAGAACTCGCACTCCAGCGGCACGATCACCTTGTGCGCGGCCGTCAGGGCGTTGACGGTCAGCAGGCCGAGCGAGGGCTGACAGTCGATCACGATGTAGTCGTAGTCGGGCAGGAGCGGCTTCAGGGCCCGCTGGAGCGTCGACTCGCGCGCGACCTCGGAGACCAGCTGGACCTCGGCGGCCGACAGGTCGATGTTGCTGGGCAGCAGGTCCATGTTGGGGACCGCCGTCTTCAGCAGGACCTCGTCCGCGGACATGCCCCGCTCCATGAGCAGGTTGTAGACGGTGAGGTCCAGCTCCATCGGGTTGACGCCGAGACCGACCGACAGCGCGCCCTGCGGGTCGAAGTCCACGAGCAGCACGCGCCGGCCGTACTCCGCGAGCGCGGCACCCAGGTTGATGGTCGACGTGGTCTTGCCGACGCCACCCTTCTGGTTGCACATCGCGATGATCTTCGCGGGGCCGTGGTCGGTCAGCGGGCCCGGGATCGGGAAGTACGGCAGCGGGCGGCCGGTAGGGCCGACGCGCTCACGGCGCTGGCGGGCAGCGTCGGGCGCGAGCGTGGCCGCGTACTCCGGATCGGGCTCGTACTCGGCGTCGGGGTCGTAGAAATGCCCCTCGGGCAGGTCGTCGTAGTCGGCGAGTTGGTTGTGGGGCGCGCCACTTCCGTCGCCGGCCATGGCGTTCACGTGATGGCCATCCATGCTCTGGTGTGCTGTCCGGTCCGCCTGCGGATCCGGACTCTGGTGGGCTGCGAAGGTGCGCACAGCTACGGAGCCGACAGCCTCGAATCCCGTGGGGTCCTGGCCCCGTACCGGCATTCCTGGTTGACCACCCCCGGGAGAAAATGTCGACTCATTCACAAGTCGTCTTACCTCCTTGGTGACCAGGAAACTTCTAGACAAGGTCAGCGTGGCACCATGCCGACGGTTGGCGACTCTATGGCGTGTCGGCGGTCCGCAGCAACACAATCCGCCGGACCCGGCAGGATGTGTCGGCAATGAAACATCCCTCTGTCAAGGGCTCACGGCCGTCGCACGGCAGGTTTCACCGGTGTGCGAATCGGTCGAAGGGTTACGTTCGAGGCGAGTTGACCGAGTGCCGCAAAGTGACCATACACACATCCGGCCGGACCTTGTCGGGCAAGGTCCGGCCGGGTGCGCGCGGTTGACGAGTCGTGTTGACGAATCGCCTTTTGCCTGGCGGTGACTTGGTGACCCGCCAGGTCGGGAGGGGTCAGCCGAGCAGGGCGGTCAGCTCGACGTGGTCCAGGCCGTGGGCCTCGGCGACCTCCTTGTAGACGACCTTGCCGTCATGGGTGTTGAGGCCCTTGGCGAGCGCGGCGTCCCGGCGCAGCGCCTCGGCCCAGCCGTTGTTGGCGAGCGAGACGATGTACGGCAGCGTGGCGTTGGTGAGCGCGTTGGTGGAGGTGTTCGGCACCGCGCCCGGCATGTTGGCCACGCAGTAGAAGACCGAGTTGTGGACCTGGAAGGTCGGCTCGGCGTGCGTGGTGGGACGGGAGTCCTCGAAGCAGCCGCCCTGGTCGATCGCGATGTCGACAAGAACACTTCCGGGCTTCATGCGGGACACCAGCTCGTTGGTGACCAGCTTCGGGGCCTTGGCGCCCGGGATGAGGACCGCGCCGATGACCAGGTCGGCGTCGAGGACGGCCTTCTCCAGCTCGAAGGAGTTGGACATGATCGCCTTGACCTTCGTGCCGAAGATCCGGTCGGCCTCGCGGAGCTTGTTGATGTCGCGGTCCAGCAGGGTGACGTCGAAGCCCATGCCGACGGCGATCTGGGTGGCGTTCCAGCCGGAGACACCGCCGCCGATGACGACGGCCTTGGCCGGGGTCACGCCCGGGACGCCGCCGGGGAGCACGCCACGGCCGCCGGCCGCGCGCATCAGGTGGTAGGCACCGACCTGCGGGGCCAGGCGGCCCGCGACCTCGGACATCGGGGCGAGCAGCGGCAGGCCGCGGCCCGGCAGCTCGACGGTCTCGTAGGCGATGGCCGTGGTGCCCGACTCCAGCAGCGCGTCCGTGCACTCCTTGGAGGCGGCCAGGTGCAGGTAGGTGAAGAGCGTCTGGTCCTTGCGGAGGCGGTGGTACTCCTCCGCGATCGGCTCCTTGACCTTGAGCAGCAGGTCGGCGGCGGCCCACACCTCGTCGGCGGTGTCGAGGATCGCGGCACCGGCGGAGACGTACTCCTGGTCCGTGATGGAGGAGCCGAGGCCGGCGCCCCGCTCGATGACGACCTGGTGGCCGTTGCGCACCAGCTCGTGCACGCCGGCGGGGGTGATGGCCACCCGGAACTCGTTGTTCTTGACCTCGCGGGGGATGCCGACCTTCACGTCGATCACGGTCCTTGGCTCAGAGGGTATGGGGGGTGCATTGCATGACATACCCAGGCATGCAGGGCACACCGGGAGACACCGCAGGAGAACGAGCGGCAGAGCCAGTCTAATGAAGGCGTTCCGGCTGTCTAGCCTTTCATTACATCAATCTTCGTCGGATGAGCTGCGGATTTCGCAGGCGTCCGCGTCCTTTTCCTGGCCTGTGCCGTCCTCGGGCGGCTCCTCGACCAGCATGCGCTCCGCCGCGGCGCGGTGCAGGCGGGCCGCCGCCGGGTCGCCGATCCGGTCCAGGGTGTCCGCCAGCCGCAGCTCCAGCGCGGCGTGCAACCGGACGTCCTCGGCGCGCCGGGCCCAGTCCACGGCCTCCTGGCAGGTGCGCAGCGACTCCTCGGGCCGCCCCGCGTACTCCTGCACCCGGGCGATCTCGCTCAACGCCCTTGCGCTCGCGGCGACATCACCGCTCCTGCGGTAGCCGGCGAGCGCGGCCCGCCAGTTCCGCAGCGCCTCGCCGTACCGGCCGGCGTAGGTGTGGGTGGTGGCGATCCGGCCGTAGAGCCGGGCGGCCTCCGGGCGCTCCCCCCGGGCCAGCCGCTCGGCCAGGGCCCGGCCGAACCAGTCCGCGGCCCGGTCGTAGTCGCCCACCTCCTGGTACGCCCCGCCTACGGATTCCATCGCGCGGCCGGTCGCGTACGGGTCGTTCGCCTCGCGGCCGGCCTCCAGGGCCGCCCGGTAGCGCACCAGGGCGTCCCGGGTACGGCCGGTCTGCGCGTCCAGATCGCCCAGATTCAGCAGGGCCGCCGCCTTCTCCCGGGGCAGCCCGCGCCGCTCGGCGACATCGAGGACCAGGCCGTGGACGCCGTACAGGTCGGGCGCGGCGGCCTGGGTGCCGACATGCGCCGCGATGGCCCTGACCAGCTGGGACAGCAGCCGCCTCGCCAGGGTGTCCAGCTCTCCGTCGGCCACCGCGAGCCGGGCGGACGCCAGCAGGGCGGGCCGCCGGATACGCAGCCAGTCGGCCGCCGCCCGCGGGGTGGGGAAGCGCACCTCCCGGGGCATGGCGCTCAGCTTCTCCCGGGCCTGCGGGCTGTCCGTCTCGGTGATGACCCGGCAGGAGTGCAGCAGCCGCACCGTCCGCTCCAGCATCCGGGCCCGGGCCAGCTGGAGCTCCGCGGGCCGCTCCTGGCCGGCGGCGAGAACGCGCAGCAACGGGTGCAGCCAGCCGGGGACGTCGTACTGGGGCAGCGGGGAGTCCACCGCGCGCAGCAGGCCGAGGGCGACGAAGTCCTCCAGGACGGCGCGGGCGGCGTCGACCGAGCAGCCGGCCAGGGAGGAGGCGGTGTGGGGGTCGACCAGGCCGGCCGGGGCGAGGCTGAGCAGGGGCAGTATCCGGGCGCCCTGACCGGGCAGCTGTTCGTACACGAGCCGCAGGACACGGGCCGTCGGGCCGGCGTCCGCGCCGTCGCCGCCGTCGTCACTGTCCGCGTGCATCCGCTTGGCGAGGTCGGCGACGGCGGCCTGGGGCCTGGCCGCCAGCCAGCCGCCGGCCAGGACGAGCGCGGCCGGGTGTCCTTGGCAGGCCTCGGCCAGACTCTCCGCGGAGCGGGGGTCGACGGTGACGCGGACCGTGCCGGCGTAGCGGGTGAGCAGCTCCACGGCGGACTTGGTGTCCAGCCCGCCGAGCGTGCAGGGGCGGACGTCGGCGATGCCGGTGAGCGGGCCGCCGGAGACGGCCACCGCCAGGCAGTCCGGGGCGTCCGGGAGCAGCGCGTCGACCTGGTCGGCACCGGCGGCGTCGTCCAGCAGGAGCAGCATGCGCCGGCCGGCGAGGGCGCCGCGCAGGGCCGCGGTGAGGTCGTCCTCGGCGGCCCCGGCCGGTGCGGGCAGACCCAGGGCGCCGAGCAGGTCGCGGGCGGCCCGTTCGACGGGCACCGGCGTGCCGTCGGGTTCGCTCAGCCGGGCCCGCAGCACCCCGTCGGGGTAGCGGCCGGCGACCTGGCGGACGAGTTCCTCGGCGAGGCTGGTGCGGCCCGAGCCGGGGCGGCCCGCGATGAGGAGCACGCGCGCGCGAGGGGCCTTGCGGCCGGAGAGCGTGTCCAGGCCCGCGCGCTCGATGTCGGCGCGCAGTTCCTTCAGCTCGCGTGCGCGGCCCAGGAAACGGTCCCGCGTGACCGGGCGCGCGGCCGGCCGCACCTCGCCTGTGTCCACCGCCTGATCCGTCACGGGCCACGCTCCCGTCCCACCGCACGCGCAAAGCCCGCCGGTGTCTTCCGGTACGGGCGTTTTGCAGAGCCTAGTTCACGCTCTGCTACCTCCCGGGAGGAGCGCGGCGGACGGATCGCCCGATCGGATCAGGCGATCGTCACACCACTGCGCCGGACGGATGACGGCTCAGGAGGTGAAGGGACGCGCGGGCCACGGGGCGTCGGCCGGGCGCAGCGCGTCCAGCCCGTCCCCGCCGCGGGCCGCCACCAGGGAGAGGACCCCGACGACGAGGCAGTTGTTGTGCACGTCCCCGGCCAGCACCCTGCGCACCAGTTCCTCGACCGGCACGCGCGCGTGCTCCATGTCGGTCTCCTCGTGCTCCGCCGCGAAGCGCTGCTGATCGGCCTCGGACAGGTTCCGGGCGAGGAAGATCCGTACGGCCTCGTCGCACCCGCCGGGGGTGGTGTAGACGTCGGTCAGCACCCGCCAGTCACCGGCCTTGACGTGCGCCTCCTCGTACAGCTCCCGCTGGGCGGCGTGCAGCGGGTTCTCGCCGGGCACGTCCAGCAGGCCGGCCGGGATCTCCCACAGCCGGTGCCGGACCGGGTGCCGGTACTGGTTGATGAGCAGGACCCGGTCCTCGTCGTCCAGGGCGAGGACGGCGACCGAGCCGGGGTGGACCTGGTAGTCACGGCCGGCCACCGAGCCGTCGGGCATGACCACGTCGTCCGTGCGGACGGAGGTCTTGCCGCCCACGAAAGGGGTGTCCGTCGCCCGGATCTCCCACTCCTCGGGGGTGTCCTTGATCGTCATACCCTGTCCTTCCGACGTGCGCACAGAGAAAACCGGGGTGCCCACCTGTCGAAGGTGGGCACCCCGGCCACCGTACAACCGGTGTCCTGCTCAGCGATCTTCCGCGCGTCTCAGCCCTGCTGGCGCTCGACGGCCGCCTTCACGAGGCCGGCGAAGAGCGGGTGCGGGCGGGTCGGGCGCGAGCGCAGCTCCGGGTGCGCCTGGGTGGCGACCAGGTAGGGATGGACCTCCCGCGGGTACTCCACGTACTCGACGAGCTTGCCGTCCGGGGAGGTGCCGGAGAACAGGATGCCGGCCTTCTTCTCCAGCTCCGCGCGGTAGGCGTTGTTCACCTCGTAGCGGTGGCGGTGGCGCTCCTCGACGTACTCCCGGCCGTCGTACACCTCGCGCACGATGGAGTCCTCGGCGAGCTTGGCCGGGTACATGCCCAGCCGCATCGTCCCGCCCATGTCGCCCTCACCGGCGACGATGTCCATCTGCTCGGCCATGGTGGAGATGACCGGGTGGCCGGTGGCCGGGTCGAACTCGGTGGAGTTGGCGTCCGGGATCCCGGCCAGGTTGCGGGCCGCCTCGATCACGATGCACTGGAGGCCCAGGCACAGGCCGAGCAGCGGGATCCGGTTCTCGCGGGCGAAGCGGATGGCACCGACCTTGCCGAGCACACCGCGGTCGCCGAAGCCGCCGGGGATGCAGATGCCGTCGACGTCACCGAGCTGGGCCTGGGCGCCGGCCGGGGTCTTGCAGTCGTCCGAGGTCACCCACTTGATCTTCACCCGGGCGCGGTGGGCGAACCCGCCGGCCCGCAGCGCCTCGGTGACCGAGAGGTAGGCGTCGGGCAGGTCGATGTACTTGCCGACCAGCGCGAGGGTGATCTCGTGGTCGGGCCGGTGCACGCGGTCGAGCAGGTCGTCCCAGGTCGTCCAGTCCACGTCGCGGAACGGCAGGTCCAGCTTACGGACGACGTAGGCGTCCAGGCCCTCGCCGTGCACGGTCTTCGGGATGTCGTAGATCGAGCGGGCGTCGGGGCACGCGACCACCGCGTCCTCGTCGACGTCGCACATCAGCGAGATCTTGCGCTTGATGGCCGTCGGGACCTCGCGGTCGGAGCGCAGCACGATGGCGTCCGGCTGGATACCGATGTTCCGCAGGGCCGCGACCGAGTGCTGGGTCGGCTTGGTCTTCAGCTCGCCCGAGGGGCCGATGTACGGCAGGAGCGAGATGTGCACGACGAAGACGTTGTCCCGGCCGACCTCGTGGCGGACCTGGCGGACGGTCTCCAGGAACGGCAGCGACTCGATGTCGCCGACGGTGCCGCCGACCTCGGTGATGACGACGTCGACCTCGTCGGTCGCCATGCGGCGGATGCGGTGCTTGATCTCGTTGGTGATGTGCGGGATGACCTGGACGGTGTCGCCCAGGTACTCGCCGCGGCGCTCCTTGGCGATCACCGTGTTGTAGACCTGGCCGGTGGTGACGTTGGCGCTGCCGTCCAGGTCACGGTCGAGGAAGCGCTCGTAGTGGCCGATGTCCAGGTCGGTCTCGGCGCCGTCGTTCGTGACGAACACCTCACCGTGCTGGAAGGGGTTCATCGTGCCCGGGTCGACGTTCAGGTACGGGTCGAGCTTCTGCATCACGACACGCAGGCCGCGAGCCTTGAGCAGCATGCCCAGGCTGGAGGCCGTCAGCCCCTTGCCGAGCGAGGAGGCGACACCCCCGGTGACGAAGATGTGCTTGGTCGTCGTGGATTTGGAGGGCATGGCCAAGAGGGGGCTCCCGTGGTCGCTGTCTGTGATGCGGGGCGGCTGCCGGACGGGAAGGGCCCGGGGTGCCGTCGCTGCGGTTCGGGGGTTCGTCGCCCACCGCTCCACGGGCTACCAGCGTATCAGCGCCCGGACGGGATGGCTCCCGGGCACCCTCCGCGCACACCCGGGCACAGGCCGCTCCGTCACGTACGTCACTACGGACAGTTCTTACCGCCGGTCACCCGTTCGGCCCACACTGGTTGTCCGGAGCGGCGCGCGGATCATCCAGGTGCGTCGTATCCTGCTCGGACACTCGCTGCCGAGCCCGGCCGGAAAAGACGGCACACCCCCGCTGCATCACCCCGGAACAACGAGAGCGCGGCAGTTCGTTGAGCAAAGACTGTCGTATTGCCTCAGGGCTCGGCGGGCTGCTTTGCTTCACCGCTCAACGACGCACAACAACGACCCCCTTGACCGCACTAAGCGATATCCCCCTGCGCGGGGGTGACGTGGCCGTTCGACTGGAGTTGCACGTGGCCGGGCGCATCGAAGACTACGCACTCATCGGAGACATGCAGACCGCGGCACTGGTCTGCCGGGACGGCACGGTGGACTGGCTGTGCCTGCCCCGCTTCGACTCGCATGCCATCTTCGCCGGCCTCCTGGGCACCGAGGAACACGGCTTCTGGCGGCTCGGCCCGGCGCACGCGGCCGACGCCGAGCCGCCCACGGCGGCCCGGCGCGGCTACCGCGGCGACTCGCTGATCCTGGAGTCCGAGTGGGACACCCCGCGCGGCACGGTACGCGTGACCGATTTCATGCCGCCGCGAGACGGCGCCCCCCAGCTGATCCGGATCGTGGAGGGCGTCACCGGCCGGGTGCCGATGCGCTCCGCCCTGCGGATGCGGTTCTCCTACGGCCGTGTGGTGCCGTGGGTGCACAAGCACGAGGGCCGCACGGTCGCCGTCGCCGGACCGGACTCCGTGTGGTTCGACACGGAGGTCGAGACCTACGGCAAGGCGCTGACCACGTACGCGGACTTCACGGTCGCCCCGGGTGACCGGATCGCCTTCACGATCTCCTGGGAGCCCTCCCACAAGCAGCCGCCGCCGCTGCCGGAGCCGGAGCAGTCGCTGGAGGCGACGGAGACGTTCTGGCGCGAGTGGGTCGAGCACTGTACGTACCACGGGCCGTACCGCGAGGCCGTGGTCCGCTCGCTGATCACCCTCAAGGCGCTGACGTACGCGCCCACGGGCGGCATCGTCGCGGCGCCCACCACCTCCCTGCCCGAGGACATCGGCGGCGTGCGCAACTGGGACTACCGCTACACCTGGCTGCGTGACGCGGCGATCACCCTCTCCTCGCTGCTGCGCACCGGCTACCGCGAGGAGGCCCGCGCCTGGCGCGAGTGGCTGCTGCGGGCGGTGGCCGGCGACCCGGAGAACCTCCAGATCATGTACGGCATCGCCGGTGAGCGGGAACTGGGCGAGGCCGAGCTGGACTGGCTGCCGGGCTACGAGAACTCGGCCCCGGTCCGGGTCGGCAACGGCGCCGCGCACCAGCTCCAGCTGGATGTGTACGGCGAGGTCACCGAGGCCCTGCACCTGGGCCACATGACGGGCCTGGCCCGCAACGACTACGCCTCGCTGCTCCAGCTGAAGCTGATCCGCTACCTGGAGGACCACTGGCAGGAGCCGGACGAGGGCATCTGGGAGGTGCGCGGCCCACGCCGGCACTTCGTGCACTCCAAGGTGATGGCCTGGGTCGCGGTGGACCGCACCATCAAGCTGATCGAGTCCGGTGACGCGGACGGCCCGCTGGAGCGCTGGAAGGAACTGCGCGACGACATCCACCGGGACGTCTGCGAGAAGGGCTACGACCAGGAGCGCAACACCTTCACCCAGTCCTACGGCTCCCGTGAGCTGGACGCCTCGCTGCTGCTGATCCCGCAGATGGGCTTCCTGCCGCCGGACGACAAGCGGGTGATCGGCACGATCGAGGCGATCCAGCGGGAGCTGTCCACCGCCGACGGGTTCATCCTGCGCTATCCGACGGAGGGCGACAACACGGGCGTCGACGGCCTGCCGGGTGACGAGGGCGCCTTCCTGGCCTGCTCGTTCTGGATGGCGGACGACCTGGCGATGATCGGCCGGGTGGACGAGGCCCGCAGGCTGTTCGAGAAGCTCCTCTCCCTGCGCAACGACCTCGGTCTGCTCGCCGAGGAGTGGGACCCGCGCCTGAAGCGCCAGGTCGGCAACTTCCCGCAGGCCTTCAGCCATGTCCCGCTGATCGACACGGCCCTGCGCCTGACCGCCTCGGGGGCGTACGGCGGCTGAACGCGACCGGAGGACAGGGGCCGTCGAGTCCGACGGGACGGCCTAGGCTGGAAGCGGACGACAGCCCCTGTTGCGGAAGGGGGCGGCCATGGCTCCCCTCTCGAAGGCGGGCGCGGCCCTGGACGCGCTGCGCGACGATCTGGTCGGCGCGGTGCTCGCCCCGGCCGACCCGGGTTACGACGAGGCCCGTACGGTCCTCGACGCGAGGACCGACCGGCGGCCGGCCGTGATCGCCCAGTGCGCGGACGCCACCGACGTGGTGCGGGCGGTGCGCTTCGGCCGGGAGCTGGATCTGCCGATCGCGGTGCGCGGCGGCGGGCACGGCGTGGCCGGTACGGCGCTCGGCGACGGGGCCCTCGTGGTGGACCTGCGCCGGATGCACGAGGTGAGTGTCGACCCGGCGGCCGGGGCGGTCCGGATCGAGGGCGGCGCCACGATGAGCCATCTGGACCGGGCCACCGAACCGTACGGTCTCGCCACCACCGGCGGGCGGGTCTCCACCACCGGCGTCGGCGGACTCGTCCTCGGCGGCGGCACCGGCTGGCTGGACCGTGCCTTCGGTCTCGCCGCCGACAACCTCCTCGGGGTCGAGCTGGTGACCGCCGACGCCGAGCGGGTGCACGCCGGCGCCGACGAGAACCCCGAGCTGTTCTGGGCGCTGCACGGCGGGGGCGGCAACTTCGGCGTCGCCACCGCGCTCACCCTGCGGCTGCACGAGCTGCCGGAGTTCTCCGTCGTCCTGCTGCTGTACCTCCCCGAGTCCGGCCCCGACGCGGTCCGCACCTTCCGGGAGGTCATCGCCGACGGGCCCGACGAGCTGGGCGGCGCGGTGCTGTACGGGGCCGGCCCGCCCGCGGAGTTCGTGCCGGAGCGGCTGGTGGGCACGCCGCTGTGCGGGGTGCTGCTGACGTACGCGGGCGGCGAGGACGACCTGCGCAAACTCGCCGGGCCGCTGCTCGCGCTGCCGCACGAGGTGGAGCTGGCCGGTGACATGCCGTACGCCGACGTGCAGTGCATGCTGGATGTCCCGTCCGGGCTGCGCCACCACTGGTCGGCGGAGTGCCTGACCGGGCTGCCGGACGAGGTGGTGGACGTCATCTGCGCCCGCGCGGACGGCCTGCCGGTGCCGGCCGGCTGCCGGCACCTCCTGTTCCCGCAGGGCGGGGCGATCGCCGCCGGCCCGCGCGAGTACCCGCTGCCGTACCGGGACGCGCCCTGGGCCGCGCACCCGTTCGCCGTCTGGGCGGAGCCGGCCGGCGACGAGCGGGCGATCGGCTGGGTGCGGGACGTGCGCGCCGGCCTGCGGCCGTGGACCACGGGCGCCGTCCACCTCAACTTCGTCGGCGACGAGGGACCCGAGCGGGTCCGGGCGGGCCTGGGCGTCGGCAACATCCTGCGCCTGGAGAAGGTGAAGCGGCGGTACGACCCCGACAACGTGTTCCGCTTCAACCACAACATCAGGCCCGTGTAGCCGGCCGGCGGACCTGTCATCGGGCCGTTTGCGCAGGTAGCGTCCGCTGCATGGACAGCCGTACGGACCACCGTTTCGACACCCAGGGCGCCGGCATCACCGTGCAGCGGGCGCTGGAGCTGCCCGGCCTGCGCAGCGGGCTGCCGGAGATCCTGGCGGGCGCCGACCGGCTCGGCCGTACCGTGCGCTGGGTGCACGCCGGCGAGGTGCCGAACATCGCCTCGCTGCTCAAGGGCGGCGAGCTGCTGCTCACCACCGGTTACGGCGTGGGCACCCGCCCGGCCGAGCAGCGGGCCTTCGTTCGCACCCTCGCCGAGCGCGGGATCGCCGCCCTGGTGGTGGAGCTGGGCCCGCGGTTCGCCCGGCTGCCCGCCGCCCTGGTGGACACCGCCCGGACGGCCGGCCTGCCCCTGGTCCAGCTGCACCGCGAGGTGCCGTTCGTGACGGTGACCGAGGAGATCCACACCGAGATCGTCAACCATCACTACGCGCTGCTCCAGCGGGCGGAGGAGGTGCACCGGCGGTGCACGGAGGCCCTGCTGGGCGGCGGCGGGGTGCCGCAGGTGCTGGGCATCCTGGCCGACTTCGGCGGCAACCCGGTGTTCCTGGAGACCGCCGACGGCCGCCTGCTGTACGCCGCCGGGTCCGGACCCGAGGGCGCGGACCCGCTCCAGGTGTGGGAGGGACTGCGCGGCCCGCACAAGGATGCCCCGCCGCCCTCCGGTTCGGTCCTGGTGGACGTGCCCGGCGGCGGACCCGGAACGACGGGTTCGGTGCGCGCCCGTCTCGTCCTGCTGCCGGTACGGGCGCCGCTGACCCCGGTGCACCGGATCGCCGCCGAGCGGGCCGCGGGCATCCTGGCCGTGGTGCTGATGCAGGCCCGGCAGGAGGAGGAGCTGGCGGCGCGCGGGCGCGGCGACTTCCTCACCGACCTCGCCGAGGGCCGGATCGCGGCGGAGGACGCGCCCGCGCAGGCCCGGGTCCTCGGCTTCAAGCCCGGCGACAGTCCGCTGCTGCCCGTCGTCATGCGCGTCGGGGACACCCTCTCGCCCGGCGGGGGCTGGGCGGTGCTGGCGCGGGCCGTCTCGGAGGAGCTGGCCGCGGTGGGCGTACCGGTGCTGCTGGGGGTGCGGCCGGTGGAGGGACGGGTACCGGTGCTGCTGGGGCTGCGCTCGGAGTCGGAGCGGGCGGCGGTCGCGGACCGGGTGGCGGCGGCGCTGCGGGCGGGTGTGGAGCGGGCCGGGATGCGTCGGCCGGGCTCCCCTCCCCCGGTGGTCGTCGTCGGCGTGGCCGGTGGCTGGGCGGCCGCGTCGGCGGGGCTGCGGCACGCGGCGGAGACGGCGACCGCGGCGCAGGGCCTGAGCGACCGGCCCTGGTACGACGCCCGCCGCCTCGACATCGACCTCCTGCTGTGGCGGCTGCGCGAACACCCGGATCTGGCGGCGTTCGTCGACCGCGCGATCGGCCCGCTGCGCGAGCACGACCACCGCTCCCGGCCGCCGCTGCTGCCCACCCTGGAGACCTATCTGGCGCACGCCGGCCGGAAGGCGGAGACGGCCCGCGAGCTGCACCTCAACCGGCAGACCCTCTACAACCGGCTCGCCCGGATCGGTGAGTTGCTGGGCACCGACCTCGACGACCCGCAAACGGTCCTGGCCCTGAGCCTGGCCCTGCGAGCCCGCCGCCACGTGCCGTAGGGTCTTCCGCTCGGATCCGCCCTGATCCGACCGAGAGGGCCTGGCCCCGCCGCCGGTCAGGCCAGGGGCCGGGGCTGGGTCAACTCGTCGTAGACGCTGAGCACCTGGGCGACGGTCTCGTCCTCCGTCGGCCACGTCGCCGCCTGCCGCACCCCGCGCTCGCGCAGCCGCGCGCACCACCCCGGGTCCCCCAGCAGCCGTACGACGGTGCCGGCCAGGGCGTCCGCGTCGCCGTAGGGAACGAGGGCCGCCGCGTCGCCGACGAGGTCCGGGATGCCGCCGACGCGGGTCGCTACGAGCGGCACGCGCGCGTGCAGCGCCTCCTGGGCGAGGACGGACCGTGACTCCTCACTGCTCGTCAGCAGCGCCAGATCGGCGGCGGCGAGCAGTGAGGGCACGTCGTCCCGGCGTCCGATGAGCCGCACCGGCAGTTCCTCGTCCTCGATGCGCCGCTGGAGCACCGGACGCAGCGGCCCCTCGCCCGCGATCACCACCAGCGGGACGGGGTCGAGGTCCCGCCAGGCCCGTGCCGCGTCGAGCAGGACGTCGTAGCCGCGCTGCCGGTCCAGGGAACCGACGGCGATGAGCAACGGGCGTCCGGTGGCGCCGAGTTCGGCCCGGGTCTTGGGCGGGAGCAGCTCGGGGTCGTCCAGGTCCGCCGGGTGACCGGGCCGGCGCCGGTCCGGCAGGGCGACGGCCGCGAGCCGGGCGTCGCGCGCACCGCACCGGCGGGCCAGGCCGACCAGGTCGGAGCTGGTGCCGAGGACCACGGCCGCGGTCCGCACGACCCGCCGCTCGAGCACCCGCAGCAGTTGTGCCCGCGGGCCCTCGGCACGGGTGCGGCCGTGCCAGGTGACCACCAGCGGGGTGCCGCGTCCGCTGAGTGCGAGCACGGTCCGGAAGGAGGCGTGCAGACCGTGCGCGTGCACCAGGTCGGCGTGGGCGCAGGCCGTCCGGAGCGCGGCCACGGAGACCGGGTCGCTGCTGCGCGGTACGTGCACGTGTTCGGCGCCGGCTCCGGTGAAGTCGTAGGCGCGTTCGGCCTCGACGGGGGCGCACACGGTGACCCGTACGCCCCGCGCCACGAGCCCCTGGGCCAGGGACCGCACGTGCGCGCTGCTGCCGGCGTTGCCTCCGCCGAGCACCTGCACGGTGCGCAGCGGCGACTGGCCGTGCGGTGCGTTGCTGCTCACGGGGGTCACGTGGCGGAAGCTCCTGGTTCGCATGGGCGGTACGAGGAAACGTACAGAAGGTAACGGGCTCAGGGGGCCGGAAGGGCGCACCCCGCGCGCCTCCCGCGCGGACGGTCCGGACCCGCCGCCCGCCCCCCTTTCCCCGTCAAGCATGCCAGGGCGTACGGCTGTTCAGGGACAGCCGGGAGGGCGCACCGCGCGGCGGGCCGGGGCAATGCGCCGGAGCACATCACCCACACGGAGGAGGGGAATTCCGCCATGGCCGAACGGCGGACCCGGCATACGGTGAGGTCAGCCGCCCACGGCGCGCGCCCACGCGCTCACCCGGTCCCCGTACCGGGCCGCCGCCACCACCACGACCGCGTGGGCGAGCAGCCCCGCGCGCCGGTTTCCCGCCGCCACGGCCGCCCCCAGCGCGGCACCGAGAGCGTGCGCCCCCGTGTCCCCGAGCATCGTCCGCTCCGCCAGGTCCTCCGGCAGCACGGCCGCGGCCGCCCCCAGCGCACCGGCGGCCAGCTGCCCGCCGGCCCCCGCGCGCACCGCCGCCGGCGCGCCGAGCAGGAGCACCGCGCCGGCGGCGCGTCCGGGCCGCACGTCGACGAGGTTGACCAGGTGGGCGGTGCCCGCGACGGCGATCCCGGCGAGCAGCCGGTCGAGCGGGTGTTCCTTCAGCAGGGCTCCCGCGGCCAGCCCGGCGGCAGAGATCCCGAACAGCTTCACGGCGCCGCTGGTGACCTCGCCGCCGCGCAGCGCCCCCAGGTGGGCGCGGAAGCCGCGCCGGTGGTCCCCGGCCACGTCGTCGTACGCCCCGCACGCCCCGGCGGCGAGAACGGCGAATCCGGCCCCGGGACGCACCCGGGCCGCGGCGAGGGCCGCTCCGAGGGCCGCGGCGGGACCGGCGTACAGCCCGACGGTGCGCCCGGCGTGGTTCGTCCGCTCCCAGCGCTCCCGCCCGCCGGGCGCCCGCGCGCGCAGCAGGGCCTGGCCGGCCCGGGTGAGTCCGGCGGCGAGGAGGAAGACGCGGGACGGCCGCGTCACGCTGATCATCCCGCCACCCTAGTCACCGGCGAAGACGCCGTCCGGTAGATCGGCCCGGTCCGTCGCCGGGCTCCTCCGCGTGCGCCCGGGCCGTCCCGGCGTCACCGCCCCGATCACCGACCAGGACGCCGTCCCACACCTCGGCCCTGGCGGCACCGGCAGCACGCCCGCAGGAGCCCGGATGCCATCCCCAAACCGCCACCCCGATCACCGGCGAAGACGCCGTCCCACACGTCCGCCCTGGCCGGCACCGGCAGCACGCCCGCACGGGCCCCGATGCCATCCCCAAACCGCCACCCCGATCACCGGCGAAGACGCCGGCTCAGAGGGCGGCCCTGGCCGTCGCCAGGAGTTCCTCGGCGTGCGCCCGGGCCGTCTCGGAGTCCTCCTGGCCCGCCAGCATCCGCGACAGCTCGCGGATGCGGTCCTCGCCCTCCAGGACCTTCACGCCGGAGCGGGTGACCGACCCGTCGTCGGTCTTCTCCACCAGCAGTTGCCGGTCGGCGAACGCGGCGACCTGCGGCAGGTGGGTGACCACGACGACCTGCGCGGTCCGGGCGAGCTTCGCCAGGCGCCGGCCGATCTCGACCGCGGCCTTGCCGCCGACCCCGGCGTCGACCTCGTCGAAGAGGTACGTCGGGACGGGGTCGGTGCCCGCGAACACGACCTCCACGGCCAGCATCACCCGGGACAGCTCACCGCCGGACGCGCCCTTGGCGATGGGCCGGGGCGGGGCGCCGGGGTGCGGGGCGAGGAGCAGTTCGACCTCGTCGGCGCCCGACGGCCCGTAGGCGACCGTACGGCCGCCGACCTCGACGCCCTCGGGGTCCTCGGTCTGCCGGATGTCGAAGGACACGCGCGCGTGGGGCATCGCCAGCGAGGCCAGCTCGGCGGTCACCGCGGCGGCGAACCGCTCGGCGGCCTCGGCGCGCGCGTCGGTCAGCGCCTGCGCCAGCCCGCCCAGCTCGGCGCGCAGGGCGTCCCGCTCGGCGGTCAGCTCGCCGGTCCGCTCGTCGTCGCCGTCCAGCTCGGTGAGGCGCGCGGCGCTCTGCTCGGCCCAGGCGAGGACGGCGTCGACGTCCTCGCCGTACTTGCGGGTCAGTGCGGTGAGCGCGGCCCGCCGTTCCTCCACGGCGGCCAGCCGCAGCGGATCGGCGTCCAGGTCGTCGGCGTATCCGGCCAGCTCGCCCGCCACGTCGCCGAGCAGGATCCCGATCTCCCCGGCCCGGTCGGCGAGCGCGGCCAGCGCCGGATCGTGGGAGCGTACGGCCTCCAGCGCCCGGTGGGCGCCTGCGACGAGGGTCGAGGCGTCGATCCCCTCCGGGTCCTCCGGGTTGCCCGCGAGAGCGGCGTGCGCGACCGTCGCGGCGGACGCCAGTGCCTCGGCGTGCCCGAGCCGCTCCGCCTCCTCGGCCAGCTCCGCGTCCTCCCCGGGCCGCGGCTCCACGGCGGCGATCTCGTCCAGCCCGTAGCGCAGCAGGTCGGCTTCCTGCGCCCGCTCACGGGCGCGGGTGGTGATCTCCTCCAGCTCGGCGGAGACGGCCCGCAGCCGCCGGTACGCCTCCGTGTAGGCGGCGAGCGGCACGGCGACGGCATCGCCCGCGTACCGGTCCAGGGCCTGCCGCTGCCGGGACAGCTTCAGCAGCCCCTGCTGGTCGGTCTGCCCGTGCACGGCCACCAGGTCGTCGGCCAGCTCGGCGAGCAGCCCGACGGGCACGCTGCGTCCGCCCAGATGCGCGCGGGAGCGGCCCTCGGCGGAGACGGTACGGGTGATGAGCAGGGCCCCGTCGTCCAGCTCGGCACCGGCCTCCTCGGCCCGGACGACGGCGGCGGCGTCGGCGGGTACGGCGATCCGCCCCTCGACGACGGCCTTCTCGGCGCCGATCCGCACCAGCGCCGGGTCCGCCCGGCCGCCGAGCAGCAGCCCCAGGCTCGTGACCACCATGGTCTTGCCCGCACCCGTCTCACCGGTGACAGCGGTGAACCCCGGTGACAGCTCGACCACAGCATCGTCGATGACCCCGAGTGACCGTATCCGCATCTCCTCCAACACGGAACAGACCATACGAGGTCCGGGGCGGGGAGCGCACATGGCCCGCCCGTGTCACCCCGGCGAGTGGTCCCGCCGACGGGGCGCGGCGAACCGCGCGGCGAGCCACGAAGCACCCGCACCCGCCGGAGGCCGCGCCGGGCCCCACGATCCGCTAGTGCGGCGCTCCCCGCCATCCGGTGGTGGGCAGCGCGAACTTCGCCACGATCCGGTCCGTGAACGACGAGTGGTGCAACCGGGCGAGCCGCACCGGCACGGCCCCCCGCCGCACCTCCACCCGCGCCCCCGGCGGCAGCTCGACGGTCCGCCGTCCGTCGCACCACAGGACGCCGGGCGGGACGTGCGGCAGGACCTCCACCGCCAGCACCGAGTCCGGCGAGGTGACCAGCGGCTTGGCGAACAGGGCGTGCGCGCTGATCGGCACCATCAGCAGCGCCTCCACCTCGGGCCACACCACCGGGCCGCCGGCGGAGAACGCGTACGCGGTGGACCCGGTCGGCGTGGACAGGACGACCCCGTCGCACCCGAACCCCGTCACCGGCCGCCCGTCGATCTCCAGCACGACTTCCAGCAGCTTCTCGGCGCCGGCCTTCTGCACGGCCGCCTCGTTCAGCGCCCAGTCGGTGTGCACGATGTCCCCGTTGCGGTGCACGACGACGTCGACGGTCATCCGCTCCTCGACCTCGTAGGACCGTGCCACCACCCGGTCCACCACCCGGTCCAGGTCGTCGCGTTCTGCCTCGGCGAGGAAGCCGACGCGCCCGAGGTTGACGCCGAGCATCGGCACCCCGGAGGCGCGCGCGAACTCGGCGCCGCGCAGCAGCGTGCCGTCACCGCCGAGCACGATCAGCAGCTCGCACCCGTCGAGGCACTGCGGGGTGGCCTCCTTGACGAGCCCCACCTCGTCGGGGAGCGGCAGGTCGCGGGCCTCCTCCTCCAGTACCCGCACCCCGATGCCGTGCCGGAGCAGGCCCTTGACGACGAGTTCCGCGCTGCGGATCGCCGCGGGCCGCCCGGTGTGGGCGAGCAGGAAGACAGTACGCGCCAGGTTCTGTGTCACCGGGGCCCCTCCGCCACTGCACGGTCGACGTCGGCCGGGTCCACCTGGGGTGCTCCCGCCCGCAGCCAGAGAAAGTACTCCACGTTCCCCGAGGGCCCGGGCAGCGGGCTCGCGGTGACGCCACGCACCCCGAGTCCCAGCTCCCAGGCCTTTTGGGCCACTCCCCGCACGGCGTCCGCCCGCAGTTGCGGACTCCGTACGACACCTCCGCTGCCGAGCCGTTCCTTCCCCACCTCGAACTGCGGCTTGACCATCATCACCAGGTCGGCGTCCGGCGTCACGCACCGCTTCAGAGCGGGCAGGACCAGCCCGAGCGGGATGAAGGACAGATCGCCCACGACTAGATCCACCGGTTCCCCATCGATCGCCTCAAGCGTCAACTCGCGTACGTTCGTACGGTCCTTGACGGTGACGCGTTCATCGTTGCGCAGACTCCAGGCGAGCTGCCCGTAGCCGACGTCCACCGCGACGACGTGGGCGGCGCCCGCGCGCAGCAGGACATCGGTGAAGCCGCCGGTGGACGCGCCGGCGTCCAGCGCGCGCCGGCCCTCGACGGCGAGGCCCTGCGGCACGAAGGCGGCGAGCGCGCCGGCGAGCTTGTGCCCGCCCCGGGACACGTAGTCCGGGTCGCTGTCGTCGGCCCGGACCACGATCGCCGCCGCGGCCTCCACCTGGGTGGCCGGCTTGGTCGCCACGGTCCTGCCGACGGTGACCCGGCCGGCGGCGATCAGCTGGCCGGCGTGCTCGCGCGAGCGGGCGAGCTTCCGGCGGACCAGCTCCGCGTCGAGACGGCGGCGTGCGACTCCTGCCACGTTCGGTTCAGCTCCTGCTATTCGTACGGCGGTCGGGGGATGCGACCCGGAGGGTCTCACCGGGGGGCGGCGGTCGGGTGACGGTCCGGAACCGGGGGTCCCGGGCGGGCGTCGAGCGCGGTGAGCGCGTCGCGCAGCCCCCGGTGCACATCCTCGTACACCTCGGTGTGTCCGTCGGTGGCGAGGTGGCCGGCGTCGGCCAGCCGTTCCAGCAGGGCGTCGACCCCGGCGTCGCCGGTGGGGGTGCGCGGGATGTTCAGGGGGGCGGGGGCGGCGGGGTCGTACGCGGGCTCCGCCGCGGCGGCGGTCCCGGCCTCGGACACGGACTCGCTCATGCCCAGACGCTACCCCGAACCGCTGGGGTACCGTCGGTGGCGATGGCCACGATCGAGGAGTGCCGCGCCGCACTGGGCAAGCTTTCGGACAACATGCAGGGGGCCGGCGGCGAGGTCCGTGCCGCCGCCGCCCTGGACCGCTCGGTGAGCTGCCACATCACCGATCTCGACGTCACCTTCGCGGGCCGGCTGACGGGCGGCCGGATCGAGGTCGACGCGACCCGGCCGGGGGAACCGCGCGAACGGGCGCAGATCCGGCTCGCCATGGCCGGTGACGACCTGGTGGCCCTGGTGGGCGGCGGGCTGAACTTCGCGACCGCCTGGGGCTCGGGCCGGGTGCGGCTGGAGGCGAGCCTGCTGGACCTGTTCCGGCTCAGGAAGCTGCTGTGACCCGCCGCGCCCGCGCCTTCCGGGCGGCCGGCACCACCAGCGGGGTGCCGGTCTCGGGGTCGTCGATGACCTGACAGCGCAGCCCGAAGACCTCCTCGACCAGCTCCGCCGTGACGATGTCGCCCGGTGCGCCCTCGGCGACCACCTCGCCGCCGCGCAGGGCGATCAGATGGGTGGCGTAGCGGGCGGCGTGGTTCAGGTCGTGCAGGACGGCGACCAGGGTGCGGCCCCGCGTCTCGTGCAGCTCGGCGCACAGGTCGAGGACGTCGATCTGGTGCTGGATGTCGAGGTAGGTGGTCGGCTCGTCCAGCAGCAGCAGCGGGGTCTCCTGGGCCAGCGCCATGGCGATCCACACGCGCTGGCGCTGTCCGCCGGACAGCTCGTCCACGTACCGGTCGGCCAGCCCGTCGACCCCGGTCTGCCGCATCGACTCCTGGACGACCCGCTCGTCCTGCGCGGACCACTGGCGCAGCAGGCCCTGGTGCGGGTAGCGGCCCCGGCCGACGAGGTCGGCGACGGTGATCCCGTCGGGCGCGACGGACGACTGCGGCAGCAGACCGAGGGTCCGCGCCACCTTCTTGGCGGGCATCGACCGGATGGCCTCCCCGTCCAGCAGCACCCGGCCCCGGCTCGGCCTGAGCATCCGGGACAGCGCCCGCAGCAGCGTCGACTTGCCGCACGCGTTCGGGCCGACGATCACCGTGAAGGAGTGGTCGGGGATCTCCACCGACAGCTGGTCCGCGATGACGCGCTGGTCGTAGGCGAGGGTGACGTTCTCGGCGGACAGGCGGTTCACAGTGCTCCTAGGGGTGTTCGGGGAGGCGCCGCTCATATCCGGCCCGCCCGGCGCTCGGCGACCAGCAGCCACAGCAGATAGCCGCCGCCGAGGACGCCCGTGACGACGCCGACGGGCAGTTGGTCGGCGCCGAACAGGCGCTGGGAGGCCCAGTCGGCGGCGACCAGCAGGGCGGCACCCATGCAGAGGGAGGGCACCAGGTTCGGCCCCGGCGAGCGGGTCAGGCGCCGGGCGAGCTGCGGTGCGGTGAGCGCGACGAAACCGACGGGACCCGCGGCGGCGGTGGCGGTGGCGGTGAGCAGGACGGCGCAGACCATCAGCAGGAGCCGGACGCGCTGCACGCCCACACCGAGCGCGTTCGCGACGTCGTCGCCCATCTCCATCATCCGCAGGCCGCGCGCGTTGACGAGGACCAGCGGGACGAGGACGGCGCACACCGCCAGGAGCGGCCGGACCTGGTCCCAGTCACGGCCGTCGAGCGAGCCGGTCATCCACACCACCGCGCGGGCCGCGTCGACCAGGTCGGCCTTGGTGAGCAGGTAGCCGTTGACCGCGGTGACGAGCGCGTTGACACCGATGCCGACCAGAACCAGCCGGTATCCGTGCACACCCTGCTTCCAGGCGAGCAGATAGATGGCGAGACCGGTCACCAGGCCCCCGATCAGCGCGCCGGCGGTGACCTGGGCGGCGCCGCCGGACATCAGCACGATCACCACGAGCGCGCCGGCCGTCGATCCCTGCGACAGGCCGAGCACGTCGGGACTGCCGAGCGGGTTGCGGGACACGGCCTGGAACAGGGCGCCGCCGAGCCCCAGCGACGCGCCGACCAGCAGGCCGACGAGGACCCGCGGCAGCCGCAGTTCGTCGACGATGAATTCCTGGTAGGCGGTGCCGTTCCCGGCGAGCGTCCTGAGCACGTCGGCCACCGGGATCCTCGCCTCGCCGGTGCCGATCAGCGCGATCCCGGCGGCCAGCGCGGCGGCCAGCACCAGCACGACGACCGTCAGGGCACGCGGGTCCAGCCGCAGGGACAGCCCGCCGGGCATACGGACGGCACGGCTCCTGGAGTGGGTCTTCACAGCTGGGCCGTCCTCCGCCGTCGTACGAGAAAGATGAAGACCGGGCCTCCGACGACCGCGGTCACGATGCCGACCTGGACCTCGGAGGGCCGGGCCACGACCCGCCCGAGGACATCGGCGCCGAGCAGCAGCACGGGCGACGACACCGTGGCGTACGGCAGGACCCAGCGCAGGTCGGGGCCGGTGAAGGAACGCACCACGTGCGGGACCATCAGGCCGACGAAGACGATAGGGCCGCAGGCGGCGGTCGCCGCACCGCACAGCACCACGGCGGACAGCATGGCCAGGGCGCGGGTGCGGTCGAGGTTCGCGCCGAGCGCCCGGGCGGTGTCGTCGCCCATCTCGACGGCGTTCAGCGGCCGGGCCAGGGCGAGCGCGAGGACGGTGCCGGCCGCGAGGAACGGCAGCACCTGGAGGATGGTCGAGTCGGTGGCCGAGGCCAGTGAACCCACCGTCCAGAAGCGCATCTTGGCCAGCGCCGCGCCGTCCGTGATCATCACGGCCTGGAGATAGCCGTAGAGAGCGGCGCTGATCGCCGTACCGGCGAGCGCGAGCCGCACCGGGGTGGCGCCCCGGCTGCCGCCGAGGAACCACACCAGCGCGCCGACCGCCGCCGCGCCGAGGAACGCGAACCACACATAGCCGCTCAGGCTGGTGACGCCGCAGTAGGTGAGGGCCGTGACGACGGCGGCGGAGGCACCCGCGTTGATGCCGAGCAGCCCGGGGTCGGCCAGCGGATTGCGGGTCAGCGCCTGGAGCACCGCACCGGACAGACCGAGCGCGGCGCCCACCAGGAGCCCGAGGACCGTGCGCGCGAGCCGGTCGTCCACGACGACGTCCCCGTAGGTCCCCGAGGCGTGGAAGAGGCCGTGCCAGACCTGTTCCGGGGACAGTGCCTTCGCCCCGGTCGCGATGCTCGCCAGGGCGACGAGCGCCAGGAGCACGACCGAGAGCAGGAGCCCAACGGCCCTTGCCACTCGGCGGGTCGGGGGCGCGGCCGTGGCTTCCGCGCGCTGTTCCGGAGGACTGTCGACCAACACCAGGTTAGGGTAGCCTACCCTTTCCGTGATCTCGATCCCCGGTGACGGCGCACCCCCCGGAAGACGGAACTCCAGCCGCCTTCCGGAACAGCGGCCTCACCACCCCAGCCGGTCGAGCGCCTTGCCCCCGTCCAGCTCGCACGCGCCGTCCCCGGCCGCCGTCCACGCCGCCGCGCACAGCGCCCGCAGCCCGTCCAGCGCCTCCCCGTCGCCCTCCAGCGCCAGCCGATCGGACCCGGCGGTCGCCGTCCAGCCACCGCAGCGGAAACCGTCACCGTCCGCGGCGACCTCCGGCTGCCCGGTGAGCAGCCCGCGCAGATCGGCGTCCACGAACGTCGGCCGGTGCCGCGGCGGCGCGGCGAGCAGCTGCGGCGCGTCGGTGACGCCGGTCAGCACCAGCAGCGAGTCGACCCCGCCGTGGAACGCGCCCTCGATGTCCGTGTCCAGCCGGTCCCCGACGACCAGCGGGCGCTCGGCACCGGTCCGGATGATCGTCTCCCGGTGCATCGGGGGCAGCGGCTTGCCCGCCACCTGCGGCTCGGCGCCGGTCGCGATGCGCACGACCTCCACGGCCGCCCCGTTGCCCGGCGCGATGCCCCGCCCGCTCGGGATCGTCAGATCGGTGTTGGACGCGAACCACGGCACCCCGCGGCTGACCGCGTACGACGCCTCCGCGAACCGCCCCCAGGGCAGATCGGGCCCGCCGTACCCCTGCACGACCGCCGCCGGGTCGTCGTCCGCCGACTCCACCGGCACCAGGCCGCGCTCACGCAGCGCCACCCGCAGCCCCTCCCCGCCGATCACCAGCACCCGCGCCCCGGCCGGCACCTGCTCGGCGATCAGCCGTGCGACGGCCTGCGCGGAGGTGATGACATCACCGGCACCCGTCGGTATCCCCAGCTCCGTGAGGTGCCCGGCCACGGCGTCCGGGGTCCGCAGCGCGTTGTTGGTGACGTAGGCGAGACGCATACCGCCCTCGCGGGCCGCGGCCAGCGAGTCGACCGCGTGCGCGATCGCGTTCCCGCCCGCGTACACCACGCCGTCCAGATCGAGGAGCGCCGTGTCGTACGCCTCGTTCAGGGGCCGCTCACTGCCCTCGGGCCTCGTCCTGACACCTTGGCTCATTTCGCATCGCTCCTCGTTCGTTCGCCTTTCCCCCGATCATCCCGCACGCCGCCGGCCCCACGTACGATGCCGGGATGAAGACAGCAGGTCACTCGGAGGCAACGGCGCGCCGAGGCCTGGAACTCACACCGTTCCGAGGTCTCCGTTACGACCCCGACCGGGTCGGCAGCCTCGCCTCCGTCACGTCCCCTCCCTACGACGTCGTCGTGCGCCCCGACGGCCTGCACCACCTCCAGTCCGCCGACCCCTACAACATCGTCCGGCTGATCCTGCCCCAGGCCGGCACCCCGAGCGCCCGCACCGAGCAGGCGGCCGACACCCTCCGCCGCTGGCTGGACGAGGGCATCCTCACCGCGGACCGGGAACCCGGCCTCTACGTGTACGAGCAGCAGGACACCGACGGCGTGCTCCAGCGCGGGGTCATCGGCACCCTGCGCGTCTCGGATCCCGCCGAGGGCGTGGTGCTTCCGCACGAGGACGTCATGCCGCCCGTGGTCGCCGACCGCGCCGCCCTGATGCGCGCCACGCGCGCGAACCTGGAGCCGCTGCTGCTGACGTACCGGGGCGACGGCACCGCCGCCGAGGTCGTCGAACGCACGGCCGGCCGCCCGCCGCTGCTGGCCACGACCACCGAGGACGGCTTCCACCACCGGCTGTGGTCCGTCACCGACCCCGGCGACGTCGCCCGCATCCGGTCCGACCTCGCCGGCCGGCAGGCCCTGATCGCCGACGGCCACCACCGCTGGGCCACCTACCTGCGGCTGCGCGCCGAACACCCCTCCCCCAGTCCCTGGGACCACGGCCTGGTCCTCCTGGTGGACACGGCCCGCTATCCGCTGCGGGTGCGCGCCATCCACCGGCTGCTGCACGGCCTGCCGGTCGCCGACGCCCTGACGGCCGTGGCGGGTCTGTTCCGGACACAGCGCCTCGACCTGCGGCTGCCGCAGGCCCTGGAGGTGCTCGCCGACGCCTCCTCCGAGGGCAACGCCTTCCTGCTGGCCGGGGACGGCGCCTTCCACCTCCTGGACCGTCCGGATCCGGACCTGCTGGCCCGGACGATCCCGGCGGACCGGCCGGCCGCCTGGCGTTCCCTGGACGCGACGGTCCTGCACACCACCCTGCTGGAGCACGTCTGGCGGATCCCGGAGGACTCCCCGGCGCACATCGCCTACATACACGACACGCCCGCGACGGTCGAGAAGGCGGAACGCGACGGCGGTACGGCCGTCCTGATGCACCCGGTCCGCGAGGAGGTCGTCCGCGACCTGGCCCGACAGGGCGTCACGATGCCCCGCAAGTCGACGTCGTTCGGCCCGAAACCGGCCTCGGGACTGGTACTGCGCGCGCTGGACATCTGACCGGGCACAAGCAACGGCACAGCAAAGGGAAACGGCACGAAAAAAAGGGCAGGCTCCCCGGGGAGCCTGCCCTCTTCGTCACCGACCTGGGTCAGTCCTTGTCACCGGCCTCCGGGGAGGCGACGTCCTCAGCCTTCTTGGCGTCGGCGACCTCCTCGGCCTCCGCGGCCTCGACGGGCTTGCCCGGCTCCTCGGCGTCGGCGGGCTCGACGGCCCCGGCGGGCTCGCCGGACACCTGAACCTCGTCGGCCTCCTCGGTCTCCTCCGACTCGACGGACTCAGCGACCTCGTCGGGCTGCTCGGACTCATCCTCGGCCAGGGCGTCGACGAACTCGACGCCGTCCAGCTCGGCCAGTCGGTCCGAGGCGTCCGTGCTGCTGTCCCGGTCGGCCTCGACGGCCTTGGCGAACCAGTCGCGTGCCTCGCGCTCCCGGCCGGCGGCCAGCAGCGCGTCGGCGTACGCGTAGCGCAGGCGAGCGGTCCAGGGCTGCACCGACTGGGAGGCCAGCTCGGGGCTCTGGAGGGTCACGATGGCCGCGTCCAGCTGCCCCATGTCACGGCGGGCGCCGGCGGCGACGAGCCGCATCTCGACCTGCCCGGCCTTGTCCAGCTTGTGCACCTCCGGGGCGCCGGCCATGTCCAGCGCCTTCTCCGGCCGTCCGAGCCCGCGCTCGCAGTCGGCCATGACCGGCCACAGTTCCACGGTGCCGGTCATCCGCCGGGCGGCCCGGAACTCCCCGAGGGCCTCGGCGTACTTCTGGGTGGCGTACGCCGCGAACCCGGCGGCCTCCCGTACGGCGGCCACGCGGGACGCCAGACGCAGGGCCACCTTGGAGTAGCCGTACGCGCCCTCGGGGTCCTCGTCGAGGAGCCGGGCGACCATCACCAGGTTCTTGGCGACGTCCTCAGCGAGCGTCTTGGGCAGGCTCTGAAGCTCCTGCCGGACGTCCTTGTCGATCTCGTCACCGGTGACGTCCTCCGGGATCGGCAGCCGCTTGATCGGCTCCCGGTCCCGGTCCCGCTCGTCACGGAACCGGCCACCACCACGGTGGTCGTCCCGGCGGTCGTCACGGCCCCGGAAGCCACCGGGCCGGCCACCGCGGTCGTCCCGGTGCGGCCCACGGCCACCGCGGTCGTCCCGGCGGTCGTCGCGCCGGAAACCGCCGCGCTCACCACGGTCGTCACGACCCCGGAAACCACCACGGTCCTCACCACGACGGTCGTCGCGTCGCTCGACACGACTGTCGTCGCGGCGGAAGCCGCCGGCGCGGTTGTCGTCGCGGCGGTCGTCGCGGCCCCGGAAGCCACCGCGGTTGTCGTCGCGGCGGAACGGGGGACGGTCGCCGCCCCGGTCCCCGCCACGCTCGCCGCCCCGGTCGTCGTCACGGCGGTACGACGGACGGTCGCTGCCGCGGTCGTCACGGCGGAAGCCGCGGTCCCCACGGTCGTCCCGACGCGGTCCACGGTCACGGTCGTCACGCTGGAACGCCGGACGCGAACCCCGGTCACCCTCACGACGGTCGTCACGCTGGAACGCCGGACGCGACGTCCGGTCACCCTCACGACGGTCGTCACGGCGGCCGGCGTAACCACCACGGTCACCACGCTCGCCGTAGCCGCCACCACGGCGGTCGTCACGGCGGTCGTCGCGGCGGAAGCCGCCGGCGCGGTTGTCGTCGCGGCGGTCGTCGCGGCCCCGGAAGCCACCGCGGTTGTCGTCGCGGCGGAACGGGGGACGGTCGCCGCCCCGGTCCCCGCCACGCTCGCCGCCCCGGTCGTCGTCACGGCGGTACGACGGACGGTCGCTGCCGCGGTCGTCACGGCGGAAGCCGCGGTCCCCACGGTCGTCCCGACGCGGTCCACGGTCACGGTCGTCGCGCTGGAACGCCGGACGCGAACCCCGGTCACCTTCACGGCGGTCGTCACGCTGGAACGCCGGACGCGAACCCCGGTCGCCCTCACGGCGGTCGTCACGCTGGAACGCCGGACGCGACGTCCGGTCACCCTCACGGCGGAAACCGCCGCCGCGGTTGTCGTCACGCCGGTCGTCACGACGGAAGCCGCCGCGCTCGCTACGGTCGCGGTCGTCACGCCGGTCATCGCGGCGGTCGTCACGGCGGAAGCCACCGCGGTTGTCGTCACGCCGGCCGGGAGCGCCGGCACGGTCGTCACGACGGCCGCTGTCACGGCGGTCGTTGTCCCGGCGGAACCCCCCGCGGTCACTGCGGTCACCGCGGTCACCCCGGAAGCCTCCGCGGTCGCCCCGGTCACCACTGTCCCGTCGCCGCTGGTCGCGCTCCGGTCGGTCGTCGGGAGAGTTGGTGGACATGGTGACTCCTGTCATCGGTACACAAGCATAGTAAAAACGAAAGGACCCCTGGTCCCAGCTGAACGCTGGGACCAGGGGTCCTCCAAAGATTGTTCGGCGGCGTCCTACTCTCCCACAGGGTCCCCCCTGCAGTACCATCGGCGCTGTGAGGCTTAGCTTCCGGGTTCGATATGTAACCGGGCGTTTCCCTCACGCTATGACCACCGAAACCCTAATGGTTTCGAGCGAACAAGCACACTTTTTTGTTATGTGTTCTGCTCAAGAAACCGGCAACGGTCGTTGCCTCAGAACCAACACAGTGAACGCGAGCATCAATGGACAAGCCCTCGGCCTATTAGTACCGGTCACCTCCACACGTTACCGTGCTTCCAGATCCGG